>JAUCGK010000357.1 GCA_030378085.1 Candidatus Parabeggiatoa sp. HSG14
ACCCGTTTTTATAGCGTTTCCAGATTGCGTCTGGTACAAGCCCCCTCCTCAATTTAAGGAGGGGATTTAGGGAAGGTTGTACTTTATCCAATCGGGAAACACTATAACATCTACAAATGAGGAACGTTTTATTATGTTGAAGAGAAAGTATAGAAAACAACAAGGGTTTAGTTTGATGGAACTTTTGATTGTGATGGTTATTCTTGGCATGTTAGCAGCAATAGTTGGTCCTGCTCTTTGGGATAAATTAGGCGTATCTCAAAGAACTACAGCTGCAACACAAATCAAAGGACTAGAAACCGCTTTAGATAGCTATCGTTTAGATATGTTTAAATATCCAAACAGTTTAGAGGGTTTGATTAAAAACACCTCAAATAATCCAAAGTGGCAGGGGTATTTAAAAAAGGGAAAGGGTTTACCGAAAGATCCTTGGGGTAATGACTACCAATATCGGAAACCTGGGCAAAATGGGCGCGATTATGACCTTTATTCCTTTGGTGCTGATGGGCAAGAGGGTGGGGAAGGCGATAATGCTGATGTTGTTAGTTGGCAAACTGATAGCTAAGTGAAAAATTTCAATCTCCCTTTTTTTAAAGGGCGAAATTTTCGAGGATTCTCTTTATTGGAAATGCTTGTTGTTTTGGCAATTCTTGGTATGGCAATGGTTTTGGTTATTCCAAATCTCAGTACAAGTCAATCCGCTGTTCTCAAAGCACAGGTGCGTGACACAATGGCAATGCTGAAGTATAAACGTCGTTCCGCTATTGTAGAAGGTAAAGTTGCCATTTTTGATCCGAATAAAAAAGAGGGGTTCGATGCAAAAACGACTGATAAACCAACGAAAAAACACGATTCAGGAGAATGGGTGAGTCGCGGTGTCAATTTACAGTGTGGCGGTGAACTCCGCGATAATGAAAAAGCGGATTGTAAAATTACTTTTTATCCGGAAGGCGGGAGTAGTGGCGGTGAAATCATTTTTACGCATTTAGACTATAAAGCTAAAATTACGGTGAATCCTATTACTGGCAAAATTAAGTCAGATATTTTTGAGGATAATGATGAAAACAAGTAAACATACTGGATTTACGTTACTTGAGGTCCTTATTGCAATGACTATAGTTGGTATGGTTTTGGGGACAGTGTTTAGTTTATTGGCGGGGAGTAAACGCTTAGCTTTTAAAGCCGCTAATGATATTGAACGCACTGTATTTTTACGTTCTGCCATTAATGTCGCTCAAGTACTTGAAGAACCCGATTATCCAGAATTGCCAAAACGATATGAAAAAGATTTAGAGAAGGTTTTTGATGAAGAACCCTTAGAAAAACCAGAAAGACAAACGCGCCTTATGCGGTTAGCATTACAACCTTATATATTGCGTGATGATGAAACTGGGATAGAATTAAAAAGTGTGCGTTTGATAAAATTAGATACTGTGCGTTAAGATGTCCAAACCTGATAGGTTTTTTCTGGTTCCCACACGCCTGCGTGGGAACCCAGTCTGGATGCGCCAGCGTCCCGTACAGGCCGCAACGCTGGCGCGTTGCTAAGAAATTCCCACGCTGGCGCGTGGGAACGAGAAAAAATGGATAAAATTTTGTTATTTAAACGTTCTACACAATCTGCTTTTACACTCTTAGAGCTATTGATTGCCCTCTCTTTATCTACCCTTGTTATGTTGATGTTGGCAATGGGTATGAACACTGTACTCACAGAGTGGACGCGAACGGGTAATCGTCTTGAAGAAAGTATAGATAAAATATTGCTTTTGTTACAGATTGAACGGGCACTCCAAGGTGCTTTTCCACATATTTATAAAGACGACAATAACAATACATATATATTTTTTGAGGGTGATGAAGAACAAATGACTTGGGTGTCAACTGTATCACCAGGACGACAACCCGGTTTAACTGCGTGGCAATTGTTACCTAACGATGATGAAACGGAAGTACAAATTCGTATTGTACTCGCCCTTACCAATAATCCAACTGAAGAACTAAAAAAACAAGAGGCAGTAACATTAGAAGGTTATCAGGCTTCTTTTGAATATTTGTATGTTGATGAAAGAATCAAAGACGATTCAAAATGGTTAAAAGAATGGTCAGCTAAAAAACTGAATGCATTACCTAATGCAGTGCGAGTGCGTTTAGACAGTAACGAAGATGATGAAGACTCCTTGGAGGTTATTGCAGTAATCCGAGCCAATCAACATCCAAAATGGCTCCCTGGTAATTTGCGTTAATCGTAATACATTGATTAATAAGTATATATTTATGTTCCCTCCCTGTCCAAAAATATCTGTTGAAACAAGTGTTCAGCATGAATTATACCTGCGTACAACTCTCCCTCTGGAAAGGAAAATTGGGAAAGCCGTGAAATCAAAAATGTCTCAATATCTGTTATGATTCCCTCATTTGTTTCGGTTATTTACAACATACTGTTTTTATTGCAAATTGATGTTACACAAATTACCAAAGAGCCTCCAAAATTCTAGCCGATTAAACCTTCAGGCCTAAAATAAAGAAAAAAAGGAATCTCCTCATTAAAATTAAAATACCTTAAACTTCAGAATTTTGTATTTAAAATGTGAGTTTTATTATACTAATATATTTTACATGGTATAATCTTCATTTGCATATTCCTCAATTATTGCGATAATCGCTTCATTACAAATTTCAATCCACTTTATCTCGTCTATCACATCTTTCATATCTTTTATAGAAGAATCAGAGATAAATTTAACCCCAACATCAAAGCATTTTCCAATTTTATGACACCAAACCACTTCCCCAAAACGCTTAGTGAGTGGCTTTACCTGAACACACACTTTAATCTTTGAACCTTCATTCCAATGTTCACTAGATTTAAACCTTATACCCCCCAAGCTGACATCTTCTAAATATTCCATGTTATGTATAGGGTGAGAAATCTTTTGCCATTTTTCTATTTCCCATATTTCTACAGGTAAATGGGTATGTTGTCTGGGATGTTCTCTTTCCACTATTTGTTTACTTTCTGGCATGATAATCTGCTCCTAAAAAGTTATACAAAGTTGTACATTTTAACGTTTCATACTCCTTTTTTTATGTCATATTAACGTTTCTTCATTATTTAAGTTTAGCGAAATAAGATTTAAATACAACATTTCGCAAACTGCTCTAAAATGTGTAGTTGTTTAGGATGCAAACCAACACCTGGCCTTTTTGTCTTGATAAACTGAATAGCATCCTTAACATCTTTCACTATACCATGTTTAATAAGAAATCCCGCAATTATTGTCCCACTGCGTCCATGCCCTAATGCACAATGGACAAAAACTGGGCCTTCTAATAAACGTAAAGTTATCCATGACACTGCTTCTTCTAACTGATTGAGTGTTGGAGCTTTTGTGTCTAAGAGTGGCATACACAAATAATTTTGTCTAGTCCGAATAAAGCCAACTTCTCCAAATTCTGAAGTCAAATCCAGTGTACTCTTAATATTCAAAGACATAAATCGTTTATAATCTATAGTCCAAAGTTTGTATCCCATGTATAAATTAGGGACGATTTCATCAATTGTGTTTTCTTGAGAAAATAAACGAAATAGGCTAAATGCAAGAGTATTTAATATAAAATAAGGCCAAAAAATGAGATAACTCACGGGTGATAATAAGCCTGAAGGTTTCTTAAGAAAAGCACTGGGCTTCTCTCTCAAAAAAGCGTAACCCACGCCAGCAAATGCAATGGCTGTATTAATCACTAAAATAATGTTTATGCTTGTCATTGTATATTAAGTATTAAATATTTTAACAAATAAAAAAATGGTTTCCTTGCTTTAATTTTTTTGAAGTATAGCATTTATTGTCCTGTAAAATGGGAATACACC
>JAUCGK010000050.1 GCA_030378085.1 Candidatus Parabeggiatoa sp. HSG14
AAGGTAAAAACCCGCGTCTTTATCAAGCTATCGGCAAAACTTGGAAATTAACAGTTGAAGAGCGCAAGCGTATTTTGTTGAACAACATTTACGGAGTCGATATCGATTTCCAAGCGGTAGAAGTCACTAAACTCTCATTACTGCTAAAAGTCTTAGAAGACGAACAAAGCGTCATTTCGCAACTTTCTTTATTAAAAGAACGAGTATTGCCGGATATAGATAGCAACATAAAATGTGGTAATTCATTGATTGGAGATGAGTTTTATCAAGAAAAACAATTAGAATTAATAGATGAAGAAACCCAGTATCGGGTAAATGCTTTCGATTGGAAAAACGAATTTGCCGAGGCGATGCAAGCAGGCGGCTTTGATGCAGTGATTGGAAATCCGCCTTATGTACGGCAAGAATTGCTAAGTGAATCAAAGAATTATTTTCAAAACCATTATCGTACCTATCATGGTGTTGCTGATTTATATGTCTATTTCATCGAAAAAGGGATTGCTCTACTAAATGAAAATGGGCAATTTGGTATCATTGTCGCCAATAAATGGATGCGAGCCAATTATGCTCAACCATTACGCCAATGGCTTAAACAACAATGCTTAATAGAAATTGTGGATTTTGGAGATTTACCCGTTTTTCAACAAGCCACGACTTATCCATGTATTTTAAGGATTCAGAGAGCTTTTCCTCAATCTACATTTCAAGTAGTGCAAATCAAAACGCTGGATTTTGAGGACTTAAAAATCGAAGTAGCGAAAAATGCTTATACCATCCAAGTAGCATCACTAAATGATAAAAGTTGGTCATTAGCTAACAAAAAAACGCAAGCACTTTTAGAGAAACTGCACAACAAAGGCGTACCGTTGAGTGAATATGTCAATGGGAAAATTTTTTATGGTATTAAAACCGGATTTAATAAAGCCTTTGTGATTGATACCAAAACGCGAGATAAGTTAATTGCCTGTGATGCTAAAAGTGAGGAATTGATTAAGCCGTTTTTATTGGGCAGAGATATTAAACGTTATCAATCACTCTCAATTGAGCGTTATTTAATTTTAATACCCAAAGGATGGACAAGATTAAAATCACAAAGCACTAAAAATGCCTGGGCATGGTTAAAACGTAACTATCCAAGCATAGCCACCCATTTGCAAATGTTTTCTAAAAATGCTCAAAAACGTTATGATCAGGGGGAATATTGGTGGGAATTGCGTGGTTGTGATTACTACGATGAGTTTAAAAAAACCAAGATTATTTATCCAAACATTTGCCAACGCCCAGAATTCTCTTTTGATAAAGAGGGTTATTATGCCAATCAGAAATGTTTCATTATTCCAATTGCTGATGAATATCTACTTGGGATTTTAAATAGTTCAGTCAGTTTTTTCTTATTCCGGTTCATACTGCCAAAGTTGCGAGGCAATTTTTACGAACCAAGTTATGTCTATTTGAAGAATTTTCCAATTCGTCTTATTGATTTTAACAATCCAACCGACAAAGCCAACCATGACAAAATAGTAAAACTGGCTGAACAAATGCTAACACTCAACAAAAAACGGAGAACTGACAACGATATCCAAACACAAACCGTTTTAGAACGTCGCATCAAAGCCACTGATAAACAAATAAATCAACTCGTCTACACTTTATATGACTTGACAGCAAAAGAAATTGAAATTGTGGAAAAAGGTGATTAAAAATTCATATCAATCCAAAACTTTTATAAAACACTTTGAAAGTCAGAAGGATATTTATCAGTAAAGCGATTATAAGGTAATTCCCAAAAAATAAAATACCAATGTTTTGCATCCTTAGGGACAACTATGTTCAAAATTTGACAATCCCCAAACTGTCAACTACTTTTCGGGATCATTGAAAGATGCCAGATTTTACTTAAGATTATAGGGGTTATAATGTTTCCCGATTGCATCAAGTACAAGTTCCCTCCTTAATTCAAAGCGGTTGTACTTCATTCAATTGGGAAATACTACAACAAGTGTCAATAATTCGTCTAAAGTGAATATAAATTTTGTTAACCAAAGTGTTTTTTTAAGGCATGCCACTAAAATCCCCCAAATACATCACGAACAATTTATCAAAGTTGGGAAACACTACGAATTGAAACTATAAGTGATGTCATATTCTTGACGGTAGCGTGTCAATTTTTCGGGAGTTATACTGCTTGTAGGCATAACTTAAAATTTTTTAGAAGTCACTAAATTTTTTAGAAGTCACCAGAATTTTCAGCCAACTCCAACGAAGAATTAAATATGTTCTCACGCTAAGTACTTATCGTTATAAAGAAGCATTTAACTATTTGATTTAAATTGTTTTTCGTAGTAGATAATAAATCTTTATAGAATTCACCGCTCCCCCAAATAAATACTTTCTGTCAATTTTCCGAATAACCTAGTGCAAGAGAGCGACAATTTCCTTAATTGAAAAAGTGTTTTGGAAACTGAAACTTCACTGTATTAACGGTTAGAAATGGTCATCAGGGTAGTGTTATTTGTATGATTTTAAAAACAAAAAATATTATTAAACATACAGACAAACACTGCAATAAATAAACTATTACCAATTGCCAAATACCTTCGTCAAAAATTTCTAGGTATTTCAAGCTTGAATAAATACTCCTACCATTAGCGTTTTTCTTCGTTTATAGCTCAATATATATTTCAAATAAATAATTAATTGGAATATTTTTTGCTTAAAAAATTTATATTTTTTGTCTAAATTTTGAGTCTCTTCCAAAAACAAAATATAAACACACACTAATATTTAATTTGAATTGATATTTTTATGATGATTTCAATCGAAATTCAAAATTTATCTTTCGATGCCAAACGAAAGTTTGGATTCCTCATTGATGTACTGACTGCTAAATGAAAGTTTAGATTCCTTGAGGAAAAATCTTTTTGTTCCTCGTTTCGCTTATTTCTTTTTTAGCAACCTGAAGCACATAAGTAGGTAGGCATTTTTTAACTGTGAAAAATTCAATTTCTTGAAGAAATTATGCGTTTTAAACGGTTAAAAATGTTAAAAAATTTTTGTTAACCTACATATTAGACCAAAAATTACTATTTCTGTAAAATATGAGGTTGGTTCCATGCTTAAATCACCAGTTCCAATATCCACTGAAGAAATAGGAGCCGCACTTGCTGATGAACGTAGACAAACAACTATCAGGAGAGTGCTTCCAAAGTCTGTTATTGTTTCATTGCATAAACAGGCTTTTGAGCAAGCACTGAATCTTTCGGCTACTCACAAAGCAATACAAACGTATACAACTACACCTGCGGTTCCAAATAAACAATTAGAATTTTTGAAAGTGCTTTTCAGCGCAAAGACTCTATCTGCGGAAGAAATAGCAAGTATGGCTAAGCATACAGGACTTTCTGAGAACAAAACTAAGGAATTAAGTACCATGTTGCCGTCAAACTTAAAAAAGCAGATGGAATCAACGATGGAAACACTTCTAACATTCGGACATGCGACTTCACGGGAGTTACCTAGACTATCTTTGATCCATGCACAAAAGATGGTGAGTGAAGATATTAAATACAGGGAAAAAAAGATAGAAGACGAAACAAGGGAACTTCTTGATGCAGTCAGTGATGGAAAAATTCTTCAAGTTGGAGTAATGCTAGATGTGATTACCTCAGGTGATTATCCATTTTGTCTTTTAAACAAGGTGGAATATAGTTTTTATGAATTTGACTACGTCAAATTTATTGAGTGCTACGTATTACTCTATGCTAAAAAAGTGTTTGATGACCAAAAAAAATTATTAAGCATAGCTGTTTGGACACAATTGTTTCCTGTTAATATAAAAGACTTTGATAGAATGTTTGAAAAACCAGTCACTTCTGAGGTGAAATATATAAGTTATCCTGATGGATTTGCATTATTCCAATTTGCAGATACTGCTATTCAAGTTGAATTATCAAGCTTACAAGAAGACAGTTTTTTGCTTGATGCTAAACCAAAAGGGCAACTGATACAAGAAATGAAACAATTTGTCCGAACAATGACTGCGCCTGGAAAAAAGAAAGCAGGTATTGCACTTCATGTCACTTTTGCTTATCAACCTGATAAATCTTTAGAAATAAAGAAAGAGATATGGGCATAATGACACCTAATAGTCATTCAAAATAATTATTTTCTAGAAATAATTTGGTAATGAGTTGGAGCTGAGCTTCAATGAAGCCTTGTAGCATATCACCGAATTATTCACAGTCATTTTGTTTGATGGAAATGTAGTTTAATTATCAATCAAATTTCTATTTTGAATAGATAATTAACTGAATAAATATTATTTTTGCTTTGGTTTATATCGGATTTTGAGAAATTCTCAATAAATAACCCACAGTGTTTTATAAAATACCCATCATAAACAATACCTTTCGCCAATACTAGAATTTATTGTTTTGGGAAATCGTATCTCATTTTTGAAACAATTGTTGTTAATTTTTTAATTGGCGAAGGTATTAATAAATATAACTGAATAAAAATTACATACAAAATTATCTCTATATACTCCTTTAAATATCCCTCAAAATACACAAAAATTTCTGTTAAATAATGTTGTTTAAATTCCCCAATCAACTGTCTCCCAACTGTTAAGTTGCTCACACACTTCTAATAAATCACTTTTAAATAAGGTATTTACCATTTGTCTTTAACCTCTTTTTTTATCCATCGTAAAATAGCTATTGATTTACTAAGAACATAATTGTATCCTAATTGGCTATTTATATTTCACCACCCCTTCATTGGTTCGTATTAAAATTTACGTGATTAATGAAATTTAAAATTTTAAGTAACTCTAGCATTTTTCGATTTGATAAAAAACAACCACCTCTAAATCCCCTCTTTAGATAAAGAGGTTATGTATTTTAGACAAAAGGAAAATATGAGATACATTTAAAGTGCTACCATAAATTAAGCTTTTTTTAATTAAGTAAGCTTTTTTTTGTAATGAAAACAATAAGAGAAATCTTATTGAATAATACTGTACACGGGCATAACTTAAACTTTTTACCTCATTAAAAAAGTTAAGTTTGTTCCCGTGCTGAGTAAAGCTACAGATTTATATAGCTTTTATCATCAGCAAAAAACAAAACCTAGAGAATACGGGACTTTCTTATTTGATAGTTTTGCTGCTTTATACATGGAACGATTTATCGTTGCCAATTTCAGATAAATATTTTGGCCTTAAGACCTGCCAGGTTTTTAAAACCTGGCAGGTCTGATAACTTCAATTTTTCTGAAAGTCTATAGTAAATATTTTTATTACAAAAGCGCAAATTGTGATTGGGGCAAAAAAATTTGCCTCAATCTGTGTAAAATATACACATAAATCTTTTAACACTTTTCTCCTGTGTAGATGAAATTCAAACACAGCCAGAGCTTTATTTGGATTCCCAAAAAGTTAAAATTTTTTTTGTACCTACTTAATAACTTAACATATAAGGAGAATATTTAGTGAGGTTAATAATAAACCTTCTAGCAATTATTGGTTTAGTTGCTCTCGTCGGTGTGGGCATTGGTTATACTAAAGTCAATGGTATGCTTTCAGAGTTTGGAGTCAGTTTTAGCGATATCAAAGCATTGCCATCACAACTTGATCCTAAAGCAATGGATGTTTACAAGGACTTTTTCCAAAAATTCATCAAAACCAAAGATCCCGGTGATGCAATGGTATGGTCTTTTCCAGTTGATGAAGGATTAAGTGTTGATGAAGTAAAAGAATCATTAACAAGCTTAGCGACAGATCGTAACTTTTTATTTGTCGGTGAATCACCCTTTTATAAACAAGCTGAAGCAGTTACTGGCAAACCTTATCGTTATGTGAACTTCATGTCTTTTTGCGATGTGCGTGTAGGCATACAAATGGCTGATTACAATAATGCTTATACCGCTTTTATGCCTTGTCGTATTTCTATCGTTGAGGATAAGGAAGGTAAATTGTGGTTATATTCTATGAATCTCGATTTCATGATTCATGGTGGTAAAGAATTACCACCAGAATTGAAAGAAAATGCAATCAAAGTAAGAAATACAATCCTTACTATTATGGAAAATGCTTCTCACGGAGAATTTTAAGAATTTGTAAATCGCACAAAATAATTTGGACGCAGCGTCCATAATATTTCCTGAAACTAAACCTGACAGGTTTTAAAAACCTGTCAGGTTTGGTGGTTCAAATTTCAAAAGTTATTAAAACCTCATTTCTTAGTGCTTAGTTAATGTTAAAAATTAAGCCACTCAGCAAAAATCACCTATAATTAATCACATTCCCTAAACCACAATCGTTTGATGACGATAAGTATGTTCTTCTTTTTTACAATTTCAAATTTCAAATTTACTAAAATGCTCATCAATTCTCTCAATCGCTTAATTTCTAAATTGTCTGGAAAAATTCCTCTCCGAATCGTCATCATTGTGCCATTTGTCATACAAATTTTCGCTGTGGTGGGAGTAACAGGATGGCTATCGTTTCGTAACGGACAAAAAGCAGTTGATGACCTTTCTACGCAATTGCGAAGTGAAGTGACTACCCGTATTCATCAACATCTTAAAATTCATACAACGATGCCCCATAAAGCAAATCAAATCAATGTCAATGCTATCCATTTAAAACAGTTAAATTTAAAAGACATAAAAAGTATGGAACGTCATCTATGGAAACAAATACAACAATTTAATACAGTTAATTACGTAGGTATTGGTACTGAATCAGCAATGTATGTTGGGGCACAATTGCTTGATAATGGTTCTACCCGCGTGGAAATATTGGATAAAACAACAGGTGGTCATCTTCAAATATGGGAAACCGATAATCTTGAAAATCGTACTAAACTTATAAAAACACTGCCAAACTATGATCCTCGAAATCGACCATGGTACGCAAGTGCCGTGAAAGCTGGGAAACCCGTATGGAGTGAGGCTTATTTTTCAAGTCGGCGTTCTACACTTTCAGTTAATCAACCTGTTTATAACAATTTTGGGGACATAGTTGCTGCTGTAATCGCCGATATCAGTGTTTTAGAAATTAGCCAATTTCTTCGTTCCTTAAAAATTGGTCAAACAGGACAATCTTTTATCATGGAACGTTCTGGACTCCTAGTAGCTACCTCAACTTCTGAAACCCCCTACCGCAAAGTAGGCGAAGAATTTAAGAGTTCAAAAACTCAAGAATTCAAAAGTTTAGAAAATATAGGACTTTGGAAATCAAATGCTTTGGGAATTTGGAATAATATAGAAGAACTTCAACTTAAAAATCCAGAAATTCAAAATTCTGCTATGTCCAACACTTTAAATAATAAAACAGAGCAATTTAAGGCAATAGAAAGCAGTGATGATTTGACTCGTGCCACAGCACATTATTTAATAAAACACTTTGGCGATTTAAACACAATTAAAAGCAGACAAAACCTTGATTTTATTGGCAATGGCAAAAGACATTTTTTTCAAGTAATACCTTTTGAAGATAACTGGGGGTTGGATTGGCTCATTGTAGTTGTTGTACCAGAAACCGATTTTATGGCACAAATTGATGAAAATATGTATTATACTATTTTACTGTGTCTGGCTGCACTCGGGTTGACAATCTTTGTTGGCATTCTCACAGCTGAATGGATTATCCAACCACTTTTACACCTCAACACGACTGCCAAAGCACTTGCCAGAGACGAATGGCAACAGATGGTTGAGGTTGAACGCCGAGATGAGGTGGGAGAACTTGCTAACTCATTTAATCAGATGGCAAAACAGCTACAGGGATTATTTACGACTCTAAAAACTAAAAATACGGAATTACAACATTTAGACCAACTCAAAGATGAATTTTTAGCAAATACTTCACATGAACTACGAACACCTCTAAATGGTATCATTGGCATTGCTGAATCATTAATTGAAGGAGCTACTGGAAAACTTTCCCACAAAACTTGCACTGAGTTGTCCATGGTTGTTGCTAGTGGGCGAAGACTTGCCAGCCTTGTTAACGATATTCTTGATTTTTCTCTGCAAAAACATAAAGATATTGAACTGCAACTTAAATCTGATGTAGAAGTACGAAACATTGTTGATATTGTGCTGAGATTCTGTCAACCGCTTGTCAATAAAAAAGATTTACAACTCATTAATGCCATTCCCCCTCATTTGCCCTTGATAAATGCTGATGAGAATCGCTTAGAACAAGTTTTGCATAATCTTGTTGGTAATGCGATCAAGTTCACTGAAAAAGGCGTTATTAAAATCTCTGCCCAAATTATTGCCCATGATAAATTACCAGAAATTAGCCACCAATCTATTGAAAAGACAAAACCACTAAAACAAGACACTGACGATTGTTTATTGATAACGGTTTCCGATACAGGTATTGGTATTCCGGCTGATAAAATAACACAAATATTTGAATCTTATGAACAAATTGAAGGTTATTCTGAACAGCAACATAGTGGCACTGGCTTGGGTTTAGCGGTTACTAGACAGTTGGTGACATTACATGGTGGAAAAATTTGGGTGGAATCCACTGTTGGAGTCGGATCGCGGTTTATCTTTACACTTCCTCTTAATAAACAATTGCCCACCACTCGTCCTCAGAAACCTGACACATTTGTTACCGTATCTGTTGAATCACAACAGCCTTATTGCCTAACTTCTCCCATTCGCAGTGAAGTCGATATATCAACAGAAAAATTATCGCCTAAAAATGAAGAAAGATTGATAACACAGGTTGACACTTTAGCAAACAAATTACAATTGAAAAGTAAAGAAAAATTGACGAATGGAGATGTTTTTTCTGCAAAAGAAGGAATACCACTTCAAAATTTATTACCATTAAACAACGATGAACAAAAAGCATTTACCGTTCTGATTGTAGATGATGAACCTGTGAATCTTCATGTCCTGACTAATTATCTTTCCCTACACCATTATACTATCCTTGAAGCTTCCTCCGGTTCTGAAGCACTCTCTATGCTTGAAAAGGAAATACCTGATTTGATTTTGCTTGATGTGATGATGCCAAAGATGACAGGCTATGAAGTGACACAACAAATTCGTGAACATTGGGAAGCAAATGAATTACCGATTGTATTATTGACTGCAAAAAATCAAGTCTCTGATTTGGTGACAGGATTAGAAGTGGGTGCTAACGATTATCTCATTAAACCAATCTCAAAAAATGAACTACTTGCTCGCATTAAAACACATCTTCATATCAAGCAACTCAAAGCAGAAACTTTACATCTCGCCATTGAAAGTGAAAGAAGGTTAACACAATTTCTGGAAGCAGTACCCGTTGGTGTATTCGTGATTGATAGTAGTGGTCATCCTTACTATACCAATCAAAGAGCACAGCAATTATTGGACAAAACGGTCGTATCAGAAGCAACCGTTAAACAAGTTTCTTCAGTGTATCAAATCTATCTTGCCGGTACAGAAAAATTATATCCGAATGAACGCCAGCCAAGTGTACTTGCACTACAAGGCAAAAGTGTTACGGTTGATGATATGGAAATTCATAATTCAACCCGAAAAGTGCCTATAGAAGCTTGGGGAGCACCTATTTTTGACGAAAAAGGTAACATTACTTATTCAATGATGGCTTTTCAGGATATTACTGAACGCAAACAAGCAGAAACCGAACGGGAAAGATTTAATCAGCAATTGATTAAACTGAATAAAGAATTAGAAGATTATTCGCATACTTTGGAAGAAAAAGTCGAAGAACGTACTCACAAATTAAAGAATAGTGAAGCCATTTTAGCAGACGCTCAGCGTATGGCACTGGTTGGTAGTTGGGTATGGAATATTAAAACGGGTATCGTACTCAGATCAGCCCAAGATTATCGTAATTTTAGACAAAAAGAAGAAAGTTCTACACCGACTTATCAGACTTTTATTGAGCGTATTCATCCTGATGACAAAGATATTATTGAAAAAATGTTGCAAAGATGTCTTTCAGGAGGACAAATGGCTGAATTTGAGTTTCGGGTAATGTGGCCTGATGGTCAAATCAGAACAATGCGTTCACAAACTGAATTAGAGTTTGATGAGTCTAGTAATCCACTCCACATGAAAGGGTTTACTCAGGATGTCACTGAACGCAAAGAAGCAGAAATCAAACTGCAAGAGGCGAAACAAGCTGCAGAATATGCCTTACAACAATTACAAGCGACTCAACAACAATTAGTTGAGTCTGCTAAAATGGCTGAGTTAGGTAATTTGGTTGCTGGTGTTGCACACGAAATCAATACGCCTATAGGTATTGGCGTTACGGCTGCTTCTCGAATTGATACGCTTACCAAAGAAGTGAGCCAATTGTATGATCAAGGAAAAATGAAGCGAAAGGATTTTGAAAAATATTTATCTTCCGCTCAACAAGGCAGTGTATTGATTCTCAAAAATTTAACCCGCGCTGCTGAATTAATTCAAAGTTTTAAACAAGTTGCTGTCGATCAGTCAAGTGAGCAACAGCGAACTTTTGTAGTTGAAGAATATTTGCATGAAATTTTGACGACTTTACGACCTGAATTTAAACATACTGAATATCAAGTTTCAATTGTGTGTGATTCCAATATCACATTATCTAGTTATCCAGGCGTTTTTTCTCAGGTTATCACAAATTTTATTATGAACTCATTGATACATGGTTTTAGAGATCAAATTGAAGGACAAATAACCATTACGGCTCAAAAAACTGAAGAAAATGACAACTTAGTTTTACGATATTCTGACAATGGGCGAGGTATTTCTGCGAGCATTATCAACGACATTTTTGATCCGTTTTTTACGACTAACCGTCAAGGCGGTGGTAGCGGTTTAGGCCTGCATATCGTTTATAACTTAGTGACACATAAATTAAAAGGGAATATACTTTGTGAAAGTATAGAAGGTGATGGGACAACTTTTATCATTTCAATTCCCGTATAAAAATCGCATTAATCTGAATCTCAGTTATTTGTCTTTTTTTGAGTTTGACTTATCATTTGTCGCCGCACACTTTCCAATGAGAAACTATTGGTATGAGCAATAAAACCGAAAATCAGGTTTATGACATATTCTAATGGCGCAATCTTACTTCGGGCATCAGTTGCAGGAATGACTTTACTAAAGCATTGTCTTAATTTTTCTAATGTGCTATTATTTGATTTATAGTGATTGTAACAGATTTTGGGGACACCCCTAGGCTGTCGAAATATAACTATTTGAAGCATAAATAAATTCCGGTTTTTGGATATTGTATAAATAGTCTTGTAATTGGATTATTTGTCGGGCTTGTCATATTCTTATTGTTAGGTGCTGCTTCTTCAAACACTAAAGGCATCTATCAGTTGAGTATGACTGCAAACGGAAACTATGTAATCTATGGGAGAATACACACAGGTACGGGCAAGATAGAAACCTGGAAGTATATGATAGGAGCACATTCTGTTGTTCCCCATCTTGGAAACAATACCCGTATATTGAAGTCTGTTGAAGAAAATTAGAGGAAAGTTTCTTTGTTTTTAACGCTTATTTATACTCCAAACGTTCAGGTTTTCGGATTATGAGAATATACTAAAAACGCACGCCAGACCTGACAGGTTTTCAAAACCTGTCAGGTCTTAAATCCGAAAACTTGAACGTTCAGAGTATAACTTCATCAATGTTCTATTAAAAAATGATGTCATCGTTCCCAAGTTTGACGCTCATTGTTATACATAAATATTTAAGTATTTGAAATAAAAGTATATTTCGTAGGGTGGGTAGAACGAAGTGAAACCCACCGGACCCTTGAAATTGGTGGGTTAAACGTTCCGTTACTTCATTGCGTATCTCTACCTGCCCCCTACATTTTGATTTGTGTATAACGATGAGAGTTTAACGAAGGAGCGCACTACCTTTAAAGTTTTGCTTCATCTATGATTTTACTTAGGAATGGGCATTTGTCATAGAATTATTGACAACAAGAGATATTTTGAATGAAAATTTGTATTTTCTTGGTTTACGCCAATACTTTCAAATATAAGCTTCTGTAAAAATATTGACGTTGGAAATCGAAATGTTAAATATGTTGGTTACACACTTTTACCAAGTGTTCTTTAAACGCTTCACGCAAATTCGGGTGTTGTAAAGCGTAATTAATCGTCGCTAATAGATAGCCAAGTTTATTACCACAGTCGTAACGTATGCCTTTAAATTGACAAGCTAATACTTGTTCTTCTAGTAACAATTTAGCAATAGCATCAGTGAGTTGAATTTCTCCACCAGCCCCTTTTTCAGTTCTTTCAAGATGATCAAAAATGCTAGAAGTTAGCAAGTAACGTCCTACAACTGCTAATGTGGAAGGAGCCCTATTAGGTTTTGGTTTTTCCACGATACTCTTCATTTTTAACACACCTTCATACAACAGCTCAGGCGTAATAATACCGTATCTGTCAGTATCACTTTGTTCAACTTCTTCAACTGCAATAACGCTACACTCTTGTTGTTCATAAACCTTAACCATTTGTGATAAGCAAGATTGTTCTTTTCCATCAATCAAATCATCTGCCAAAATCACAGCAAAAGGTTCATCCCCTACAATGGGTTTTGCACATAATACAGCATGTCCTAAACCTAATGCTTCTCGTTGACGAATATAAATACATGATACACCTTTAGGCACAATATATTTTACCATATCCAGCAAATCCATTTTCTTGCGCCGTTCTAATTCATCTTCGAGTTCTTGATTTTTATCAAAATGGTCTTCGATAGCTCGTTTGCTGCCACTTGTGACGAAAATAAGTTGATTGATACCCGCAGCGACAGCTTCTTCAGCCGCATATTGAATTAATGGTTTATCAACAATGGGTAACATTTCTTTGGGACTGGCTTTGGTGGCGGGTAAAAAACGTGTGCCTAAACCCGCTACAGGAAAAACAGCTTTGCGAATTTTCTTCATTTTTGAACCTTTGAACCAATATGTTTGTCTGTTGGAGTTTAAAGCTTCACTTTGGAAATATTTTTGGAGTCCAAAGCTTTAGCTTTGGAAATGTTTTTGTACCTTCATGGCAAAATTGGATAAGCTACGATAATCGCGCACTTAACCAATGACCAATATCAGTCACTTCTTCGGCACAAACACTATGTTCCATATTATTATAGTTATGCCATTCTATATTATAGTTCAGTTTTTCTAAGTAAGTACGAGTACGTTGTGCGTGAGAAACTGAAATAACAGGATCAAGTTGCCCATGTGCCAGAAAAATAGAGGTTTGACGATTTGCTTCGTGGCTTTCGCTTTCTACGGTATCTATTAATGGTAAATAGGTAGAAAGTGCCATAATGCCTGCTATAGCGAGCGGATAACGTAAACCAGTATGCAAAGCAATCACACCACCTTGAGAAAATCCAGCCAAAACAATACGCTGAGCAGAAATACCGTTTTCAATTTCTTGGGAGATATAATTACGAAGAATTTGATCTGAATCTTGTATGCCTTTGACATCCTCTTGTGTCGGCAAGTCCATTGCAAGCACATCATACCAACCTGGCATTACCATTCCACCATTAATTGTAATAGGGCGTTTGGGTGCATGGGGAAAAATAAAGCGTGTATGGCGGGTGATGTCTTTTGGTAATTCTGGCACAATGGGTTCAAAATCATGCCCAGAAGCACCTAAGCCATGTAACCAAATAACTGAAGCGGTGACGGCTTCTGATGGTTCAATAATAACTGCGTTAGTTTTCATGTTTTTTTTTAATTTACACACAATCCCCTCCCAATAGGAGTCCAAAATTTATTTTGGAAGATTGCCAAACTAAAGTTTGGACTCCTCTTGGGAGTTCAGGATTTATCTTAGGAAGTTATTTCTCAGTTGTTGTTACTGGGGTTGGTTGAACCTTTCCTGTTTCTTTTTGAGCAGTAGAGGATTTTGTTTGAGTTGCAGCCTTGTCTGCTTTGCCAGAAGGAGCAGTCTTATCTGCTTTGCCAGAAGGATTGGTAAAGCGGTTATTGAGTTTCTGCACATAGCTATCAACACTGCCTAAGAGGTTGTTAATGCGTTTTTGCGTACCATTGCTCCAGCCAGCAGGTTGACCAATAAACCAAATAAACAACGCACGTAAAGTGGACGTATTTTTACGAAAAGCGCGAGAAAGTGTCTCACGAGTGGATTCATCTGTGATTTCAGTTTGGAGTTGTTTCTGGATTTTGTTAGCCGCGCCTTTGGCAATTTTGATATGCAAAAATGCGACCACAATGACAAATATACCACCAAGTATTCCAAGTTTCATTGGGGGTAAGTTTAGCAATTTGGTGCTTATTTCAGAACCTGTTCCCGTCATAAAAATGCCTAATCCAACGAGTGCGATTAAGACAAAGTCTACAGCAAATTTTGTCCAGAAAGTACGTTTCTTCCAACGTTGCACCAAATTTTGTAGTTGTGGCACTATGTTGTTTTTAATATCTTTGGCGGTGTGTTCAAGCATACCTACCACTCGATAGGCACGTTCTACGCCAACTTGTTCCATACGTGCGTGGATTTCTTTCGTGTCTGCTTTGCATTTTTTCTCAAAGCGATTTTTAGCATGATCTGGCAGTGCTACAGACGCTTTAGGATTGTAAATACGATAAAAATCTCCAGCCGTTAACCCAGCTTGTGCAAGAGAACGTTGCCAAGCAGCAACGACTTCTTCGGGATTATCTTCTTGAGCCGTGATGTCCATCTGGTTGAGAATAAACACGAATTTGCTAGAATCTGGACGACCCACAATTTCTGAAACCAAATGTTGCAAGGTATCACGCATGGCACCTGGTTCCGGATGGCGTGCATCAAAAAATACCAGTACTAAATCTGACAGATCAATAATATGGCGGGTAATACTCAAGGTTGAAGTTCGTTGGCTATCTGCATCGAAGCCCGGTGAGTCAATGACGATTTTGCCACGCACATGTTCACTTGGACAAGTCTTCAATTGTAAATACGCATCGACACGTTGTGCGAGTGTTGCTTTCGTATCCGTTTCTTTAGTAATTTCAGCAATATCATGGCTGATTTGATAAAACGGAAAACGGGGATCTGCATCTAAAGCAAGTCCAGGTAATGTGTTAGTACTCTCTCCTTCACTAAAACAAATGACGGTGAATTTTTCATCAACCGCTTGAGTACCAGTACGTTGCACTTCCATGCCAAGGTAATGATTAACAAAAGAGGATTTACCGGCTGAGTAAGTGCCAAGAACAGAAATCATTGGCCACCAAGAAACGTTCGTCGCGTAGGAATCTTCTTTCCCCAAAAGGCCCAATTTGTAGGCAATGCGATCAAGTTCACGAAAACCTTCCACAATTTCATGAAGATCATTTTCTTCTTTGAGGTGTTCCTTTAAATTATTAAGTCTTGTTTCAAGTTGAGTTTTTGGCATATTTGTTTCCTATTTCTCCAAAAAAGTTATTGCTGTAAATCTTCTTGTGATCAGCGTTCAAAGCGAGCTTTGTGCTTTCACAGGATTATTTATCGCAAGAAAAAATCGCTCTCGCTTGCTGAGCATCGATTTCAATTTGTTGTTTTAATGCATCAAAAGAGCTATAACGTTGCTCATCACGTAACTTACGGACAAATTCTACTTCTACATAGTGTCCATAAATATCTTCTTGAAAATCAAAAAGATGTACTTCTAATAATAATTGACTGTCATTTAGTGTTGGACGTGTTCCCAAATTAGCAACCCCTGCCAACGGCTTTTTTGTAACACCATGCAAAGTGACAGCAAAAACACCATGGAAGGGAGAAACTTGGCGGTGCAAAAAAATATTGGCTGTTGGAAAACCTATAGTGCGTCCCAGTTGTTGCCCATAGCGAATACGCCCACATAAAGTATAAGGACGACCTAATAATTCATAAGCACTATTCATATCGCCCTGCTCAAGTGCCTGACGAACCCGCGTGCTACTGACACGTTCACCACCCAAAAGGAAAGTATGTTGACTTTCTATGGTAAAACCATACTCTTTTCCCGCTTGTTGCAAAGCAGCAAAATCACCTTCCCGTTCTTGTCCAAACCGAAAATCATCACCAACTACTAAATGTTGTATCTGCAAACCTTTTACCAATACTTGCTGAATAAATGCTTGAGCAGATAAAGTGGCAAACTGGTTATTAAAACACAGACACAATACCCGATTCATGCCATAGCGGTGCATTGCCATCAATTTTTCGCGTAGTCTCGTTAAACGAGCGGGTGCTATATTGGGTGCAAAAAATTCCTGTGGTTGAGGTTCAAAAATAATGACAACAGCAGACAACTGTAAATCCTTTGCTTTAGCTGATAATTGTTGTAAAACCGTTTGATGTCCTAAATGCACCCCATCAAAATTACCTATCGTAGCAACGCAGCCTTGATGACGGGGACGTAGTTGTGATAGATTTCTAATAAATTCCATGTTTATTGATATTGGGAATTAGGAATATATAGCTTTTCAGATAAATATTTTGGCCTTAATACCTGCCAGGTTTTCAAAACCTGGCAGGTATGATAACTTCGATTTTTCTGAAAGCCTATAGATGTTCATAAAAATAATTTTTCGTTACCTGGCAGTTTTTTGAAAAATTCAATCAAATTTACTTTAAAGTGAGGTGGTGTAGACGAAAACCCAAGCCCACTAAACTGACGAAATAGACGATGATTCCTGCAATTATCCAGCCGAATAAATATAAAGCGCGTTCTAACATAGCCATGTTCAGCCAGATCGATATAGAACCACTTCCCCACCATAACAATAGTGTCATGCAACCCGTTGCTATAAAAATACGTAGTGACAAACTGAGCCACCCCGGTTGTGGTTGAAATACTTTTTGTTTGCGTAAACCACGATACAATAATCCCGCATTTAACAAAGCGGCTAATGAAGTTGCCAATGCTAAACCCGCATGTTGCAAAGGCCAAATTAATGCAAGATTTAAAAAGATATTGGTTGTCATTGCAATAACAGCAATTTTGACAGGAGTGCGAGTATCTTGACGCGAGAAAAATCCCGAAGCTAACACTTTAACTAACACAAAGCCCAATAAACCAAAGGCATAAGCCACCAAACTACGAGCTGTCATCATAACATCATTATCACTAAATTCCCCATGATGGAATAAAGTCGCTAATATAGGTACTGCTAATATTATTAAGCCCATCATAGATGGGGCTGCAACGACAAAAACCCAACGTAACGCCCAATCCAAAGTATTATTATAGTTACGCATATCTCCCCGTGCCACTGCTTTCGACAAATCAGGTAACATCACAGTGGCTAAAGCAATGCCAAACATGGCAAGCGGAAATTCCATTAAGCGATCAGAATAATAGAGCCATGAGACACTGCCCGTTATCAAAAAAGAGGCCATCAACGTATCTATTAATAAATTGATTTGTGACACAGATACACCAAAGAGAGCAGGTATCATTAAGCGATAAACCCGCTTTACACCGGGATCATGCCAATTAAAACGCGGTTTTGGCAATAAATCTAAACGATATAAAAAAGGTAATTGAAAACCCAATTGCACAATACCGGCAAAAGAGGCTCCATAAGCTAACGCCATGATTGGGTATTCAAAATAAGGTGCAAACCATAGTGCTGCCCCAATTAAGCAGAGATTCAATAAAACGGGTGTAAACGCAGGTACTCCAAATTGCCCATAGGTATTTAATATAGCACCAGAAAATGCGGCTAACGCAATAAACCACAAATAAGGAAAGGTAATTTGCAGCATTGTGACTGTTAGATCAAATTTTTCTGGTTGTTGAAGAAAACCAGGCGCAAAAATCATAACTAACAGTGATGCCATAACAATACCTATCACAGTTACTAGCAATAATATGCTACCTAAATTACCTGCGACATGAGCGACTAAATGCTTAACCTCTGCATGATCTTGTTGCGTTTTGTATTCACTGAGAATAGGTGTAAACGCTTGAGAAAAAGCACCTTCAGCAAATAATCGACGCATAAAATTGGGAATTTTATAGGCCACTAAAAAAGCATCAGTACTCGTACTTGCCCCAAAAATATAAGCAATTACCACATCGCGGATAAACCCTAAAATGCGGGAGATTAAAGTGAATCCGCTGACTAACGCAGCCGATTTAAGGAGTTTTTTACTCAATTGTTAATTGTTAATTGTTAATTGTTAATGAATTATTTATTTTATGAATGTGCATAACTTCGGTAACTACCCCTTACCCCCCTCCTTACTTTTCATTGTTATACACAAGTCAAAATGTAGGGTGGGTAGAGCGGGAGCGAAACCCACCATTTTTAAGGGTTCGGTGGGTTGAACGTTCCGTTACTTCGTTGCACTTCGTTCTACCCATCCTACGAAATATACTTTTATTTCAAATACTTAAATACTTGTGTATAACGATGCGTCCTTATTGAGGGAGGCTTGCGGTGGTTTCTTAAGGGCTTAAAAAAGAAAAATCCCTCTCAACTCCTTAAAATAATATTATAGTGAAAAATTATCACTTTATAAAAGAGTATTTGGGGAAATTTAATTTTTCCAAGTTCCTTATAAGGATTTAATAATTTGCAAAGTTTTGATGCCAAACCTGACAGGTTTCTGAAACCTGTCAGGTTTCAACTTTCGTATTTTATTGAATCCTCATTCCTTAAAACAGCAAATCTTTATTCCTCTTTTCCCTTTTCTCCTTTCTTTACTTGACCAAATGATACCGTTTTGACGGTTTGTTCTTCATCAGCATAATGGGGGCGAGCAAGATTAGTAATTCCTTTTTCTTTTGCTAATTCCTGTTCGCGAGTAGAAATAAGTTTTAGACACATTTTAATATCCTCAACTGTTTGTTCAGATAGCGGATATTCTTTTCCTGGTGCAGGTGTTATTTCTCTGATAACGCTCGTCAAAACCTTACGCATGACTACCATAACTTGCTGTTCTTTTTCAAGTTCATCGAAACCCATCATTTATAGCCTTGTTTAAGAAAACAATAAAGAAAAATCTCCTTAGGAATAAGGATTTAATAATTTGCAAAATTTTGGTGCTAAACCTGACAGGTTTTAAAAACCTGTCAGGTTTCAACTTTCGTATTTTATTGAATCCTCATTCCTTAACCCTTTTTTATAGAAAGGCTGGGAGGATTTATTTTTTCCAAATCCTTAAGTTGTAAAAATTATAGAAATGAAAGTACATAGCGTAACCTACTAAACTGATAGCTTCAATCCCCTTTGTTTAAGAAATTCGATTTTTTTCCAAATTATGGCATGGTTCAATTCAAGGTAACACTTCAAAAAAGCATTGAGGTTGGAGTCCAAACCTTTAGGTTTGGGCGTTCCAAACCTGAAGGTTTGGATTCCATGTTACCTTATTTATTGCCATTTTTGAACCATGCCCAAATTATTCACCTATATCGACTTTCTCCACACCGCCAACAGGCTGTAAATTGTCCTTCAAGCTTTTCATCACATCGAGTACATGTCCAAGTGGGTTGAGTTTGTTCTCCAGAAAACCAAATATTGTCTAATATTTTAATTGCTTTTTCGTACTTTTTTTCATTGTCTATCCAAAGTTCTGGCCAACATTCATTAAATGGGAGTTCACCCGCCGCCCCTCCAACAAATTCATTTTTGATAACACAATTAATGTTATAACTTGCCAAAACATTTTTTGCGTGAAAAACCATAAGCCGATCTGGTGAGGTATAAATTTTTTTCATATTCGCAATCATTCTTCATTCTTAAATCCTAATGCTTTTTCAACAGACTCAATACGAGCTTGGCAATTTTTATAAGCTTTGGTTGCTTCGTTGACCATTGCAACTAATTGATCAATGTCTGGCTCTTCTTGATCACGCATTTTTTCAGCAATTTGTTTAAGCTTTTGGTAATTTTCCTGATAAGAGTCTGCTTTTTTTGACATTATGTCTCCTCTTTTTTAAATTGGCAAACCATGCGCCCATCTTTAAATTCAAGTTGTAATGAATTTTCTTTTTTGGCAGCTACCTTAGTCGTTATGATTTTATTTTGGTTATTTCTGACAATGGCATAACCACGATTTAAAATCACTTTTGGATCACCTAGTAAAACTTGTTCCATCAAAAATTTAATTTGATGCTGGGCTTGATGCAATTGATTTTGGCTCGCATTTTTAAGAGTTTGCATTAAAGTCGCCAGCTTTTGTTGCTGTACACCTAAGCATTTAACCGCTTGCTCACGAATTTGTGCATTAAGTTGTTCATTGTTGACCTTTGCTTGATTTAGGTTTTCTCCCACAGATGTGATAAAGCTTTGCCAATTTTGTTTAGCATTTCGCGCATTTTCAATAATTGTACTCGCAATGTGGGCAATCACCAAACTGGGTGTATGACAAGTATGATTAGCAATTTCATCCAACAAGGTTTTATCTCTTTCGTGCCCAATGCCAACAATCACTGGCAATTGTGCCGTACAAACCGCTTTAGCGATTTCGTATTCATTTAACTGAAATAAATCCGTCTTTGCACCCCCACCACGAATCATCACAACTGCATCAAATAGTTTCTTTTTATGATCTTGATTTATGGATTCAAAAGCAGAAACTATATCAGTCATTGCATTTTGACCTTGAAAACTGGCAGGGTAATAACAAAATTCACACAATTTTAAAGCGGCTAATATATCTGCTTGACTTTTAAAGTCTCCTAATCCAGCAGCTTGGGGAGGGGAGATAACAGCGACTTGGCAAAATTCTTTTGGTTTTACAAGAAGTTGATTTTGTGAATAGATACCTTCTTGTTTTAACGTTGCTCGAATACGGTTTAATTTTGCTTCCATTTCTCCCAACGTAAAACGTGGATCAATATCTAAAATGTTCAGAGAAAAACCATAGCGAGTATGAAACTCAACACGGACTTGTAATAATACTTTAATACCTGCTTTAAAAGGCATATTAGTTTGTTCTTCAAAACGCCCAAGTAATACATCTACCCGATGATTCCAAAGTGTTGCACGGGCTTTCGCAATTTCATTGCCATCGTCATCATGATCTGCAAGATCAATGTATAAATGCACATTATCAGAAACATTAACAACCTCAGCACGTACCCAATAACGATCATTATGTTGTTTCGCAATCGTATTTTGAACACTTAACAATAAATTATTGAGTGTGATGCTGCCTTCATCAATATCTTCTGGTGTTTGTGTGACAGTTTTTGGTAACCATTTGGCAAATGCTTCCTTTTCAACGCCAGGCGGAATAAACCATTTTTTTCTATCCCAATCAAATTTCGCGCCCAATCGTTTTGCTTCCTCTTTTTCAGAGAAAGGGCAATCTAAAAATATAGGTTCTTCAGTTATCATAAGCTTTTTACTTTTAAGAGCAATTTAAGGAATCCAAACTTTAGTTTGGAAAAATCCAAGATAAATCTTGGACTCCAAAGCTTCAGCTTTGGACTTTTTTTTAACCTTCCTCCCGCACGATTATGGGTTTCCACCGCCACGCTATCCACCGCCGATATAAAGGCACTGCAAAACGATAGGTGATTTCCATTCTTTCTAAAATCTCTTCATCGACAAGACGTTGGATTATATTAAACAGTTGTTTGCGGGGTAAATCAAGATGGTTTTCTGTGAGGGCAGCTTGGATGCCGTCTATGTCTAATTGGGGGCGATTGGTTTCATCGGTTGCCCAGGCGAGGGCGGATAATACCCGATGGGTGGCGGTATCGCTGTCTTCCCAATGATTGATGAATGCCATGTTGTCTTGTTGTTGGACTAAGAATTGGACGGCGTGTTCTAAGTCGTTGAAATTGACATAGTTGCTGCGTTCTTCGCCAGCATTGACGGTGGCATTAAATTCTTCAATTAAATTGGCTCCCAAACTTTGCAGTAATAAAGGTTGTCCTTTGGTGAGTAAATGCGCTTGTTCTAACACATAGTCATCAAATTCTAAAATGCCTCGCGCTGGTTTTTGCAGTAATTCGGCAGATTCTGCTTTTGATAAGTAGCAGACGGTTCTAAATTGGGCGGTGTTGAAAAACACAGAGGAATAATCTTTTGCGACTTGCTTGAGAAAATGAGTACCACAAAATAATAATAGCGTTGGGTATTCGGCGTGTTGCATGAAGCTCCGTAAAAAGGGCGGTAATTCTGCGCCAAATTTGCCCTGAAAAATCGCTTCGGATTCGTCAATCATTAACAGAAAGCGGCGGTTGTCTAAAATGGTTTTAGTTTCGGTTAAGAAATGTTGGAAATCCAGATAGGGAGCTTCATTACTGAGAACGGGAGCTTCCATCCCCACCGCTTGCGCCATTCTTTCACTCACAGCAGTTAAGAAACTCTGTTCGCCTTTATCGCCGATTTCTTGGGTGTCAATATAAATGGGGATGAGGTGAGTCCTTTCTAAACCATCGCGTTTGATTTTATTGAGTAAACTGGTTTTACCGATACGCCGTTGTCCAATTAATACGATAGCGGGTTTACCATCGGGTTGTCGCCATAAACCGCCTAACCATGCTAATAATTCAGTGCGCCCCACAAAAGTACGATCATCGCCTAAACCAGCACCGGTGACATAAGGTTGATAATCGGGTTCGGTATAAATGCGTCCGCTTTCGGCAACTGTAATTGGAAAGTTAAAAGGTTGTTTGAAAGGATTACCGTCTAAGTCTTGCGCTTGTAATTCACCCCGAATGACATAATGCCCCTGCGTTTCAATTTGACACTCTAAATGTAAATCAGTGTGATGGCTACCTTCTAAGAGTTGATGGCGTGTTTCTTGGTGACTCCAGAAGATGCCTTTGGTGGATTGCACTTGAAGATAAAGGTTTTCTGCTATCACGCTGGTAGGATTGTTAACGCGAAGATTGAGGGTTTGTTTACCGAGCAATAAGCTATTTTGGAGTAAATTAATTTCTAAACTTAGGAAATTGCGGGCTTGTTCTTTTGCTTTTTCAAGGACTTCTATCCAATATTCAACTAATTCTTTGCCAATGTTAGCCCAATAATCAGGTAGGTTTTGCCATTCTAAAGCTTTGAGTTTGTTTTGCAGTCGGGTTATACTAATTAGCCTTCAAAAAAAGTACTAACTAGTCGCTTTTTTATTAACTGATGTTACGCAGATAGCTTTCAAACTGGAGTGCAAAATTGAGGACACCCCCCTAACCCCCCGTACACAGGGGGAAGTCCCAAAATAGAAAAATTAAAGCAAAGTGTCAAATGATGTTT
>JAUCGK010000516.1 GCA_030378085.1 Candidatus Parabeggiatoa sp. HSG14
TTTTATCACATAAATTTTGAAAATATTCTTTTGATATACCTGTCATTCGTTTGAAATTTTCAGGTGTTTCCATTTCGATTTCTTTATATTTTTTCATGGGTTCTCTTTTTCTGTTGAGGAATTGAATGTTTTAACACAATTTAACTTCATACGCTATTTAGGAAAGATGTCTAATTTTAGTGTCTATCCTAAAATGTAATTTTTTCGTTATTTCTACCAACTGAAAAATATTAACCTTTTGATAAACAAAATATTTTTCTCATCACCCGAAATGATAGGATAGAAGGAATTAGTATTTCCGGATGGACACTACCTATGGATTAAGTTGTAATGAATTTGATAAAACTACTTATTTTTGGCATTGTATTATTTCTTGGATTATGGCAAGGAACATGGGCCAATCCATGTGAAGAAATTATTGAAAGAACCGGTGATATATGGCCTAAATTTTATAAAACATGTTTAGGTAACAAAGAAAATGTTTCTAAAAATGCACCTATTGCCATCAAATTTTTCTTAGATCGTTCTCAGTCGGAAAAGTATCCATCACCTGGGCATATACTTGGCTTTTTCACTAAAATACGTTCACATAGACTTGAAGTATCAAAAGTTTGTGAAGTTGTAAATTTACTCGGTAAAGAACATAAAACATACGATTATTGGTTTAATGAATTTAATTGCAATAGTTCGCCAAAAACTATATCGGTTTCTAGCGATAATACTTCTTCTTTGATGGGATTCAACTATTCTGAATGGTTGGATTATTATCGTCAGCATTTCTTATTTTTTCTCCATATTGCGCTTATCATCACTGTTCTTATCAGTTTTTCCTATTCTCTTACGTTTGAGTTTGCAAGACACAACCGACGGCTAAAAGAACAGCCTCTGATGGTTGAATACTATGTGCAAAAAATTTCTCGCCGTTATTATCTATTTGCTGAAATGTTTTTGTTGACAGGATTAGCAGGTGCGGCTTTAGCCATTCAAGGAATCTTTGACAATAGTTTATTTGATTTAACTGACATTCTCAAGGGTTCTACCCAAGTAGCTCCCAGTATCTTGGAAGTAAGAAAAGGGGTTGCTTTTAGTGCAGCAGGTATTGTGTTGGCTGTTTTTTGTTATGTCCTTAGAACCATTTTATTATTACGTTACCAAACCGCATTAGAAGACGGTTTTGAATTTAAAGCAGAAAATGAAAGTTCTCATGCTACAGAACTTAAGGAACTACACAAATTACTTGAACGTTTCCTAAGCCAGCAAACTGATTCAATCATTCCAATGGACAAAATTTTAGATCAAATTGAAGCATTAGATAAAACTTTAAATTCTAATGTTGTCCAAAAGAATTTTACTAAAGAATTAGAGCAACTGTTAAATCGTCTTGCACATCAAACAGAAACCCGTTTGGAAGGTATTGCCGATACCGTCAATTCTGCAATAGGGCTTATACAAGAATCTAGGGAAAATTTAGATAAACAGTTTGCACATTCCCAAAACTTTTTGATGAGATTGGAAGATTTAGAAGCGGGTTTAAACCGTAGTGGTAATGAAATTGCTAATCGTATGGAACGGATTAGTAAAGATATTCAGAGTGCCCACCAACCGTTTTTGGACAGTGTTCAAGCCATACATCTTAATCTGACTGACACGACTCAACAGATTATCCATGATCTCAAAACTGCTCACGAGACACTCAGAGATAAATTTGTTGAACAGGTTAAGGCGGTGGTTCAAATTCATCAAAGTGATGTTGATCAGAAAAATGTAATTATTCAATCGGCTATGGATAAAACCGTGGGACGATTAACACATTCCTTTGAAAAAATGACAAGTGATGCTCTTGCCATTCTTCTTCAAGGCATAGAGAAAACAAACAAGGAATTGTACCAAAATGTTTCTGAAGAACACGCCACTTACATGCAAAAGATAGAAAAATATCAAGAATTGTTAAGTACATTTAAGTCTGGTGTAGATACTCGTATAGAAGAAGCTTCAAAGCTATTTGAAGTGCAAGTGCAGGGTGCTTTGCAATATTATCAAAAGGTTCTGAAGGAATACGAAGGCAATAACAAAAAAATTCAAGAACAATTGTTTCAGTCCACTAAAAAATTGCAAAAGACTATTTCATTAGATTTTGTAGAAACAATCCATCAAAGTGCTGATAAAATAGAAAATTCCTTTGAAAATTATTTGGCAAAAACACAAAAATTTTCTGAGATAAGCAAAGTGCGTTCTGAACAAATTGAAGAAACCTTGGCTGATTTCGGTTTTTCACCACGTAAGAGTAGAATAGAGAAAATCAAAAATTGGCTAAAAAACACTTATGAGAAAATCAAAGATTGGTTAAGACATCTAAGGAATAGACAATAATGGATGATCACAGTAGCCTATCTTGGATAGGCTTTACCGACTTATTTCTTCATCTCTTTATATTTTTTCTTGCTGGGTTTATGCTGCTTAAATATTTTGCAGCGACTCAGGTAGAAGAAGCCAGAGCAGCTAAAGATATGACCAAAGATGTTGTTGCTCAATATGAAGAATGTGGAAAACAAAAAGGTCAAATGGGAAAAGCATGTCAAAGCCTATTAGCAGAATATGATAAAGCCATAGACTCCAAATTTAATAGTCTTGTGACTTGCAGAAAACAAAAAACACGATTAGAAAATGAACTGCAACAATGTGAAATAGAATTGGCGACAACAAGAAGGTTAGTCAGTGATTCTAAAAAAAGAGAGGAATTGGCAGCAGCTTTTGGACAAATTATTAGTCAAGCCTTGAGCGTATTAGAAAAACTCAAGAAAGAGATGGAATCAAATCTCCCCATTCAAATTGATCGCCGTCCAGATCGTTTGTTTTTTGATATGGGAGTTTCCTTCAGTTTTAATAAAACAAGAATCCCGCCTAAACAAAAACAAGCCATTATAAATATTGGCAATACCTTCCGTAAAATATTAGATAGACAAGTTCCAATCACTAAATCCAATGGTCGTTTTTACCGCCTTCACGAAATTATGCGAATAGTGATAGAAGGTCATGCAGATTATAAAAAACGTAGAAAAGATGACCAGCTAACCAATTACACCGTTTCCAAAGATAGAGCTTTTGAAGTAATGAAGCTATTAATGGGAAAAAGTGCTTTGGTTCCTCCTAAGTACAAAATGAGTATAGCAGGATTTGCTGAATATGGACGACAACCAAAATTCACTCAAGAAGAGAAAACAAATAAAGCACTTATTCGTCGTCGAATGCGGCGAGTCACTATCAGTATCGTACCAGATTATGATGAATTGTTAATGGAAGGTAGAAAGTAACATCGTGTGCAACTTTTTAGATAATTGATTTATAAGGATTTAACTGTTTTCTATCAGTCGTTTTTTGGAATAGTACTCCGTTAAACTCTCTGTTTTTTGAGGACAATACATATTCTAGAAATGACATATTCAATTAAATCAACTGCTTGAATAAAAAATAAAGTTGCACACAGCGTAATTTTAAAGATTTTTTATTCTATTCAAATATAGACGTTCAGGTAAATAATTTCACAAAAAACCTCCGAGGTTTCCAAAACCTCGGAGGTTTAACTCCAAGCATTTTTCTGAACGCCTATATGATACAAATTCTAATTTATGATGTTATTCAAAATAAAAAATTGTTTCTTAATTTTTCCATTCTCAAAAAAAATTTTTGATTATCCAATTTTCACTTTTATTTAACTGATGTTACGCAGATAGATTCCAAACAGGAGTGCAAAATTTATTTTGCCAACTAGAGTGCAACCTTTGCAAAATAAATTTTGCACTCCAATATTCACTTTTGGAAGTGCAGTGCGTAACATC
>JAUCGK010000358.1 GCA_030378085.1 Candidatus Parabeggiatoa sp. HSG14
AGGGTGCGTCTCACGCACCGTTTTTCAATGCATTTCATCAAAACGGTGCGTAGGACGCACCCTACCTTTACTAATTTTAATATTTACTCTTCTTTTGGAAGCGGTTGTGTCATGGATTATTCTTTTTCCTCTTCTTTTATTGGCAGGGGCTGTGTCGTGGATTGTTGCTTTTCCTCTTCCAATACTGGCAATTGCGCTGTTAGTTCCTTAAATTTATCGTCCTGTTTCTGAGCCAATGCGATGATATCAGCCTTTAAGGTGTTTTCTAATTGAGTTGTTTGATTACCCAGTATTTTTACTTGCTCATTTTGTTGGTTCAATACAGCCTTCGTTTCATCCTGTTTCTGAGCCAATGTGATGATATTAGCCTTTAAGGTTCTTTCTGACTGAGTTGTTTGATTACCCAGCAATTTTACTTGCTCACTTTGTTGGTTCAACACCGCCCTTGTTTCTCTTTTCAAGTTTTGTAATTGACTCTTTAGCTTTTTGAGTTTTTTGTCCTGTTCTTGAATCAATGCAACCCTATCAGTCTTCAGAGTATTTTCTAACTGAGTCACTTGATTAACCAGCGTTTTAACCTGTTCATTCTGTCGGTTAAGTGTGGTTGTCGCCAATGTAACCATATCCGCTTTCAAAGTTGTTTGCAAGTGAGTTGTTTGGCTATCCAGCGTTTTTACTTGCTCATTCTGCTGATTAAGCATAGCCATTGTTTCCTCTTTCAAAGCTTGAAATTGCGTCTCAAATCCTTTGAGTTTCTCCTTTTGTGCTTGAGTCAATGAAGCTACGTTGGTTTTTAAAACCTCCTCCAACTGAATGGCTTGATTGCCCAGACTTTTTATCTGATCATTCTGTTGGTTAATCACAAAAGCGATCACATCAGTTTTCATGGTCGTTTCTAGCTTAATTGCTTTATTACTCAGCACTGCTATCTGTTCATTCTGATGGTTAAGCGTGGTTGTTGTTTCCTCTTGCAAGATTTGCATTTGTGCCTTTAACCCCGTCTCTAACTGGGTCATTTTATGACCCAGTTTTTCTATCAGATTATTCTGCTTGTTGAGTGAGGCTACCAAATCTTCTTTAAAAGCAAACAAAGCCATATCAAGTTGTTTTCTTGCGGTTTGTGCGGTTTCTTCTTGCAAAAACTGTAAGTTGGTATCTAATTGAGAAGATTGTGTCTCAAGTGAAGAAATGTTTTTGTTGTTTAATAAACTTGTGATTGTCACTATGGAAAGAATGAGAACAACCAAGCCAACAGCACCAATAGCAATAGAATTGGTATTATTGGGGTTTTGTTCAGCACCTTTCGCATTTGTTTTGTCAGTCGTGTTGTTTTTCGGACTTTCTTTTTCCATATTAAGATTTCCTCGTTAGTGTTGATTTTCAAAGCTAAAGCTTTGAACTCCATTCAATTTCAAGTTAGTGTTGACTCACAAACCTAAAGGTTTGAATTCCATCCAATTTCAAAGCTAAAGTTTTGGACTCCATTGATACATAAAAAATTAAAAGAAGATTAAGGCCATATCGTATCAAGCGTATCAGGATTGATAACTTCCATTTGGATTGATTTACCATGAATATGGAAAAAAGCAACTGCATTTTGGGTAGTGAAACTTTGTACATGTTCACTCCAAGGCGTTTCTTCTTGTGCAAAATAAGGTGCGCCTGCCGCGCCATTATTGACTTGATAAAGTGGGCGAAAGTCTTGACTTTGTCTGATGTCTTCTTTATCCCAATTATCAGGATAAATGCTCACATCTTTGTGAATGAGTAACCAATAAAAATTGTGTTCATCACCTGTCAATATTCCGATAACTTTTTGACTTTTCATAATAATTTTCAAATAGCTATCTCGTTGTTCAATAATACCTCGTTGTATCAAATTATCACCATCAGCCGTATGTTTAACGACTGCTCTTGGCGTATTATTGCCGCGATACCACATATCATCAATAACATGACCACCACTGGGAAAAGCGGGTGTGTGATGAGTTACAAAAACAAAATCAATATTATCATTTTTATCCAGTCTAGCAACCGTCTCTTCTAACCACTCCAATTGTTTGTCCATTAAATAACCATGAAGATTGCCACCTGATTCAGGGGAACTTTTAAGCATGGGCGCGTACCAATAATTAGAATTTAAGACAATCATAGCCACATTATCATAAATGTAATAAAACACATTTTCCTGATAACTTGGAAAATCTTCTTGATTAGGATTGGGATCATAAACCGCACCATCTTCACTGTAAGGACCATTTGTGGGATTGACAAATTGACTGGCAAAAACAGCCTCAGCAGATTCAGTATTATAAGGAAAACGGTCAATTAAAATGAAATTTTTTCCATTCTCAAAGATATGTACAACTGCCTCGTGATTCCCCATTGTCGTGATGATTGGTAGATAATGGGCAAATGGTTCAATCGCTCGTTTCCAATTACGGTATTCGACTTTCGTCTGTTCAACACTGTTGAGTTCGCCATTAATCATATCGCCAGTAAATTGCATGAAAGCCACATTTTTTGATTGAACGAGGGCTGCAATTCTTTTCATTATGTAGGCATTAGTTCCTTCTATACGCCGTTCACCTCCCCCTTGGGCATGGCGTGAGTCACTAGTGTAAGCAAAAGAAAATGGTTTTCTACTCCCAGGGAGTGGAGCTGTTTTAAAAGAATAACTTTCCGTATAAACTTTATCATCATTCACCGTTTTAACGGTATATGAATAATTTGTATTAGGCATTAATTCTTTCAGGGGGATTTCATGATGGTTGGTGGATGTATTATTTGTAAAGCTATGGACTTTATCGTCTGTCATATTACGGACTGTAACAGTGGCTGTTGTCTCCGTCAAAGTTTCAAAAGAAATACGGACAGTATGGTGGAAACTACCGTCTTCAGCCAAATTGATAAATGGTCCTTCGATAATAGAGGCCGTGTTAATTTGAAAAGGGCCACTCCCAGTAAAGGCGAGTTTACCATCATAAAGAATAATCCCATTTCTGGTGACCACTCGATAACCCATCGTACCTTGTCCCGTCTTTTCCCAATCAATCATATCGTACTTGCCACTCATATCAGTTGCAATATCAATATTTACAAGACCATTTTTAATGATTGAAGCTTTGCGATGAAAGACGGGTTGCGGATAATGTCCATCCCCTGGTTTAATAAAACCGTAATAAAGTTGGCCATTGAAATCGCCAAAATTAAATTGAATCCCATTCTTTGTACCGGTAGGATTACCTACCAATTGCTCAGGCGTATATTTTGTAGTCACTGGCTTTAAGGAATATTTCTTGTTGCCATCCATTAAAACAAGGTTGCCATTTTTTTCTACAATGTTTGGATGTATAGCCGGGATGTCAATAGCAGGACTATTAGAATATGCGAATACTAATGCAATGAAAAAAGTAAGTTTTTTCATTTTAATTTTACCATTTTTAGTTTTTTAGGAGTGCGGTTACTTTTCTCTCAAATTAGGAACAATTTTTGCGTTTAATTAACTTATTGTTATTTAAAAATATTTTTAAATATCAAAAATAGAATTTTTCAAAAAAGATGGATTATCACTTAGTTGTGATTAAAAGTGGGCAAGTTATCCAAAATAAATTTAAGACGAAGCCAGACAGTTTGGAGTCCAAAATTTATTTTGGAATTGGAGTCCAAAATTTATTTTGGAAACAGAAAATTAGTATTCTCCTACACTCTTAACTACACTTGATATAAAATGAATTAAAAAATTAACTTGGGCAAAATATAAGCGAAAATATTATGTTCATTTTTTTTTAACTAATTTTTTAACTGGCTTTTTTTTAGTAGA
>JAUCGK010000359.1 GCA_030378085.1 Candidatus Parabeggiatoa sp. HSG14
TCTCTGCAAAAAAGGTTAACTTATGGATTTTAAAGGCATTAAAGTCGTTGTCATAGACGATAGTAAAACTATTCGACGCACAGCTGAGACGCTTTTAAAAAAAGCGGGATGCGAAGTAATTACAGCAACTGATGGATTTGAATCCTTATCAAGAGTAATGGAACATAAACCACATATTATCTTTGTCGATATTATGATGCCTCGTCTTGATGGTTATCAAACATGTGCTTTAATTAAAAATAATCCGGCATTTAAAAAAACGCCTATTGTCATGTTATCTAGTAAGGACGGCTTATTTGAACGCGCCAGGGGTAGAATTGTCGGAGCTGAACATTATATGACTAAGCCCTTTACGCGTGAGGAATTACTAAATACTATTAAAGCTTATGTCGTAAAAACTAAATAAACCTACCAATTAACTGATGTACAGATGAGGTTTAAATAGAGAGCAAATAATTTTATAATGCAATAACTTAAAATACTTTCGCCAATTAATGATTATTTCGTTCATTGCGCTTTTTGTAATGAACAAAACCTAAGTAATTGTCGAGGCAAAAATTTTTGCCTTGATAGGAGTTTCTGGAATAAGGTACGATTTCCCAAAACAACAAATTTTGACATTGGCGAAGGTATTGTTTAAAAATAGCTATTTTAAATTTTAGTAAATTCGTATCTTTTCAAAAAGTGTGGGTAAATTTGCCCATAAAACGAATGATATTGGGTAAAGGAGCGAATCTGCGTGTTCGCCCAAGAATCAACCTGCGTAACATCAGTTACTAAAAGCTAAAAAATTTAAAACTAATTAACAGTCTTGATATGACAAATACCTTAATAAAATCACCTTTTCAGTGGTTACAAGACCTAGAACGACGTACTAAACAACGGGCAAAAGGGTTACCACGTGATACACCAATTACGCAGATTTGGCGAGGTATCGCCTTTAGGCTGAGAGAAGCTTTTTTAATCACGCCTCTCAATGAGATACATGAGGTTCTTTATTATCCGAGTCGACTCGCTAAAGTACCAGGGGCTAAATCATGGGTTAAAGGTTTAGCTAATATTCGAGGGCGATTACTACCAGTGATTGACTTGAATGCCTGTTTAGAAGGTAATGCTACCACCATAGAAAACCGTTCACGTATCTTAATTATTAATCAATCCGGTGTTTCCTCTGGTTTACTGGTTGATGAAGTACTTGGTATTAAACATTTTCCTGAGCATATAAGAGACTTGGATACACCTTGCAAAGAAACATGGATAGCTCCCTTTGCGAAAGGACTTTTTACTTATGAAGATATTACATGGACTGTGTTTGATGTGCATACACTTGTTGAAAATGAATTATTTCTCAATGCAGCACTCTAAATATTATCAGTCATTAAAGTGATAGTAGATAACGAAAATAACATGAATAATTGGATAATTGGATAATTTGGATAACGGATATGAAATTACCTTTCAAAAAACTAGGTACGACAAATACGTGGCTAATTGTTTTAATGATTGTATTAGGATTGTCGTTTGGGTTAATGATTGTTACCTTTTGGTATATTGCCAAGGATAACCAATATGATAAAGAATATTTAAGATATGTCACCAAATTGCGTCTACTTTCACAACAAATCACTCAATATGCATCTATCGCGGCTAAAGGAGATGCATTAGGGTTTAAGAATATCGCTAATTCTCAAATTGAATATAACAATCTGTTGAAAAGGATGTCTGATGGCAATCCAGAAACGGGGATGCCAAGCACCCCTCTACAAGCAGAAGAGGCATTAAGAAATTTGAAGGATTTGTGGACAAATGCCGATCCCAGTATGGAAAAAACCATTCAAAGCTTATTAAAGTCTCAAGAAGCGGTAACCCATCTCTACAGTGAATTGACAAAACTCAGGGTTGTTACTACGGATATTGTCGAAAAAACCGAAGATATGATTAATACAATGATTTCGGGAGGAGCTACCAAAACTCAGATAGAACTTGCAACTCGTCAATTAATATGGCTTGAACGTATTGCACATAACATTAGAATGTCATTTTTCAGTGATTCAGAAGAAGCAATGACAGCTGAGGGACAATTAGATGATGCCATTGTTCAATTTGAAGATACTTTATCAATTTTAAGTGGTGGTAGTGATGAAGAAATGCAGTTAAATATTCCTCCCGTTTCTGATGAAGCTGCACAAACAATTATCCAAGAATTATTTACTTTATTTGAAACACGTCGTGAAAAGATTGATTTTTTTGTAGATAAAGTGGAAGAATTGTATAAAGCAAAAGATGCTTTGCAGATTATCATGGAACTCAATCCATTGATATTAGCTAGTGTAGAAAAACTGCATAATGACTATGTCAATGCCTCTAAAACACGTTTTATTTCGCCATTTAAGGGCTATGTGTTGGGAGGGATTGTATTGATTTTGCTTTCCACGCTAGGCTTTTTGATTATCCGTAGCAATCAAGTACATGCTATCGACGCAAAAAAACAGTTAGATGAAGCTGAAAAAGACAAAAAACGTAATAATGAGGCTATTTTACGGTTATTGAGTGAAATTTCTGATTTGGCAGATGGTGATTTAACCGTAAACGCAACCGTGACAGAAGATTTTACGGGTGCAATTGCAGATGCTATCAACTATTCGATTGAGGCTCTACGGGATTTGGTTGTCAACATTAATAAAACAGCAGCTCAGGTGTCAAGTTCTGCTCAAAGTACACGATCCACAGCTTCTCAATTAAATCAAGCAAGTGAACGACAAGCACAACAAATTGCTAAAGCAGGACAAGCTATTATTGGAATGGCTAATTCAGTCAAAAAAGTCTCTGCAAATGCGGTCGAATCTGCTTCAGTTGCCAAAAAATCAGTCGATATTGCCAGTAAAGGTGCTAAAGCAGTACAAGATACCATTTCAGGGATGGACACTATTCGCGAACAAGTTCAAGAAACTTCTAAGCGGATTAAGCGATTAGGTGAAAGTGCTCAAGAAATTGGAGAAATTGTTGGACTCATTGATGATATTGCAGACCAAACAAATATATTGGCGTTAAATGCAGCCATTCAAGCAGCAATGGCGGGCGAAGCAGGACGTGGTTTTGCAGTGGTTGCTGATGAAATTCAACGGTTAGCAGAACGTTCTGGTAATGCCACTAAACAGATTGATGCATTGGTCAAAACTATTCAAGGTGATACCAATGAAGCTGTGAATTCAATGGATCAAAGCACATCAGGTGTTGTGTCAGGTGCAAAAATTGCCGAAAGAGCGGGTGAAGCATTGTCGGAAATTGAAACCGTTTCGGTGCAATTAGCAGGACAAATTGAAAACATTTCTCAAACATCACGCACTCAAGCAGCTGTGGCTTCAAACATTTCTGGCACAATGACCATTATTCAAGAAATTACAACACAAACCTCTAATGGGACAAATGAAACAGCCTCTTCAATTGAGCAGTTGGCAAAGTTAGCTAACGAATTGAAGAAATCCGTTACTGATTTTACATTGCCTGAAAATGAGTAATATCAAAGCATTTGATAGTAGCAACGATTTAGTGAACTATTTATCTTTAACAGTTTTTATTTTTTGGTTCAAGAATTGGAATGAAAATTGAATAATATTTATTATTGATTATGGTTTTTTAGACGTTTATATAAGCATTATCTTTTGTAAATTTTTTTTGCTGTAAATTTTATGGTGATATGTTACAAAATGCCGCTAAGATTCCGCATTGGATTCCAATCCATCATTAGATTTTTACAGCAAGAATTATTTAATTATGAAAGTAGAAACATTAATTTTTCGTATCTATAG
>JAUCGK010000360.1 GCA_030378085.1 Candidatus Parabeggiatoa sp. HSG14
ATTCTTCAACAATGTATAATGCTTATTGGTATTTATCTATAAAGATATCTTTATATATTTTAGGTGTGGTTTAAAAGAAGGGATGGAAAATAACATTTTGATTTTATTATGAATTTCTATTTAAAACTCATAAGGAATACTATCGCATAAAACAATAGCAGTTGGTATAATTTTAATAGATTTTAATCTAAAAGACTATGCTGAAGTCCAAAGCTTGAACTTTGGAATGCCAGCACTGACTGTTTAGATTCCAATCTTAAATTGAATCATGCCAAACATTTCTATCCATTATCTTCATTTAAACTATATATTTTAAACATTTAACCCAATATTTGGAGAACGTATGAAACTTCCCGTTAATGGCACAAAAATTTCTGTACAGAATAATAAATTGGTTGTTCCAGATAATCCTATTTTAGGGTATATTGAGGGAGATGGTATTGGTCCCGATATTACACGGGCTTGTTTACGTATTTGGGATATGGCGGTTAAACAAGCGTACAATGGAAAACGCAAAATTCATTGGGCGGAATTGTTTATGGGTGAGAAAGCTGCTGGAAAATTTAATGGTAATTATTTTCCAGACGAAACGATTGATGCGTTGAAAGAAATCATTGTGTCTATCAAAGGTCCTCTTACCACACCTGTTGGTGGCGGGTTTCGTTCCTTGAATGTCTCTTTACGTCAAGTGCTAGATTTATATGCTTGCGTTCGTCCTGTACGTTATTACAGTGGCGTACCTTCTCCAATGCGTCACCCAGAACAAGTGGATATTGTGCTTTTCCGTGAAAATACTGAGGACGTTTACTCAGGGATTGAATATCAATCTGGTTCTCCTGAAATGAGAAAAATTGAGAAGTTTCTCAAAGAGGAAATGGGTGCCACCTTTTTTGATGATGCGGGCATTGGTATTAAACCTATTAGCCCATTTGGTAGTAAACGCTTAGTGCGGAAAGCCATCCAATATGCAATTGATAACAATAGAAAAAATGTTACTCTCGTGCATAAAGGCAACATTATGAAATTCACCGAAGGTGCTTTCCGTAATTGGGGTTATGAACTGGCTCGCGAAGAATTTGGTGACAGCACCATTACAGAAGATGAATTGTGGGATAAATATGACGGTAAACAGCCTGAAGGTAAAATCGTCATCAAGGATCGTATTGCTGACATTACCTTCCAACTCATGCAGTTACGTCCTACAGAATTTGATGTACTTGCCACCACAAATCTCAATGGTGATTATCTTTCTGATGCAATTGCAGCTGAAGTGGGAGGAATGGGTATTGCGCCAGGTGCTAACATTGGTGAACACGTTGCCGTGTTTGAAGCTACTCACGGTACTGCGCCCAAGTATTCAAACTTAGATAAAGTAAATCCGGGTTCCTTGCTGTTTAGTGGTGTAAGCATGTTGGAATACATTGGTTGGACAGAAGCAGCAGAGTTAATTAAAACGAACTATCCCAAAGTGATTGAGAAAAAAATCGTCACTTATGATTTTGCCCGTCAAATGGAAAATGCCACCGAAGTGTCTACAAGTGGTTTTGCCGATGCCTTAATTGAGCAGATTGAAAAGGGATAATTATTGATGGTGTTGTTCTGTAACAACAGGGATTCTTCCCAAACAAAGAACGAAAAGTCTTTTTTTCCCCTCCCTATTTTCCTCGTGAAATCATTTTTGTCTCTTTAATCTTTTAAAGAAATCCGATTTTTTCAAAAAATCGGATTTCTCGTTCTTTCTTCAAAATATTATAATGATTTATACGCTTTGAACTCCAAAAAAATGTAAACTTTATGGGTTTTAGCAAAGCTTATACTTTGATTTATACTTCATTTTCCTTTTTCTTCATGTTTAGTACGCATTCTTTTTGCTTCTTCAAGAATGTTAGCCACAGCAGTTTTTAAAGGTGCCCAGCCATACCAATGCATATAGTCGTTACTGGCATGGAATGCACCTTGGAATGTCCGTTGGCGATATTCTAACAGAATAAGGTAAAGTTCTTGCTCTATAACCGTTTTTGCATCATAGAATTGCAATAAGTCTGGGGCAAATTCCCAATTAGCCGGTTTTTCCAAAATACCGTCTTGATATAAACCTTGTACTGCTTGAATAGCCTTAGCAAATTCACGATCAGCCGCTTTAATGATTTCATCAGAAGCCTTGAAATGTAATTCTACAAATTTTTTAGCGTGACATTCCTGGCATATTGTTTTCATTTTGCCACGAATTTCATTAAATTCAGTAGGGCCACGAGCAGCCTCGCCTTGCACAACGATTTCAATGAAACGTTTAGTGGGTTGAAAATTCGCGTCTAATATTCCAGATGCTTGTAAAATCAAAGCCCTATCAAATACCCATTGTGGATCATCATCCACACCCTCGTAATTACCCACAGGCAAGTACTCAACTAATTTAGTTAAAGCGTCTACCAGTTCGGGTATATTTTCTATGAGTTTGAAAACATTAGATTCATCAGAAATTTGTTGTGCTAACTCGCCCCATGAAGTTTTCTCACTTGGTGAGTCCTTTGGTGTAGATTCCTTTCCTATGAGCTTAAGAACATTAGATTTAGTAGGAATACGCAGAGCCAAAAATCCCCATGAAGTTTTCACGGTATGATTTCCAGCTGGCATGTGGCAATATTGACAAGTTGGAGTACGTCCTTTCACATTTTTGTTTTTCTCAATATCCCACACAATGCCATGTTTGCTAGACATATACATTTCCCATTGTGGGTGATCAAAGCCAACATGGCAGTTAGAACAGACTCTCGGATCTTGAGCTTCCGATTTTTTAAAGCTATGGCGGGTATGGCACGCATCACATTGTGTATTGCCATAACGATATTTTGACATTTCTTGCCCTGCATCATATTCAAGATCATCAGTAATACCTTGGCTAATACCCATTAGTCCCTTTTGTCCAATTTTATGACAACCGGAGCAACCTCGATAACCCACTTCAACAATAGCACTCTGCTGACGGTGATAAGCAACTTGGCTCTTCATCCCAAACCAAGCCAGATTATGTTTACCCTCACGCAATTGTTTAAGTTGATCATGGTGACATTCACCACAAGTTTCTGCTGTGGGCATTTCTGCTTTAGTATAATCTTCTGCACTTTGATGTTCAAAACCATGACAATCAAGGCAAAGAATAGGATTAATCTTGTCATGCAAATTTGCCATCGGGCTTTCAAGATGTTGTGTGACTAGTCCTTGATGGAGACTGCTATGGCAGCCCACACATTTTTTATTGACTGTTTCTTTTTCCGCAAAGGTGGGTTTATCCGCAAAAACAAAATACCCTGAAAACAGGTATAAAAAAACGCCGCCTACTAAAATTAGACACCGTTTCATCATAGTAATATCTCCTTTTGATGTCGTTTGTACAAGTACGCTTGCACTCCTCGAAATAAGGTAAAATTAATATATGATTTAAAAACATATAGATTAAAAGTAAGACCTCAATTCATCATTGTAAGGCTCATCATAAAATCATTATTAATGGATATTAAGATTAAAATTAAAGTTTTTGAACCGATTATGTGACTTTGATTTAAAACCTAATGATGAATTAAAAGCTATATTCACAAATTTATTTTAACATGTAAAATTATTAAGAAACGGTAAAATTCAACAAAATACTAAAATTTAAAGTAGAAATCTTAAAATTAAAGTAGAAATCTTAAAATTAATGGAATTTTTAAATTCGTGAATTTTCCCCTTATCAAGGAAACTATAACAACGATTAATTAGTG
>JAUCGK010000361.1 GCA_030378085.1 Candidatus Parabeggiatoa sp. HSG14
ATACTTATGCTATGAACATAAGTATGTAACTCAAAAGGAATTAATTGTGAATTACTGAATTTAGCAATGAAACTCATTTTTTCAGATGGCACGATTTCAAATCTGATTTGTAAATCTCCCACTTTAGGAAAAGCGGGATTTTCACCCATATAGTAATACCCCTCATGAAAGTGCAATTTCTGATTTGGTAAGCGTGATTGAATATTTCTTTGTGCCAGCCAAAATGAAGAAATTGTGATGGGAGTTTCTTTGTAGTGATTCATTTTTTCGATAAAGTCAGCAGACAAAGGAATATTATTCACTTGCACCTGTTTAGTAATAACAACTCTTTCTTCTATAAACTTACGGGGATTATGATGCACTAATGCAAATTGACTAGAATCAATAAATTTATCTGACCAAATGAGATGATAAGTTGGCTCCCAATTTTCATAAATTTCTTGCCACTGATACATTTTTATCATCCGTCGTAATTTGATGGTATTAGAGACAATTATTTCAAATAATTCATCTCTTACCGGCTTTACTTTTGGATAACCACTAAAATAAATCAGTTCGCCTTCTCTGAGCTGTTTTTCAGGAAAATCAATAAAGTCAATTGGAATAACAGTATTTTCCATCTCAGCTAACTTTTTTAGTTGATTTATAACCTGTTCTTGATAATCAGTAAGGTTGTTGGTTGTAATTAAAATACCAAGTAATACAAAAAAAATGCCTGTTAAAACAAGTGAGATTTTTCCTAGCTTTTTGAGATAATACATTTTGAGTTTACCTTAGGAATGAGGATTCAATAAAATACGAAAGTTGAAACCTGACAGGTTTTTAAAACCTGTCAGGTTTAGCACCAAAATTTTGCAAATTATTAAATCCTTATTCCTTAGCATTAGTTAATATTTTCATAAGAGCCATTGTATATTCCACCCAGATTTTGTTGCCAAAAATTTGTCAGCAATGCCAATTTTTGGAATGGCTACCAAAATATTTTCAAAATAAATTAACGGGATAAATGGCCTTTGCCAAGGTGGTAAGGAGACAGCCTGTAATAATTTTTTGACCACACGTTGATGTCCATGCCAGTGAAAAGTCTCACCGCCTTGGCGGAAACGGATTTGTAATTGTGTGCCTATCGGTAAAGCTAATCCCTGCCCTTGCACTTCATTAACTCTCAACTCACCAAAAGGTAAACACAATTTCTGAGGCAATGTCCAAATAAGTGTGTACGAAGCGTCTGGCACGGGGGGTAAATTCTGCATGGCAAACAAGTGATTACGATAACGGCGTACTTCACCGCCCTGCCAACGGACTAGCGGTTGGCGATTTTCTTTGGCAGTCAATATATCTCTGAGAATGTGTTCAAGTTGCACGGTTGAAGGGAGTGGCAATCTCAATTTTTTTATCCAAAATCTCAACACATTACGTTGTCGTATTGGTTTTAGGCGAGATAAAGCGGGTAAAAGTAATTGTTCAGAGGTATCTCCCTGACAGCTTTTTAAGTCTTCTTCTGCTAACGTTTGTACTAATTCATTAGCCTCTGCTTGATGCTGAGCAACGCGGCTTAAAATGTGACTCATACTAGGCCATCGTTGTTGGAGGCGTGGCACAATTTCATGACGTAGAAAGTTGCGGTCAAATCGAGTATCAGCATTGCTAGTATCTTCTATCCAATGTAAATTGGCTTGTAGGGCATAATCATGTAATTGGCTACGAGTGTATGACAACAAAGGACGGGCTAGCCAACCTTGACCCAAACAACTTATAAATGGCATCGCAGCCAATCCTGCAACACCAGCCCCACGCAACAATTGTATTAACACGGTTTCTGCTTGATCATCGGCATGTTGGGCAGTTAATACAACATCGTTTGGCGCGATTAATTGGGCGATAGCTTTATAGCGGGCATTGCGGGCGTTGGCTTCAAGACTTTCTCTATGGGTATTTTGAACGTTGACTCGTATGATTTCACACGGTATTTCTAAGGTATTACAAATTTGTTGACAATGTATTGCCCAATTATCAGCTTGTTCGTTTAAGCCGTGATGAATATGGACAGCACGTAAATTAAATCCCCCTTTCTTCCATTTATCAAAGGAAATATGAATACTGTGTTTTTGGTTAACGTATTTATTTTCCTTTAACAAGGGGAGAGAGGGATTTTTTAGTTGTGCCAACAGATAAAGTAGCAGATGTGAATCTAAACCACCACTATAAGCCACCCAAAAACATTGAGTAAAAGAACAAGTACTTAAGATATCAAAAAAATGATTATAAAAAGGACTCCAAAATTTGTCGTGTTCATTAAAAAACATAAGATTCAATTTTTTTTGGAATAAAAAACATGGGCAATTTAAGACTTATTTTTTATAAAGAGTGACGCTAGAACGTCACTTCTGCATTCCAACGCTTTCGCTGTGGAACGAGAGGCTGAGTAGTTACTAAATTTATAGCGTTTCCCGATTGGATAAAGTACAACCTCCCCTAAATCCCCTCTTTAATTAAGGCTAACCTTTACCCACAAGTCCCCAAAAATTATTTAATCGTATAAATAGTAAGGTTATAGAGAGTCGTAACACCCATGAAATCCAAACACGACGAGAGGACAAATTTTTGCCAATTTCATTTTAGAGTGATATCTCCCTATAACAAAAAACTATTGATTTCAATAGGTTTACCTACTTGTGGGTAAAGGTTAGTTAATTAAGGAGGGGACTTGTACCTGACGCAATCGGGAAACGCTATAATAACATTAAGGTAACATTCGGAGTTTAAAGCGATGTTTTGCTTTATTTGTAAAGCCTTGAATAGTATATCTTAAACCCTAAAAAAAACCTTAAGAACATTCACATGGTATAACTTCTGAGTGGCTATACAAACGCAATTCATTGGTATCATGGATAAGAATAATTCGACCTTTAACAGTAATAAGCCCTTTTTTATTGAGACAATGCAAAATACGCGATAGTGTTTCCGGTTTAATGGATAGGCGCGAGGCAACCACATGTTTAGGAATAAGGAAATTAATTTCAAAAGACTTTTGTGGATAATTATCAGGTACTTGATAGAGCAAATAATTTACTAAACGGTAGGTCGCATTTTGCAAGGTCAAATGGTCAATTTCATTGATCCACATACGCAAACGTTTACTCATCTGAAACATAAGCCGAAAACAAGTATCAGAAGAATCTTTGAGAATGCTCATAAATACTTTATTTTCAAAACTCACTAGCAATGTATGGTTGATAGATTGAGCTGTGACAGGATAGGTTGACTCAGGCATAAACATAATAGCTTCGGCAAAAGTCTGACCTGGGGAGATAATTTCAAATACTTTTTCTTCCCCTTCATAAGATGTACGAAGAAGTTTAATATGACCTTGTTTAAGCATAAAAAAACGTTCAGCACGTTGACCATGTTTAAATAAATACTCCCCATCTTCTAATCGAATATGGCGCATATTTTTTTTAATCAATGCAAATTGTGATTCATTAAGACCAGCAAATAGGTATAATTTTTGTAATTCTTGATCAATGATTAAGTTTTCAGGATAAGATTGATGTTGCATACTATTAATGATCTCGTTAAGGCTATATAGTAAAAATTCTGATTGTAACAGATTTTGGGGACACCCCCCTAACCCCCCGTACACGGGTGGAACCAAACATCATTCGACACTTTGCTTTAATTTTTCTATTTTGGGACTTTCCCCTGTGTACGGGGGGTTAGG
>JAUCGK010000362.1 GCA_030378085.1 Candidatus Parabeggiatoa sp. HSG14
TTTTTATCTTTCATAATAATTATCTGATGTTACGCAGATAGCTTCCAAACTTTCGTTTCAAATTCATTTTGCCAACTAGAGCGTAACTCCTCGCAAAATAAATTTTACACGCAGATATTCACTTTTGGAAGTGCAGTGCGTAACATCAGTAATTATAAAGAAAATGTCAAAAACTTTAGTAATATCTCCTTTTTAATCCAGCTCTGACGCACCAGTAAAAAAAGCCTTATAAATCGTAGCATAATAAAAGTGTCAAAAAAAATTTGTCGCACAAAAATATAAAAAAGATCGGGATTATATGGTAAAATACCTTATTGAACAGGATTGCTTCAAATCTATACAACTCTTGAAACTAACGGAATTCTAAATAGTTCAAACCAAGACAAACCCTTTCAAGACAGCCAAAGACAACAGCAAGCACTTGTTTTAAGGTGAAATGAGGCCAAACTAAAGTTGTGTATAGCATTTTCCGATTACGTCAGGTACAAGTCCCCTCCTTAATTTAAGGCTAATCTTTACCCACAAGTACCCAGGTATTTTTGGAGTCCAAACCTTCAGGTTTGTATTTTTGGAGTCCAAACCTTCAGGTTTGTGTTTTTGGAGTCCAAACCTTCAGGTTTGTATTTTTGGAGTCCAAACCTTCAGGTTTGTATTTTTGGAGTCCATCGCGAACTGCCAAACCTGAAGGTTTGGACTCCATCGCGAATTGCCAAACCTGAAGGTTTGGACTCCAAAAGACGAGGTACTTGTGGGTAAAGATTAGTTAATTTAAGGAGGGGATTTAGGGGAGGTTGTACTTTATCGGGAAACGCTATAGCATTTTCCGATTGCGTCAGGTACAAGTCCCCTCCTTAATTTAAGGAGGGGATTTAGGGGAGGTTGTACTTTATCGGGAAACGCTATAAGACCCAATATGCATCAAAATAACAAGAAATATATGGTTTACTACGTTCTAAGTAATTTACAAGTTTAGTAATTTCATCTTAGCTTTATCTGTAGCACCATACCATAGTAGATGCTTAATGTCATAACGTATTGAAGACGTTAGTTTATATTCAGTTAATCCAAGACTAAATTGAAGGTCGAAAGTGTCTATTAAGCCGTAAGTCTTTGAGAATATTCTCTCCCCCATTCAAGGAAAGCACTATTTTCCATAGGCGCAGAATACAAATCTCCTTGGGCAAAATCACACCCATAATCACGTAAAAAATCGCGTTGTTCAGTATTTTCTACGCCTTCAGCGATGACGGTTAAGCCCAAAGCATGCGCCATATCAATAGTAGACACCGTAATTGCAGCATCTTCTGGTGAAGAAATAATTCCTTTAATAAAAGAATGATTAATTTTTAGACAATCTGCCGGAAAACGCTTAAGATAATTTAAAGACGCATAACCAGTTCCAAAATCATCAATGGTGACACGAATCCCCATATTTTTAAAACGTTTCAACGTTTTGATAGTGGAATCGATATCTTCTAACAAAACACTTTCGGTTAATTCTAATTCTAAACATTCCGGTGCTAAACCTGAATTTTCAATAGATTCAGCAACAACATCAGTTAAACGCTTACTGCGAAATTGATGTGCAGATAAATTTACCGCAACATGATTTACCGATAAACCCGCATTTAACCAATTTTTTAATTGGTTACAAGCCGTTTGCAAAATCCACTCACCGATGGTAATAATAATCCCAGTATCTTCAAGCACCTGCTTGAAATCTACTGACAAAACGAGTCCATCTTGCGGATTACAAAAACGAATCAAAGACTCTGTACCTACTAATTGCTCTGTTGATAATTCCGTTTGTGGTTGATAAAAAAGAAAAAAATCTTCCTTTTCAATCGCCTTATGCAAATCTGTTTCAATTTGTAAACGTGAAATAGCCTGATCATGCATACCACTACTAAACACAGCATAACAAGATTTACCCCTTGCTTTGGCACGATACATTGCTGTATCCGCATCACGAAGTAAATCTGTTGCCTCGTATTGCTCGGTATGGTAAGCAATACCAATACTGGCAGACATAACAAGATCATAACCATCTAAGGAAAATGGGCCTGCCAAAACTTCATTAATCTTAACTGCTAAACGAGTGGCTTCCACCAAATCTTGCATGTTTTCTAGCAAAACCATAAACTCATCACCACCAGAACGTGCTAAAATATTTTCCTTATCTAAACATTCCTGTAAACATTGGGCAATTTTCATTAATAACCAATCGCCCATATCATGCCCCAAACTGGTATTAACGACCTTAAATCTATCCAAATCAAGAAGTAGTACTGCGATATGACAATCTTTATGTTGTTGAGCATGAACTAATGCTTTTTCCAAATGTTCCATAAACATAAGACGGTTAGGTAATCCAGTCAATTGATCGTGCAACGTGCTATGATTCAATTGTTGTTCTAATGCATTTTGATCACACAAATCACGCCCTTCAACCAATATCCAATTCATTTCATTGGTAGCATTCGCAAGAGGAGTAAATGTAAAATCCAGTGTTGTCTGTTGTTCATCCTGTTTCTTTACCTCAACTTCACAACGTGTAAATTCTCCCTTTCCCGCCTCATTAATTGCAGCTTTAAACTGTTCCTTGATTTTTGGGGATCGCATTACCCAAGGCATATCTAAAAAAGAATATCCTACCACTGCCTCACGTTTAGAATCCATAAATGTCAAAGCCGTCTGATTGATATCCAGCCAAATACCGTCAGCTTTAAGCAACCCCATAAATTGATATGCATTATTAAAAATCGCTTGAAATTTTTTTTCTTTATTTTGTAAAGTGATCAATTTGGACAAATAACGGATAGAACATTTTAGTAAATGCCAATTCAATTGTTCTTTACCCAAAAAATCTATCTGATATTTCTCCATCAACACGCTATCAACAGACTCATCATCTTTAGTCAGTAAAATTGTTGGAATAGTTGTACCCTTGTATAACCACTTCAAAAAACGTTGCTGTTCTGTGAGTTTCCCGTTATAACCGACTAAACATACATCATAATGATTTTGTTTTAGCTGTTTGAAAGCGGTCTCACAATTAGGTGCCCAATCAATATTTAATGAACTTTTTTGCTCATCCAATAATCGACGGGTATTCAAATAATCATTAGCATTTTCTTCTATAAGCAAAATATGCATAGATTTCATCTGCTTTCCTATAAATAAAATATCAATAGAGTTATGAAAAAATTCAAATTTCTGGCAAAACTTTGATTTTTTCTTAATATACTATATTGATTCTTAAATGAAAACTGGCAATGGCATTCAAAACTTATCTTGAATAGAACTGAATTAGACATGCGTTTCAGTACAAAACTTAAAAACTGAAAAAAAATGGGCATCAATCCAGAAATTTCATATTGAAGTAATAAATATTGGAACATTTATTGCACTAATTGTTAATCTATTGATATTTAAAACTTTTTAACAATCAGATTTCGTAGAGACACACGGCGTGTGTCTCTACACATTATTCAATTGATGTAACCGTTTGGTTGGATCGATATTTTTGTCGTAGAGATACACCACCGTATGTCTCAATGCCATTGAATTAAGGATTTTTCTGAGGGCAACCACAAGGGATTGCCCCTACAAATCAATTGGTTATGTAGGGGCAATCCTTTATGGTTGCCCTTAACTCAATGGCATTGAGCGTGTGTCTAGGTACACAAAATTTTTTTATTAATATTT
>JAUCGK010000517.1 GCA_030378085.1 Candidatus Parabeggiatoa sp. HSG14
TTCATTTTTCATTCACTATTAGCCTCTTCCCCTCTAATTTTGCGTTCTATTTCATCGTTATCCTCAGTTATTCATAGTACTTTAGTTTATTATAAAATACTACTCTTGCAATTCTAAATAAAAACCATTATCATCTATAAATCATAAATTATATAATACATTTATAAATGATGAGGATTTTGAAATCAATTATTAAGAATTTTTATTCAAGCATTAAATAACACATATAGGGAGTTCAAAAATTATGTTAATGAGAAATGAAAATATTGCTCAAGCATTTCCACTCGCGATGGCAGGTGAAAGGGATTGGGTGAAAATTGTGGGAATCACGGGCGGAAAAAAATTGACAAAACGCCTCATTGCAATGGGGTTGATTGAGGATATGACACTACAAGTATTACAGCGACAAAAGGGGATGGGCTTAATTGTGACTTGTGGAGAAACACGGTTAGCTCTAAATATGGGTGTAGCCAATAAAATGAGGGTTATTCCTGTTCAGGAGGATTAAAAAGATGTCAATTAGTTTACGTGATATGGCTGTTGGTGACAAGGGTATTGTTAAAGCACTACAAAAAGGCAATAAAGGTTATCGACAAAAACTGTTAGCAATGGGATTAACACCAGGTACAAAATTTAGCGTAACTCGTTATGCACCCATGGGCGATCCGGTAGAAATTAATGTACGCGGTTTTTCTTTAAGCCTTCGCAAAAATGAAGCAGACACACTTTTAGTAGAGAGAATTGAAGAATGAAACATTTAGTTATTGGTGTTGTTGGTAATCCTAATTGTGGAAAAACGACATTATTTAATGTATTAACTGGGACTAAACAACGAGTCGGCAATTGGCCCGGGGTGACTGTTGAACGTAAGGAAGGTTTTTATAAACACGATGGGCGCGATATTGAATTGGTGGATTTGCCAGGGACTTATTCTCTTGAGGTGATGCCTGAATCGACCTCATTAGATGAACAAATTGCCCAGGATTATATCTTGTCTGGTGAAGCCGATTTAATCGTTAATATTGTTGATGCGTCTAATTTGGAACGAAATTTATATCTCACCACCCAGTTGTTGGAGATGGAAGTCCCCTTAGTGGTGGCACTCAATATGATGGATATTGCCAAACAACGCGATATTAAAATTGATATTCCAGCACTATCACAACAATTGGGAGTGCCAGTTATTCCACTCAGTGCTGCTAAGCATGAAGGCATTGAAGAATTAAAACATGCGATGGATACAGCAGCAGAAGCTAAACATATTCCTTCGCCACAAGTAGAATATCCCGAAGCCATTGAGGAAGCGATTAATCAATTATTACCGACAGTAATCGAACGTTTACCAAAAAATATAAAATCCCATGCCCATTGGGTTGCTTTGAAATTATTAGAAAATGATAGCTTTGCAACACACTGGGTGGGAGAAGATATTCATGACGCTATTGTACATCTCCAAGAAAAAATTGAAGAAGATTTAGACGAAGACGTTGACATCATTGTGGCAGATAGCCGTTATACTTTTATTGGTATGCTTATTGAGAATGCAGTCACAAAAACGAGTCAAGTTAAAAAAACAATGTCGGATAAAATTGATAAAGTAGTTCTAAATAGAGTATTGGGTATACCTATTTTTCTCTTTGTCATGTATTTGATGTTTATGTTTACCATCAATATCGGTGGTGCGCTGATTGATTTTTTTGATATATTTTCCCAAACGATTTTAGTGGATGGCTTTGGTGAGGTACTAACCAGTATTGGGACACCAGTTTGGTTGACAATTTTACTCGCTGACGGTATTGGGGGAGGAATTCAAGTCGTTGCAACCTTTATTCCCATCATTGGTTTCTTATACCTCTTTCTCTCTTTCTTAGAAGATTCAGGTTATATGGCACGCGCTGCCTTTGTCATGGATCGCTTCATGCGTTTTATTGGATTGCCAGGCAAATCTTTTGTTCCGTTGATTGTTGGCTTTGGTTGTAACGTACCCGCTATCATGGCAACTCGTACCTTGGAAACGCAACGTGATCGATTTATGACCATTTTGATGAATCCATTCATGTCTTGCGGTGCGCGGTTGCCCGTTTATGCATTATTTGCTGCTGCTTTTTTTCCAGTGGGCGGTCAAAATATTGTGTTTGGTTTGTATCTCATCGGTATTGCTGTGGCAGTGATAACGGGTTTGATTATGAAAAATACGTTACTTAAGGGAGAAACCTCCCCCTTTGTCATGGAATTACCACTCTATCATCTGCCCACCTTGCAAAGTATTTTATTGCGAACTTGGGATAGGTTGAAAAATTTTATTTTCAAAGCAGGACAAGTGATCGTGCCAATGGTTTTAGTATTAACCTTTTTAAACTCTTGGGGGACTGACGGCACTTTTGGCAATGAAAACACCGAAAAATCTGTCCTCAGTGAAATTGGACGTTCTCTCACGCCCGCCTTTGAACCGATGGGCATTCACGAAGAAAACTGGCCAGCAACCGTAGGTATCTTCACGGGCGTATTGGCTAAAGAGGCTGTTGTTGGCACATTAGATGCCATTTATAGTCAAATGGCTGTGATAGATGCTGGTATTCAAACCGAAGAAGAGGCTTTCAATCTTTGGGGAGGTATTACTGAGGCTTTTGAGACTATTCCTACGAATTTATCTCAAGTGATGAGTGATAATATTTTTGATCCACTAGGGATAAACATTGGTGATGTCAGTGATACAACTATTGCTGCTGAAGCTCAAGCCGTGAGTACAGACACTTTCGGGGCAATGGCAACACGATTTGAGGGTCAAACAGGCGCGTTTGCTTATATGTTGTTTATTTTGCTATATTTTCCTTGCGTTGCCGCAATAGCCGCCGTCTATCGAGAAACGAGTATGAACTGGACGATATTCGTCGCTGCGTGGTCAACCGGACTTGCTTACCTATTTTCAGTGATTTTTTATCAATTAGCGACTTTTGCACAACATCCATTAACTTCTCTTATTTGGACGAGTAGTTTATTGTTTCTCTTTGGATTAACTATTTTAGTACTCTACATTTACGGAAAATACAAATTGCAAGAAAAACTGCCGCTAAATACTCAGCAATCCGCATTTGATAAAATATAATTGGATAATTAATTTTTTTCATAACTCTATAACTACAAAAATCACTTATAATCTGATGTTACGCACTGCACTTCCAAAAGTGAATAAAGGAGTACAAAATTTATTTTGCGAGTTGCACTCTAGTTGGCAAAATAAATTTTGCACTCCAGTTTGGAAGCCATCTACGTAACATCAGTTATAATAAAGGATTAAATCATCAGAAGGGTGACACATTAGTTTTGATTTATGGTGATATTCCCTTATTGTAACAGATTTTGGGGACACCCCAGCCTAGGACACCCCCCTAACCCCCCGTACACGGGTGGAACCAAACATCATTCGACACTTTGCTTTTTCTATTTTGGGACTTCCCCCTGTGTACGGGGGGTTAGGGGGGTGTCCTCAATTTTGCACTCCAGTTTGGAAGCTATCTGCGTAACATCAGATAATCAGCAAAATTTATTTTGGAAACCGATAGCTAAAATAGATGGATAATCCTTATGAAGCACCAAAGTCAGAACTAGAAAAAGAGTCAAATAACATAGCCAATGACTCTGAGACTGGCGAATTTAATTTGGCTTCCAGATGGCTTCGTCTTGGTGGCAGT
>JAUCGK010000518.1 GCA_030378085.1 Candidatus Parabeggiatoa sp. HSG14
GCTGTTATCAATGTTAGAAAATTACTATGATGTTTTAAAAGCTTCAGAGTTTGAACGCTTGTTTGGGGAATTGGAGATTTTTAAAAATCCGACGGAGAAACATAATCAATATTTTGTGATGAAGTGGGATTTTTCCGTTGTTGAGTCACAAGATGAGATAAAAGGCTTGAGAAAGGCTTTGCACGATCATCTGAATAATCAGATGAGGCGTTTTGCGGAACGTTATCACGATTATTTTTCCTATACCATTAGAATTGATGAAGATAATGCCATTTCGTCATTTGAATCCGCTTTAATTGCTATTTCCCAAACTCCCTACCGGCTTTATCTATTAATTGATGAATACGATAATTTTGCCAATGACTTGATGATGGGAAAGGGAGAAACAAATCCTGAACGTTATAAAACATTGCTTTCTACTGAAGGTTCTCTAAAAGCACTTTTCCGAGCGGTTAAATCGGCGAGTAGTGGAGCTGGCTTAGAACGGGTTTTTATCACTGGCGTGTCTCCCGTTTTGATGAGTGATATTACCAGTGCTTATAATGTCGCCGAAAATATCTATTCACAACCCGAATTTAATGATGTTTGTGGTTTTCGAGAATCTGAATTGGAGTCAGTTGTAAATCACATTGTTACCGAATGTAAGCTATCGCCAGAAAAGGAGCAAGAAGCTTTAAACATGATGCAAACTTTTTATAATGGTTATTGTTTTAGTGTCAATGTGAATGAATTAGTTTACAATCCCACTTTAGTCCTTTATTTTCTGAAATACTTTCAGCGTTATGCCCAATTTCCACGCCAAATGTTAGATGACAATTTAGCGATGGATTTAAATCTCTCTTATCTGTCTCGTTTCTCCAATGGGAGAGTCATCATTCGGCAGGCATTGGATGGAACACCACCTTTGGTTCTCTCATTATTGGCTAATCGCTTTGGTGTTGATCAGATGTTAAAAAAGACTCAAAGCAACCAGTTTATAATTTCTTTGCTTTATTATTTGGGTGTTTTGACGTTGGATGGCGAAACAGAACTCAGACAACTTCGTTTTAAAATTCCCAATTTAGTGGTGAAAAAAATCTACGTGGAACATCTTTCTGAAATGCTGTTACCAAAGGAACTAGAACGCTAATAAGTTCGCTTACTGGCTGAGGATTTTTATCAAAGAAGCCTGTTTGTGATTTTATGGAACAGCGTTATTTTGAAGTGTTTGATAATCGTGATTACCAAACGGCTAATTTCTTTCCCATCAAAACCGCTTTTCTGACAGTTCTTTTTAATGATCTGATGTTACGCACTGTACTTCAAATAATTTTAGGGACACCCCCCTAACCCCCCGTACACGGGTGGAACCAAACATCATTCGACACTTTGCTTTAATTTTTCTATTTTGGGACTTCCCCCTGTGTACGGGGGGTTGTGTACGGGGGGGTAGGGGGTGTCCCCAAAATTTGTTATAATCAGGAATTTTGCATTCCAATTGGCAAAATAAATTTTGCACTCCAGTTTGGAAGCTATCTGCGTAACATCAGTAATGATGTTTGGTATATGATGGACTCCGAAAAGGCTTGTCAACGGAGATATACTGATTTAACAATGATTATCCGTCCGGATTTTCGGGAGCTACCTTTGTATGATTTTATCTTAGAATTTAAATATTTAAAATTATCTGAAGTCAAATTAAGTGGCGCGGAACTCAAAAAATTGAGTAAAGCCGAATTGGAAGCGTTAGAACCGGTGACAGAAAAATTAGAGGAAGCGAAACAGCAATTATTTGATTATCAAACTTGTTTGGAAAAAGAATGTCAAGAAGCATTAAAATTAAAACTCATTAGTGTGGTGGCGATTGGGTTCGATAGACTGGTGTGGCAAACCGTGACGTAAAGATGGAGTCCAAAGCTTTAGCTTTGGGCGTTCCAAACCTGAAGGTTTGGACTCCTCTTATGCTCACTGGTTACTTGATACTTCGATAGGCTGTTCTCCATTAAATAAGATAAGCCCACTTTCGAGGCGATAACCAAAGTAAGTTTTGACCTGAATTGGGGGTATGAAACCGTGATATATTTCGACGGTTTGAGTTTTTGATAAGACGATGTTTTCTTGACTCCCTATCAAAGTTATTAATTCACCGTTCCAGACTTGGAATTGTTCTTGGTTGTCAAGCATGGCGAAGTGTGAGATTGCTTCTGACACTTCATCAAGTACACCCATGACGACCAATATATCGGCTTTTTGACCAATATGGTCACTTGCAATGTCAATTTCACCTGTTATTTTCACTCGTTGAGATGGTGTTGTGGTTAGGCTTGATTGATATTTTTGGTTGCTGACAGATGCACCTCCTCGAAAAGCAACGGTGATACCTGTCAGATCGAAAAGAGCGTTAGCATTAAGTATCTTGCCGCCCTGCTTCCAATTGTTCTCCCCATTCTTTTAAACGATGCTTCCGCTGTGAAAAGTAAGCTAAATTTTTTGCTTGGTAAACATTCCAAGCTTTGTCAGCTATAGACTTTCAGAAAATGATTTTGGTGAAAACACTTCTCAAAGGCACATTCTACCAAGGAGTGACTCCAATATATTTATCTGAATGTCTATATTTTATTGAAAAGTGTCAGCGTTTTACGAGTAGCAACGTTACGTATACCCAATATGGCATGAAGAAAACATTCAATGATAAGAACGCAAGAAAATAAGCTTTTCCAAACATTTTTTGTAGCAGACCATCCATCAGTATTGACTGTTTTTGGGTTGTAGTCAGAGTTAATATCAACAGCTGTAGATGGCGATATACAGCACTTTTCAATAAACCCGTTGTTACTGCTATTTTTCGTACCGAGGCTTTGCCTTTTTTCGCGAGGATCGCTAGAATAGTGCGGCTGCGTATCTTCTCTGTTATATTCATCCGAAAAGTGTATACTAAACAGCCATATGTAAAAGTGTCCCTGCTTAAGTTGGTAGCCGTTTTAATTAAGACGTTTGCTCTTCAATAAGCATTTTAGCCTGTGAAACACAACCCTTTTGCGCCATCCAATTCGCTTTCTCTGCATTTGTTTGGAGAGCAACCGGGATTTTGTACAAAATGATTTCTTTGTGAAGCGTAGAACTACGTCGTTTTTTAAGTTCTATCGAAAAAAAATCAACCTCTGAAGAGAGAGGCATCTTTTTTGTTGGCCAAGCCAAAATTGGCTCCGAGGCTTCCCAATTTAGTTCCGCTTTTACCTGCGTTTCGGTGTTCTCTATAATTACCCTGACGGTTATTTTTGAACGTTGTTCATCAGGTAACCAAAAGCTTACCTTTTCTTTGGCAACATAACAAAACGTATTGCTTTCACAAAGATTCAGTGTCCAAACATTAGGCGATATTCCGCATTCACCTCGTTGACGCGAATCCTTTTTTCTCGCTATCACAATGGACTGTTTTCCCTGAAAGTAAACAGCACTTGGGCTTTCATCGCTTTCGGATGCAATTGATGTATTGATGCTTAAACCAAGCATTACTGATAGTAATATGCGTAATGATAACATAAGAAATACCCATAATTTGTATAAATGTTTCAAATAAATACAGGAGTCCAAAATTTGTCTTGGATTAACCAAACTAAAGTTTGAACTCCTCTTTATTCACGAGTATTATTATTTTCGTAAAGCAGTTAAATAAATACTTGTACATTTTAGCA
>JAUCGK010000519.1 GCA_030378085.1 Candidatus Parabeggiatoa sp. HSG14
TAGTAGTGGTCAATTTATTAAAATGTTGATTTTATTACAATTTAAAATAATCACCACTACATATTGCAGGACTACCACATTAAGGAGAACGGTAGGTGATACCGTATTAATATGATTAATGACCATATAATTTTTAAATTGAAACTCTTCTTGAGTTTTCTTTTGGTGGCTCTATTGAGTATGCCGAGCCATGCGTATTTAACTCACTTCTCAAACAGTAACACTGACTATCTTAGCGATCTACCAAAAGGACTTTCCGTGCAAGACTGGACAACCATTCAAAAGAATGTGCGTCTTGTACAATATTGTTTTGTGTCCACCATAACAGATGATGGCATTGCTTATCTCGCTGTCAACCACCCTCAACAACTGCGAATGTTCTTTGATATTAATCGTGTAAAAATCACTGAGTATGTTTTGCCTACCTCTTGGTATTGGCAATTGAGTTTATCTGGCTATGGTTATGGTAATGACATTCAGTCCATACCAATAGTGGAAGAAATCATTGTGACAAACAATCGTTTGGAATATCAACGTGGAGATTTCATTCAGTGGTATATGAACGATGAAGAGGGTATAGAACACGGTTTTATTTTATTATCTCCTCCTCAATTAACCTCCTCTTCGGAAAAAACAAAAGATGGGTTACAAGTACCTCTCTTTGATATTCATGAAAATGCTGCCCAAATTCCCATTTTTAATACAAGTGAAAATCAATCACAAATTCCCTCCTTTAATAAAAAGGAAACCAGAGAAATTTCTCCTGGGCAAAGATCACCACTACGAATTAAAATGGCTTTGAATACTGATCTTTTTACCCAATTAAGCCAAAACAATAAATCTATTGCTTTCATCAATACAGAGGGAAATACCGTTTTAAATTATGACAAGCTACATGTCTATGATGCACTCGGACAAATTCTTCCTGCCCACTTTACACTGACAGATAACACAATCATTGTCATTGTGATAGATGATAGACAAGCCATTTACCCCATTAGTATTAATTAATGCCATAATTTAAAAACAATTTATGAGGAGTCCAAACCTTCAGGTTTGGAAGTGTTTAATTTTAATATAAATAATCCAAACCTAAAGGTTTGGACTCCAAAGCTTAACTTAATGGCAGTGACTCGCCAAAGTGGGAACTGATTCTAGATGTATTTTTCGTATTACAAACCACAATGATGATTCGCTCGACTGGACAAATATTTAACGCAATACCTTATCAAAATTAAGTGTTTCTAAGACTTTAAGTATGACATCAGGGCGAAATAAAATATCCTTAAATTGAGCAACAGAGATAAATGCATCGGCTTTGTACCATCCCACAAATTCTTCAGCACCTGCTGAAGCCACATAATAACCTTGTGGTGTCCACACTATCCAACGTTTACTATCTTTATGAGGAAAAAAAGCGAACAATTCTTGCCCGTCATTGAGTCGATACCAACGTAATGTTCCATCACTAAAAGCAGCAACTGCTATTTTACCATTTTTTGTAATGTTAACTCCCCATGCAACAGTAAGTGTGGAAGCTTCCCATTGTTGTTTACCTTCTTTATCAAAAAATCTCAAGAAAAAATCTGTACCAAGCAAAAAATGTTGACCATCGTTTGCTATGGCAAGGCTCCTTGATTTTTCAGCACGTTTTAAAGGTAAAACTTTGCCATTGAGGGTTGGACGAGTGCTATCTTTCCAGTTTCTAATGTTTAAGCCTGTCATACGAGGCGCAATCAACTTAGAATCAGTAGGCGGTTTTAGTATTAATGTGCGTTCATTCAGAGAAAAACGAGCGGGTTGTTTCCCCCCCACTTTATAACCAAATTGTACTGTACTACCGTCTTCAGAAAGAAAAAAATTATTTTCAAATATGCCTCGAAAATCTGCTATTTCCGCCTTACGTTCTAGAATTTTTTGTCCATTCGCATCAAATATCCCAAAATTAGGTTCACCTGCGGCAAAAACAATTTTGTTATCTCGTAAAGCTCGAATATCCATGATCGTATTTGAAGAAGCAGGCCATATATGATAGTAACCTTGCCCACCCTGCGTCCAACGTAAGATGGGATTAGTATCTGTGCCATCATCATACTTTCCGCCCGCATACAACCATGAACCATTCTGTGACCAAGCAACAGTACTTAAATCCCCTTCCCTCACACGCTGTGTATTGGGGCTATATAATAGTTTCAAGTTTTCGCCTGACAACACATTAACACGGGAAGAATTATAAAAACCTACGGCAATCCGATCACCTGTTGGCGAAAAACGCGCTGTGAAAGGATCATCGCCTCCAGGTGCTTTATACTCAACCAACAGCTTAAATTGATTATCGTACAAACGAATATAACCATCTTCACAAGTTGTTACTAAACGATTCTGGTTATCAAATTCAGCCCAATAACTGCTACCACCATAATCTTTATCTTGTGCTTGCACACTATAATCTGAAGTACGGTAGATAATAATCCCATTTTGGTTACCTAAGCTTGTTACCAGATAGTTACCATCGGAAGAATAGGCTAAGTGAAGAACCACATTTGGTAATTTCGTGAGGCGTTGCTGTAGTTCACCTGTTGTACGGTTAAATAAATAGATGATTTCCTCATCTCCCTCCTGATTTGCCATCATTCCCCCCACAGCTATAGTTTCGCCATTAGGCGATATAGCCACTGCATAAATATTTGCCTGATTATTTTTACCCATTGGAGGACGCAATACGCGCAATAATTGAACTTCTGGTAATGACCATACGCGTACTGTTTTATCGTAAGAACCTGTAACAAGATAACGTTCAGCAGCATCAACATCAATTTTTCTAATGGGTGCTATGTGCATCTCTGTATCTAGGCGAAGAATAGGTGCTTCGCGGCTAACAATTTCAAATAAGGTAATGGGGCTAAATGGAGTTGTCTCTGTTGAAAGAGGCTTTATCTCTTCTTTCTTTTTTAAGACAGGTGTGATTTTTTCTTCAATGATGGATTGGATTTTTTCTTCAATAATTGGAGCAGTTGTCTCTATTAAAAGAGGCTTTATCTCTTCTTTCTTTTTTAAGACAGGTGTGATTTTCTCTTCAATGATGGATTGGATTTTTTCCTCAATGATTGGAGCAGATGAAATTTGTTCCTGAGCCAAAGAAGGTTGAACTTTTTCCTCATCCATTAAGGTAACGATTTTTAGCTCTATTGCTGAAGTAGAAGGCGTTCCTTCTTCAGTTAACACAGCAGATTGAGTCTCTTTCTCAGAAGTTTGAGTTTTTTCCTCAACTAAGATAGAGCCATTCTCTTTTTCAGTGGCTGAAATAGTAGGCTTGGTTTCCTCGACATTATCTTTCTCCCAAAAGGGCACTTTAACAGTCATTTCTTTAAGACAAGCCGTTATCAAAAAGCAAGTAAATAAAACAACTAGAATTTTGGTAAAACGTTTAAATTTGTGAAACACCGCATTTTCCTTAATGTGATTAACTGATGTTACGCACTGCACTTCCAAAAGTGAATATTGGAGTGCAAAATTTATTTTCTGATTGTAACAGATTTTGGGGACACCCCCCCTAACCCCCCGTACACGGGTGGAACCAAACATCATTCGACACTTTGCTTTAATTTTTCTATTTTGGGACTTCCCCCTGTGTACGGGGGGT
>JAUCGK010000051.1 GCA_030378085.1 Candidatus Parabeggiatoa sp. HSG14
TATACATGTTCAAATCAATAATTTCTCGATCAAACGTGCCAGGTTTTGGAAACCTGGCAGGTTTTTCTTTCGTTCCAACGATCCAGCGTTGGAATGCTTATTGTGACGTTCCAGCGTCACTCCTTAGAAAAAAAATTATTTTTAAATTTAAGAGACTGAGGAGTTACAAAACATTTAAAGTATCACTTCAAATTTTAAATAATTGAGTCAATTATTGATTACTAATTACCGATTTCTAATTCATAAGTATATCAACAATTAGCAAATAAAAAAATAATATGCAAGCCCTTTGGTTAGAAAATAACCAGTTAACTTATCAAGATAATATTCCTATTCCAAAACCTCGCCAGGGTGAAGCCCTTGTACACGTCAATCTAGCGGGTATTTGTGCAACAGATTTAGAATTGATAAAAGGATATTATCCTTACACGGGTATTTTAGGGCATGAATTTGTAGGCGAAATTGTGCAAGCGATTGACGCGCCTGAGCGGGTTGGGGAACGGGTAGTGGGAGAAATCAATATTGCTTGTGGTTTGTGTGATACTTGCCTAAGGGGACACTTTACGCATTGTGAACGGCGCACGGTATTAGGTATAATTAACCAAGCGGGGGCATTTGCTGAATATTTGTGTTTACCCCTAAAAAATCTTATCTCTGTGTCTGAATCTATCCCTGATGAAGTGGCAGTATTTACTGAACCGTTGGCGGCTGCTTTGGAAATTCAAGAGCAAATCACAATTTTTCCAACAAATCGTGTTTTAGTTGTAGGAGCTGGACGTTTGGGGCAATTGATTGCTCAGACTTTAGTATTAACGGGATGTCATTTACAAGTGGTTGCTCGTCACGAAAAGCAACGACAGTTATTAGCAACACGTCAAATAGGATGGGTTGATGAAAATGCTATTTCTCAACATACTTTTGATATCGTCATTGAGGCAACAGGTTCAGTAGAAGGTTTTGCGCTTGCACGTCAAGCAGTGCGTCCACGTGGTACGATAGTTCTAAAAAGTACCTACAAAGGCGATATTTCTGTGAATTTTTCCTCCCTTGTCGTTGATGAAATCAGATTAATCGGTTCACGTTGTGGTCCATTTGCCCCAGCCTTACGCCTACTTGAAAATCGGTTAGTAGAGCCTACTTTACTGATTGATTATCGTTATCCCCTTAGCGAAGGATTACAAGCTTTTGGACGAATTGAACAACCAGGCATTTTTAAAATTTTATTGTTTTTAACTTAAAAAAATGTTTAAATGATAATTGGACGAAAAATTTAAATTTCGGGAATGAAGTCTTAAAAAATTACACTGTTGGGCTAACTGTTTAAGAAGTTGTTCATTAATGAACGAAATATTAAAATTAATTTTAAATGAGTGTTTAAATAAAAATTAATTTTTAAATTTAAAAAGGAAATTTTTCAATTTCCAATATTACCACTTAATATTTTAGGAGAAATTACATGGGTTGGTTTACTGCTAGCAAAACACCCTCATCAGATGATGCCTTTACAAAACAAGAGGCTTTATTGGCGATTGCTCTCGCTACTTCAGCTGCTGACGGAAATATTGCCGAAGAAGAAGCGAAAGGTATTTTTGCCTATTTGCTTCAAATGAAAATGTTCGCTGGATTTTCTGAAAAGCAAATGTATGAAATGCTTAAAAAGCTGATTTCTGTTCTTGAGAACGAAGGTATTGGTGGCTTGGTGGCTATTGCTAAAAGCAGTCTTCCTAATGAATTACGGGAAACAGCTTTCGTTTGTGCTGTCGATATTGCTTTTGCTGATGGGATTATAGAAGACAGTGAGAAAGCGTTGTTGGACGAACTTCAACAAGTCATGGATGTCTCCGATGAACTTGGCGGTAAGATTGTAGAAGTTATAGCGATTAAAAATCGGGGTTAAATAACTGATATTACTTCCAAAAGTAGAGACGGCCGTGTGTCTCTACGGGAGTGCAAAATTTATTTTGCGAGGGGTTGCACTCCTGTTGGCAAAATAAATTTTGCACTCCTGTTTGGAAGCTATCTGCGTAACATCAGTTAAATAATAAACCACATTTTTTGTCGCTTTAAGTTTTAAAAAATAAGCCCTGTTGTATATTCATCAGGGCTATTTTTTTATTTTTTTTATAGGGAGTAAATTTCAATGTCTAGTACGCTTATCATAATTGTGGTATTGGTGGTGGTAGCCATCACTGTTTTAGTTATTTACAATAGTATTATTGGTAGAAAAAACCAAGTTGAATATGCTTTTGGCGGCATAGAAGTCATGCTCAAAAAACGTTATGATCTCATACCCAACTTAGTTAAAACAGTGCAAGGGTATGCCACCCATGAACGGGAGTTATTGGAAAAAATCACTACCTTACGTACACAAGCTCTTAAAGGCAACCTGTCTAATGACGAAAAGGTGGAACTGAATAATCAGATGAGTGGTACACTTGGTCAAATCATGGTGGCAGTGGAATCTTATCCTGAGTTGAAAGCTAACGAAAACTTTTTGCACTTGCAATCATCTTTAAACGAAGTAGAAGAACAAATTTCAGCATCTCGTCGTGCTTACAATGCGGCTGTGAATGATTTCAATAACAGTATAGAGATGTTTCCCGGTAGTGTGATGGCTGGTATGATGAATTTCAAACGTAAGAAGGGATTTGAGATTTCTAACACGGAACGCCAAAATGTCAACGTGAATTTCGAGTAACAAGGAGCAGTTATGGCAACCCAAGAAGAATTTGAAGCATTGTATGAAACCAGCTTGAAACCAAAATTGGTAGAATTTGAAGACCAACGTAAAGGGATTGTGAGGAAGCTAAAGCCTGTTTTTATTGGCTATTTTTTCCTGATGGCACTATTACTTATGATGATTTTTATGATAGCAACAGAAAATTTTTGGCTAATAATAATATTCATTGTTGGTATGATAGCTCTCACTGGAGGCGTTATATATCTTTATTATCAATGGGTTTCACCCTATACGGAAAATTTCAAAAAAGAAGTTGTTGGCCGTATTGTTACATTTATTGATGAAAATTTGATTTACGAACCTGAAAAAGAAATTACTTTGGGAGAATTTAGGACGAGTTTATTAGAAAATTTCTGGCATTCTGTTGATAGATGGGAAGGGGAAGATTATGTTGAAGGCATGTTAGGCAAGACATCTGTCAAATTTTCTGAAGTTCATGCAGCGTATAGAACAACACATGTCAACAAAGATGGACGTACAGAAACTCGCTATCATGACATTTTCAAAGGTCTATTTTTTATATTCGATTTTAACAAAGATTTTAAAGGATTTACAGTAGTTCTTCCCGATTATGCAGAAAAACATTTGGGACGATTTGGAAAAATGTTGCAATCGTGGAAAGCTAAAGTTAGTCTTGGGGAATTAGTCGAATTAGCAGACCCTGAATTTGAACGAGAATTTGTTGTCTATAGCGATGATCAAATTACTGCTCGTTATGTTTTGTCTACCAGTTTGATGCGCCGTCTTTTAGAATTTCGCCACCAGTTAGAAAAGCAAATTTACTTGTCTTTTGTTGATGGTAAGTTGTATTTAGGAATTCCTGTTCGTAAAGATTTATTTGAACCGACTGTTTTTGAAACATTGCTAGACTATAAACTCCTTTACGAATTTTTTGAATATCTGCAACTGAGCAAAGATATTGTTGAAGACTTGAACCTCAATACTCGTATTTGGAGTAAAAATTAAGGGAGTCATTCATAAGGTAACCTTTTTATTTCGTTTGACTTAAAAGAGACATTGTACACAATTTGGTATTGAATACAAGACAAAAAAATTATATTTTTCGTATCTTCTCAAAAAGTGTGGGTAAACTTGTTCAAACCTGACAGGTTTTGGAAACCTGTCAGGTTTTTTCCACAGAATTTAGAGAAGATACTATTTTTCGTTTACACAAAAAAAGCAGACACGGTTCAAAACCCTGTCTGCCTTTTTTACTCAACTCTCCGAGATTTTCAAAATCACGGAAATCTTTGCCTTAATTACCCTTAATCAATCGCATCTACACCAATCAGTCCCATACCTTTTGTGATACCCGCACTCAGTGTTGCAGTGTAAGCACCCGCTGGTAAAGTCAGTAATAGTGCTGAATCTGTGACTTGTGGCATCGTCCATTGTGCAGGAATAGCGATGCCAGGAGCGGTTTGGCTTTGCCAGTTATTATTGTTGGCAACAAAGTCTCCACTGGGATATTTTTGCACGTTGAGAGCCACATCAACACCCACTGCTAAACCCCAGCCTCTTAAGATCACTTTTTGCGAGCCAGTTCCGCTAATAATAAACCCCGAAATAACATCATTTGCGCCGCCAAGTACAGAAGCACGGGTGCTGATGTTGATGAGTTTGATAGCACTACCACTGCCACCGGAAACAATGCCACAAGAAGCAGGGGTAGCAACACATTGTTGTATGCCAGCTTGTACGCCCTTGTCAAATTCAGTTGCCGGTGGGGTAATACCGCCTGCCGTTATTGTCAACTGATGCAACTCATCGTTATCATCATTTATCCTTTCAACTTCTAAATCACTATAAGTGAGGAATGGTTCTACTAAGGTAATCTTAGTCAAAAATTCGTCCTCTTCTTCGTCATAGAGTTTTGCTGTATATCCACTAATGGATAATTTGACTGTTTTTGCAGTGGTTCTAACAATGGTAGAATCGTTTACATCCGACATCTTCCAATATGTAGAACCACCCGAAAGCTGATAATGACTCAGTTTAATATAATTTGCACCTGATATCAACTTCAGTTCTAAAGAAGTTTTATAGCTAACTTCGACAACCATTTCAATATCACCAGATACATTAAGACCACTAAACTTTAATGATCCGTCTTTAGCACCTGGTTGGTGAACAAGCCATTTTTTACCAGTGACTTCACTCTGTATGACTACCACATTTTTACCATAAGGCACAGGCGCACCTTCCGAGTAAGCTGACACATTGAGCAAATCCAATGCTATTGCCGCCCTCCCTCCAAACAGACATACCAAAAACACAGTGCTGAGAAACCAGCACCTCATCAGTTGTTTCATCGTAATCTCCTTTAATCAAAAATACACCTTTTCAGGCAAGAATTTTTAGCTTTGTATTTTCCGGTCATGCTCCCTGTTATGGGAAACCGCTATGCAAAACTAACAAAGACTCGACCTGTAAAGATTTATGTAGTATTTTTTACAACACTACTTTCAAACAAAGTGGACATTAGTTTAAAGGGGTTTCCAATAAAATCGCAATCAAATCAGGCATGAAATTTCATAAAATTTTATAAAATTTCAAACAATCTCAGGCAATTTCATAAAATCTATAATTTATTAACTTAATAAACAAAGTGTTATGATTAAAAATACCTTTGCAAAATTATTTGATGAATACCTAAACAAAGCAGGTTTGACTGATGAGGTATTGGCAGAACAACTATCGGTAAGTAAAATGACTATCTACAATTGGCGAGTGGGGAAAATTCAACGTCCCATCTCGCGTGATAAACTTTTAAAATGTGCCGATATATTGAAACTTATGCCTAAACAACGCGCCAAATTTTTAAAGACAGCCGGACATCAGCCGGAAAAATACGAATTTCCGCAGCCACCTATGCCAGTGGTGGGTGTTTCTATTATTCAGCCTTATCAATTTTTTGGGCGCGAGAGTTTATTGAACAAAATTTATTGGGCGTGGCACAAAACGATGCCAGAATCCATTGTTATCTTGGGTGCTAAACGGAGTGGTAAAACATCACTGTTGAATTATCTGCTGAAAATTAATCAAGCCACCCAGTTACGGCCAGATCAAGCCAAAGGCTGGCCCGATGATTGGTTAGCTGACCATTTTCAAATTGCCTTGGTGGATTTCAAAGATGCTAATATGTCTCAACCAGAGACGTTAGTGTCTGATGTGTTGCACCAACTCAAATTAGATATCCCTAATCCTTGCGATATAGCCGGCTTTTCAACCGCACTGAGACGACAACAGGATAACCCAACGGTGATATTAATGGATGATATTGAGGTGGGACTTGCGATGCCAGCACTGGATGCCGCATTTTGGGGGAATATGTGTTCGTTGGGGAGTCATGGGAAATTGAGTTTTGTGATAACGGCTTCAGAGCCACTGACAAAGGATGATTTTGACAAAGCCGCGCCATTTTTTAATCTCTTTGGGCATACTTTGCCGCTTGAGGCGTTCACAGAAAGTGAAGCCAGAGAATTAATAGTGAGTTTGCCTTACTCTTTTTCAGAGGAAGAAATTGAAGAAATGCTTAAAAAAAGCGGTTGTTGGCCAGAACCACTCCAAAAACTTTGCGATGCACGGCTGCAACAATTGTTACTATATAGATAATGTTTTTTGAATGAATTTGTTTGTTCATGAGTTTTTCTCCTAAAAATGCAGTCCAAAGCTTCAGCAGGGCGATATCTTTGGACTCCAGATACATTTCCACCAAAATTTAAGATTTTATTGTGGTGTGATATTTTCTACGCGAAATTGTAAGGGCGAGGTTTGTGGCACAAGTTGCAAATCCACACTAAAAGTATCCATGCTACCCGAGGTATTAGGAATATCCAATAAAGGAATATCTACCGCTCCCGTGTTGCTTTCAAAATGGGCAATTTCTTCTATCGCATTATCACTCGCCAGTTTGACAGAAGTTGTATTCAGTTCAAGAATAATAGTTGGCTCAACGCTATGTAGCGTTAAGTCAGCTTGGAAAGTCTCTGTACCTACCTTAACGGCTGGAATGTGTAATATATTGGTGTTGGAGTTAAAATAGGCATTTTTGCTCAATTCTATAAATACATTCACCGGCTCTGATTCCGTGATAATGCCTTTATTGTCAATCGCTTTGAAAGTAAAGAGGTAGTCACCTGTAGTATTAAAACCACTAAATTGTCCGTGCCATTGATTACTACTGTCTTTGCTGCGGATTAAAGGGTGTTGCGAAAGTTGCACAGTTGGCATGGGTAATAATGAAAAGCCTTGTTCATTATATTGTTGGGCAATTTCTGGAGTCATTACCGGGGACCATACTCGATGTATACCGCCTTCGTCTAGGTTAGCCTCCAATGTGAAATCAATGGGTTGTCCTGGATTAATTTGCCCAAAGGGTTGTACTATTAAAGTAAGTACACCTGGTAAACCGCCGAAACATCCATTTAAGCAAATATTTTGCGCCAGCATTCCATCAGCGTTATCTTCCAATTGAGGAATTTGTTGGTTAAACGGAAACTGATATTTTGAAAAAGTGTGTTCGATAAAATCTCTCGTATCCCATAAGGTTTCACCTTTACGCATTTGATCTGCAAAAAGCTTGAGAAAAGAAGTACGTCCTAAATCTTGGTAATAAGCAAAACCATCACCTGTACTGGTCATAATGACACGATTAGGTCCTGCCAAAGTGGAGATTAATGTGCCACTGTGGGCAGCCTCAATAATAACAACCACTTGGTTGCCAGTGCTGTTTTGATAATCATCAAGTATTGCTTTGAAAGTGTCGGCTTTTAGCGTTTCCTTGTTTAAGGAATCAAGAGAAAGTTTACCAGATAAACCGTGACCAATAAAAATAACAAACAGTGGATAATCTAATTGGCCTTTGTTTTTAGCAGAGTTAAAAGCAGTTTGAATATCAGTGATTGTGATGTTACGGGGAGCGGTTTTATTATTGCGAAATTCTGCCAAAGTCACTGGCGCGTCTACGATATAAAAGTCTGGACGTGCATCACCGTTGAAATCTAAATCGGGTTTATGAGATAAGAAATAAATTTCGTTATTGTCGTAGCCTCGAATGTAAAGATTGCGATAGGCATAATTTGCCATAAATTCAAGGGCAAAATTTTGATGATGTCCTCCCCCTTGACTTTGAGGATGAATAAAGATAGCGGCGCGTTTTTCCCTGAAAAGCGCGTTGCGAAGCGATTTTTCTTTTTCGGGTTCTTCTTTAGTTATCTTATTGATAATACTTGATTTCTGTCCAAACGTAAGATATCCAAGTCCTCCTTGAGTGCCTACCCATAAACCACCTTTATTATCGGATTTCAGTACATTGACTACATCATGGGGCAATCCAGAATTATCTGTATTAAAAACAACTAACTCATTATTACTGTCAAGAAGGAATAAACCCTTATCAGTACCTAGCCAAGTCCCGTTGCTGTCAGACAGTTGAGATAAGACATTATTACTCGGTAATTTGAGACTTGTCGTATCAACAATAGTTTCTGATGATTCATCAGTGTTATTAAGGAGATTCAGAATATCGGGAGGGAGTTCTGATGAATTTAAAAAAAGTGTTGCCCAATCTCCACTTTCTTCACGGTAAATAAAACCATTAGCTGTTTTTACCCAAAGCTTTTTTTCACTATCTTGAACAAGTGCTTGGATAATGTTGTTTGGTAAAACTGCATTATCGGCTTGAAAAATAATCCCGTCATCATTAGCCTTAAATTGAAGTAAATCATTCCCTGCATTTTGCCAAATATTATTGCTATTATCAGCAAAGATTTTTTCAGGAAAAGAATCAGGTAAATCATCCGACGTATAAATGCGGAGTAATTGCCCTGTGCTGGTTTCCCATTGTTCTATGCCATTTATGGTGTTTACCCAAAGTATGCTTTTATCGGGAGAAAAAGCGAGCGCGTTAATCGTGGGGCGTTGAGTAAAGATTTCCCAAACTGCATTTTCCCGTGAAAAACCACAAGTGTCACAATGTTCAATGACTTTTACTTGAACCGCTCTTACATCTGTACCAGACAATGCTGTTATGGCATAGATACCCGCCTCATTGGGTGCTACATAAGTTATTATTGCGCCATTGCCTTTAATTTGCCCTAGTTCAGCTATCCATGTCACACCGCCATTGGCTTCCGATACAGTTAAGGTGATAGATTGCCCTACTTCAACAACAGGAGTGACAGGCGTAATCACTAAATCAGCGTGAACTAAGTTTGCGAGTCCGCTTATTATGGTGAAAACAAATAACGGTATTACCTTCAAATACTTTAAATATCTGTTCATCAATATTTCCTCATTGTGTTGGAGTCCAAGATTTAATTCTTCCTTAGAAATACCACGCCAATTCTAATTGGAGAAAATCCTCATTGCGGAAACCATAGGCCAAATCGTCTTCCGATATATTGGAATAAATGTAAGCATCTAAACTGAATTTCAAGCTTTCACCAAAGCGACGACTGGCTTCAAGAAGAAAAGAACGACTTTTATTATCAATATCCAAGATACTCCCCGCTAACAACTCGGTACTTTGGACATCATTTAAAGTTAAGCGCAAACCGAGCATAAAATCATTTTCAAAAGGAGTAGTGGCATTGCTATTGCGATCATCAAATAAATATTCCGTCACTAATCCCACGTCAGCATCTGATTCAAACACGCCAACAAAAGTATATTCTAAACCGCCTGTGAGTGCAGTGAAGCGTCCTTCCTCATTGTCCCGCGAAATCAGTTCCAATTTCCACAAGATATCTTCCTTGGTTATTTGGATATCAATTCCTGTTTGGTCAATTTGTTCATAATAGGGTATTAATACAAACTTGTCCGCATTATCAAAACCAGGCTGCAAGCGTGGTTCACGGCTTGTGCCAGAAAAATGAGATAAACCAATGTCCCAATCTTCTAGTGTATGACTCCAACGCACTGCCCAGTCGACATGTTTTTCTTTCGCGCCAGACTCATAGCGTGTTTGATCAGTATCAATGGGAATACCGCCGCTTAACAAACGCCCTTCGCTACCAGGGAAAGTTCTTTCCCGAAAACCCGGCAAAACGAATAGATCCAATGTTCCCCAATCACGAATTAACGCAAAATTAATCATGGGTTGACCTAATTTTTCTTCTGTATCGGGATGATCTACCAAATCTGTTTGGTTCACGATATCCACTAAATGCTGAGATTCTGTGACTCCCCAAAAAAGTTTGCGAATTCCTACGCGTAATTCCCAATCTTGTGCGGCTTTTAACCAAGTCAATTCACGAATATCAAAATGGGTTCGTTCCGAATCATGCTGATCAATGCGTACAAAAGGAACAAAAGTAAAACTCTGATAACCATCCTCCCATTCATGGTGAAATTCAGGTTGCGCTGCGATGGATACATTTATATCTTCATATTGATCCGCAGACAGGGGGGATTGAGGAAAATACCGCAACTCCCCTGCAATATAGCCAGACCATTCATTGGCTTGGACGTTTAAAACTAAACAAAGTATTGCTAAACCATAAATATGTTTCGATTTTAATAACATAACTCTAAGCTCATTTAAAGTGAAAAATGAAAGGGAAGCATGAATTGACGAATTAATGCAAATACAAAGCTTTAGCTTTGTTAAAGTACGCACAAAACGGATTTACGGATTTAATGTGGCATTGCCAAGTTAGTTGCTTTTATTTTAACTTCCAATATCCTTGTTCTCTTTCAAGTCCTCTTTCCATTGCAGATTTTCCTTCTATAATCAAAGAACGAATATCACCAAGTATTGAATTACCATAGTAAGAATGTCCCAAAAAACTGGTATCGATGTTTGAGGCATCTATCATGTCTATCCCTTGAATATCATTCCATATACCACTTGTCGTATCTCCCGCCCTGGGATATTCATGCACTTTTTTTGAAACTTGTAAGGCTTTGTCAGTGGATGACATGTAGAGGGTTATTGACTGAGAAGAATCAACTATCTTAGGTGCAATATCTCGCTTAAAAACCTCTGCATCTATATCTGGTGCTGCTAAAATAATTGCTGTAAATTGCTTCATCGAAAATTGTTCAGATACCATTTCCTTAATGGCTTTAGTCAGTACACGATTCCCCATACTATGTGCAATAAGATAAATGTTTTCGGCTTCAGTATCCTTAACAAAATCTTTTAAAAAGCCTTTGAGATGAGTTTGAGTCCAACTGGCATTATTTTCAGCCGTTGTATATCTCAATGACAAACTCGGTATCCAACTACTATCAGATGGCCAACTATAAAATATAGGTGTACCATCGAATTTAAGATCATAAGCCATTTGTGCTGTTCGTCTTGCAGCCTCATCAAAACTGACGTTATATCCGTGAATAAAGATAAATGCGCTTTTCTCTTTTGTTGCTGAAATACGATTAGCAAGTGCCTGGAAATATTTTGATTTTTCTTTCTGAGAAATGCTCAGTAAAACAATGTGTTTTTCTGGATTTTCTCTAAATTCAAACTTCCACCAAGAAGGCCTTTCTACTTCTCCCACTTCATGTTCCAAAGGAATACTTACCTGGGTAGTTCCATAAGAAAGTATCCCTCGTTTGGCACCAAAAAATTCATTCGGCGCATTACTTTCACTTCGAGAACGATCTGTCGCATAAAACACTTCTACCACTGTATAAGGTAATGTACTGTCTTTAGTAGGTATAGATCGATCAGTGATTTCAGAGGATGAATCATCAGTATCAGGTGATTCGTCAACTTCTCCCTCAACTGGATGAATGGTACATCCATTATTTCCAACAAGCGTTACGACAAAAAAGCCTATGAAAACCATTAAATATAAATATTTATTCATGTTATCTAAATTTACCTTTTTTTTAAATTTGTTTCTCGTTCCTAAATGTTGTGAAAAAACGAAAAAAATTATTCCCAACTCATCTTTTTATTCTCATAATTGTTTTTTTGGGAAGTTTTTAAAATGATTTGTATAAATTGTGGAATAAATTAAAAAATGAATACAAAATAATTTCCTTAAAATCTCCTCTATTCTTCACAGGGAAACGCACCAAATTATGAAGGTGAGGCTGGAGTGATTTTTGAATTTATAAAACAGAAAGTTATTTTATGATTATTCCTAATGTTTTTATGAGAATGGTAAAAGTTACCTCATTAGATAATACAAGTCAATCCCATACCTCATTAGATATGAATTATAATTTGCAAATTTAGAGTTAAATAGTACCTGGACGAAAACTATCTGCATCATTGCTTTCTCTGATAATTTTTTTCCTGTGTAAGTACAGAGCCATAAATTTTCAGGTATTATGGATTTTCTGTCAGTATCACCTTTTTGCTGCATAGTTGCTTCATGTTTATCGTAAGGATAATAAATATCGTTTCTAGCCTGGCGTTCTTGCTACCATGCTTTTTCTTCCGTTGCGAAGATTGCAAGGGAAATAAATATGAGAGATATGGTGATTATTTGTTTGTAAATCATGTCATTATAATAAGTTAAGTTTACCTACTTGATTTCAATTTCCACGCGCCGATTTTTGTCCCAATCAGCCTCCGTATAACCTTGGGCAGGTTGGGTGTAACCATAGCCTTTGGTTGTTATTTTATTAATGGGAATATTGCGTTTTGCTAAGGCGTTAACAACAGAAACGGCACGTTGTTGCGAAAGTCTCAATTGGCGTTCATCGCTTTCTTCAGGAGGAACACTTTTGAAAATTTGTATATCAGTGTGTCCACTGACTTGAATAGATTTCATGTCTTTTTTAAGTAGAGTATTGCTGATTTCATCTAATTGCTGTTCAGCGGTAGGCGTTAAAAGATATTCGCCAACCTCAAAGTGAATATTGCGAAATACCACAAAGGTTTCTAGTAGAGTGTTAGGCACAAGTGTTGGTGCGATACCGCGATAACGGCTCCGGCAATCTGTCACTTTCTGGCGGAGTTTTTCGAGGGCTTGTTTATCGTAAAGCAAACTCAAGCTTGCTTGTTTCAACATGTTTTTGTCAGTAGCAGTGCGATAGTTGTTTTTATCCAGTAATTCGGTGATGCGTTGATTACGAACAGGGCTATCGCGGGTACAAGCGTTTAGGTAAGCATCAAGGCTTAAAGGAAATTGCCCCTGTTTATAATAGATATCACCCATACCAACCCAAGCTTCGTAGTAATCGGGATTGATTTGCAAGGCGCGTTGATAGTGATGAATAGCTTTTGGGTAATTTTGCTCATTTTCTAGGACAACACCAAGATTGTTATGAGCATCAGTGTGATTAGGGCAAAGATTCAATGCTTGTTGGAGTAATGCTTTTTGGAGAGCGTAAACCTTGGCATGTTCTCCCAAATCGTAGGCTTGGATAACCAGTTGAGTCGCTTGATTGCAGGGAGTTGCCAATAAAGGCAGCGGTGAAATAAGAAAAATGAGGGTTATGATTTTTGGATACATTATATTAAGCTCCTTTATCTAGCAGTGGGTTGAAGCCAAACCTGACAGGTTTTGAAAACCTGTCAGGTTTAGTTGCCGGTTTTATTCAATTAAAGTTTTTCACGAAGGTTTTAAAAATATCAGGCTGTGAAAACGCTTTTTTAAAAATGACTCCATAACGTAATGAAGCGACTTTTTTCATGGATTATTCTCCTTACAAAAAATGTGGTAACTAAACAACGTGCATCCTCATATTATAGCAATTTATTCTGGTTCCCACGCGCCAGCGTGGGAATCCAGTTCGGGACGCGCCAGCGTCCATTATATTTGATGCAATCGGGAAACGCTATAGCTATCCCATTTCAGGATCATAAAAAGATATTTGGATAGATTCACAAACCCTTTGTAGCGATTTATCTGAAGTCACTATAGTTGGTTGATATAAGGGGAGTTTTTTAACGATTGCGACGTGTAACGCATCGTTTGAACCAATGGCAAATTTTGCGTGTTCCAATAAAATCGTCTCTGCCAGTCGAAAGACATTATCAGGTAATTCAAGCATTTCAAAAGGGCGGATAGTTGTTTTCGTACCTGTTTCTCTTTTTAGGAGCGCAATAATGGTATTAAGATTTTTCCTCTTTATCAAACCTTGCCGAAAGAATTGGGTTAATTTACCAATAATCTCTAATGAAGTCATGGGTGAAATTAAAATGGGAAACGCTGATTTTGAAACCAAACGATGTATCTGTAAAATACCTTTTTCTTCCTGCTGATGTTTTAGTAATGGGTGGTAATACTTGAGTAACGCATTAGCATCGAAATAATATCTTGGCTCTGTCATCATTTTTATCCCGCAGCATTAGTTTGGAATCATAGAAGTAACACGCCTAATCATCTCTGGTGGTATCACTTGTGCCAATTCTGTTACTCTTTTGAGTAATCGTGGCATTTCGAGTTCTGATTTTTCAAACCATGCATCTACCCCAATATTGAGAGCTTTGATGACATCCCCTTTATTGCTTTCGTCAGGTGTACTTATAATAATCATATTCGCATCGGTATCATCATTCGTCAATGCTTGATTAATCATATCAATGCCATTCATTTTAGGCATTTTCATATCAACAATCGCAACATCAAATTCATCCGCACGAAGTTTTTCAAGTCCTTCGATTCCATCAGAAGCAGTTTCGACAATAAAGCTTCTTTTGGTAAAGTAGTCTTGAAATGTGGTGCGGACGTGATTGTCATCATCTACAATTAAGAGTTTGTATTTTCGTTCCATTGTTTTTTTCTCCCTATTTCGTTGTAACCCAAAATTTTGTCTTCAGAACGATAATCTTGAGTAAGTCATTAAGTCAAATTAGTAATTTTCATTGGTACTCCAAGTCAATTTAGTTTTGTGGGTTGCTTCTAAATTCCACCGATTTCATCGGTGGCTATTCACATTTAACCCCTTTTGGGGTTAGAGCGTAGGGTGGGTAGAGGAACGAAACCCACCTTTTTTTTATATAATGGTGGGTTGCAGCGAAGCTTCTACCCACCCTACGCTTGCTTCCAAACCTAAAGGTTGGAACTTCAAGGCTTAAGGCATTGACCCTACGCTTGCTAAAGCACTTTTATCTGAGTCGATTTTCTGAGGTGTTCATCCACTGTGATTAAAGTCATGTCATATTCCCAAGCTGTTGCTGCAATAAAACGGTCAGCAGGGTCTTGATGCGGTAAAACAATGAGTCGGCTTTTAAGGGCAATGGCATTTGACAATGGAATTTCTTGCACTTTACCCCGTTTTAATGCTTCTTGTATCCATTCTTGAGCCGGTAGATTGAGTTTTATTTTTTGCTTTTCGGCTAAAATTAAAGTTTCCCAAATAGTTATTGGAGAAATAAAAAGTTCATTTTGAGGGTTTTGCAAAACTTCAGTCACTTTTTGTTTCAGTTTATCCGGTTCTAACAAACTCCATAGCCAGATATGCGTGTCTAACAAAAATGTCATTTTGCCAAAACCTCCCAACAATTCAGATTATCATCTATTTTCGATACAATATCGCCAACAATTTGCCCTGTATTGGACATACATCCCAACCAAATATCTTGTTCAATCGGCGTGTCTTGTTCAATTGGTAAAGCCTGTGGTTGTTCTTGCGCCAATAAAATAATCCTAACCGATTTTTTAAACCAATCTTTGTAATGTTCGGGGATGGATATCATCCCATCTTGTATTGTTGCTGTAAATTCAATAGCTTGCATTATTACCTCTTTGTGATTATTTCAGGTTCCCATTAGCTAATCATGGTACGTGGGACGCACCCTACGTTTTTACTTCGATAGTTGATTACGATACAACATAGCCTTATGGCTAATTTCTTCGACACTTTTATCGATCCATAGTTTTCTTTGCCAAATGGTGTAATCAAAATGTTCTCTCATGACTAAACTTATAAAGCGTTCCGCTTGAACTTCTCCTAATGTACATATTAAAGCTTCCATTCCTTTTAATCTAATTTCTGTGTCAGCTATCATAATTCTCAAAAACCTTAACAAATTTTATAAAATTTCATTTTAAGCGGCTAGATAGCTTGGTTGTGGTGATAATAAAGGTACGATTGGTTTAATTTTGTCTAATTGGTTTGCTTGTTTTCCATGCAAAATGTGCCAGATATCCCATTTCATTTGACCATTGAGCCATAACTCTGGTGAAGTGCCGAATAATCGAGAGAGACGTAATGCCATATCTGTGCTAATACTTTGTTGTGCTTTGATGATAGCATTAATCTGTTCAACCGGAAGATTTATCCTTTCAGCAAGTTCAGTGGTTGTTATGTGGTAAGGCTTTAGAAATTCTTCTTGTAAAATTTCACCCGGATGAATGGGAGGTTGATTAGTTGGTATTCTCATTGGTAAATCCTCTTAATGATATCGGTACTCCAAGTCAATTTGGTTTTGCAGATTGGAGTCCAAAGCTTCAGCTTTGGAAGCCGTTGCCAAAGCTAAAGCTTTGGACTCCACTAATTACCAAAAAAGCCAAAAAAAATGAGCCTTAGTAAGGGCCAAGAAATTTATGACCGTCAAAATGGATTAGGTGATCTGGGTTATCAGCTATCCAAACTTCTGTTTCCCAAGCTATTTCAACTATCCATTTTTTAAATTCCTTTTTATTCAAAAATGTTGTTACATAAATAACATCTGCTGGACAGTTTTTTGTCAATTCTTTCAATTCTAATAACCGCACTTCATTAATTGTACCGCTACTATGAACCGCTTCAATCAAATATAGCCAATTTTTAGCCGCGTTGTATGTAATGATATCAGGTAATTCATCGTGTGGCCCCCTTGAAAAATTAAGCGTTGCCAGTATTTTTCCTTCTATAAAAAGCATTTTATTTGAAGTGTCACCTAGATATAGAATTTGACAACCCTTGCCAAAACGAGGCAAAAATTCTTCAATAATTTGCTTTTGTAAAACATTATGCTGTCCGGCTGATAGTTCAAGTAATTGGCCATTGGGTAAAGTGACGGGTACTTTTTCAATATTTCTTTTTCTGGCTAACTGTGTTTTCAAGGATACTTTATTGGCAATATACTTTTGTAGCTTAGTTTTCCAACGATTAGTTTTGTAACAGACTATTAAATTTTTGAATTCTGCTTCTAAACTGTAACCTCGGGTTGGATCGTTAGTGGCGGCATTCTTTTTCTCGGCACTATTGATAATAAATCCGGCTAAAACCAGCAGCCTCAAATCTTTTCTACGAATATCGTCATAAGAACCACTGGATATGTTTTCTTCAAAATGTTCATTAATAAAAGTGATGATGTCTCTGGTTTTGAGGGTACGTTTTTCTTCTAATCCCTGTGCCTTTTTCCAAGAGTTTGTCACACCGGCAACCGCCAAAAAAGCCATTGCCATTCGTTCTCTTCTCCTTTCGGTTTGTTCAAAGATAGGTATTTCAGTCGCATCAAGAATCTCAATGGATTCTTCAATTATTTTTTTGACTGATGCCGATTTATCGTTATTTTTTAGAGACATGTTTAAAATAAAGTTGGCATTGGTTTAAAAAAATTACGTTTGTTTTGAATTTCTTTTTTATCATATAATTGCCCTTTGTCTAAGCAGTTTTTGATGGATTGCGCTAAATGATAAGCTAATAAAGGCGGTACTGCATTACCGATTTGATTAAATTGATTGGTTTCGGTGCCACAAAATTCAAACCAATCCGGAAAACTTTGTAATCTTGCTGCTTCTCTGACAACTAACCGTCGTCGTCTGCCATCGGGTAATTTAACGCGCTGCATATCGCCAGTCGGTGCTGCGATATTTCGACAAGTTAAAGTTCTTGCTGGTTTATGGGGAGATAAATCTCGTGGGTTAATACAGTGGGAGGCGATTTCGTATTTTTTGACATAGTTATCCATTGAAGGAGTCAAAATTTTAGTTTCATCAATCACTTGATTCATTAAATCACCTATTGCATCAACAACGGTTAGCTTTTTTGGGCTTGGTTTTGGAAAGCTAAATTGACTCCGATGTCCTATCACAAATAATCTTTCGCGGTTTTGTGGTACACCATAGTTGACTGCATTTAACATTTGATAATCAATAATATAACCCAATGCTATTAAGTCGTCGGTGATTTTGTCAAAATACCATTTATTGGCATATAACATACCTCTGACGTTTTCAAACAAGAATATTTTAGGGTTGGTTTTTTTGATGGCATTGAGGAATATCGGAAAACCATTTCTATTGTCTTTGTGACCTTTTTGATGTCCACCAACACTAAAAGGTTGACAAGGCGGGCCTCCAATGATGATGTCAATATTATCCTTTTTAAAATCAATATTGGTTTCTAATTTTTTGGCTATACATTCACCCAGAAGATTTTTAGTGTAGGTTTTAGCAGCAGTATTTTCCATTTCATAACCAAGGGTTTGAAATCCAATTGCTTCAAATCCTAATGATAATCCGCCACAGCCGGCAAATAAATCAATAACTTGATAATGAAGAAGTTTTTTTGGTTTTAAATTTTGGTTGATGGTTTGTATGTAGTTCATATTTCACCTTTTCTAGCTTCAATCACAACACTTGTTTCTAATGCTGAAAAAGCACTAAGCAAGCGTTTGGAATCGTGAAGGATAGCTTTCGCAAATTTTTCAGCCTCAGTTTCTTTTAAAAGTATAGCAATGAGAGCTGAAGTATCTATAACAATTTATGAAAAACTCCCTATTTCGTTGTAACCTAAAATTTCGTCTTCAGAACGATAATCTTGAGTAGGTAATGCGGCACATCGTCTGGAAATTTCCATAATGGCTTGGAAAATTTCATCTGGGTTTTCTGTATTGTCTACTTTTATGAACTGTTTCTTACTGCTTTCTAAGGTGATTAGAGCTTTTAAAGCAGCTTTTAATAAGGTTGTTTGCTCAACGATACCTGTTAGTTGTGATGCTCTTGTGAAGAGATTATCTTCAATAGTCAAATTAGTGATTTTCATTGGTACTCCAAGTCAATTTAGTTTTGTGGGTTGCTTCTAAATTCCACCGATTTCATCGGTGGCTATTCACATTTAACCCCTTTCGGGGTTAGAGCGTAGGGTGGGTAGAGGAACGAAACCCACCTTTTTTTATATATGGAATGGTGGGTTTTCGCATTATCTATTTTGCACTGGCCACACATAGCGAGGATAGTTTTTAGGCCGGTAATTCACGCGACCATCTAGGACATACACGATCCAGACATCGGTAATACTGTTTGCACGTCTGTTAGACGACCAATGGGAGTTTGTATGTACACCATAAAACGCATTACCTTCCTTCCATTTACCTGTTCCTGCTGTGTTGGAAAGTGCTGGATTTTTATATCTCTTATCTAGCATTGATTTCCACTCGTTTATAGTAGGTAAACGCCATACACCCCGCTTTGAACCATCACGTAAACCACATTGTCCATGAGCTAATTTGGCTACACGTTGCATAGCTTTGCTCCAAGTTTGCCTACCAAAACAATTCGCATTTTTCAACCAGATAAGCCCTGTTTTGTTATCTGTAACTGTGCCATTGCCATTATCAATATAACGATATAATGGAAGCCTGGAAAGCCACTCTTCAAGTCCGGCTAACTCCGGTGATTCAGGATTCACTTTGCCTAAACTGGCTAAATATTGCTTTGCTTTGTTTCTTTGTACCTTTTCCAAAGCACGTTTTGTCAATGTGACTAAACGTTCTTCTATTTTTTTTAGTCCCTTCTCGGCATTGCTTGGATCATTGATCGATACTCTTTTATAACATTCTAAAGCTGTTCCGTTTTCACCTTTTGTTAGACGATTAGCTTGAAAATGTTTTTCGCATTCACGCAATAAAGACTTAACATCCACCCGATGCACCAGTTTTTCATCATTACCTCCACTGCCTAGAATAACTCGCGCAACACGCAAACCAATGTAGTCTCTGCGGTTGACTGGGTTGATCCCGAAACGGAAAGCAGCACGGGAATTGAAAGGGTAGCCGTACCATGAGCCACCACGCAGCACCCGGGTATTTTTATCTGCACCCTTCTTCCAAATTTTACCATTATTGGGTGCGTTTGTATAGTCTTCATGCCAACCATCTGCAACCCATTCCAAAACATTGCCTACTGTATCGTATAAACCAAATTGATTAGCATTAAAAGAACCTATGGGAGCAGTATATTCCCACTTGTCTTTTCCTTTTGCTAAACCACCACAACATTCATCTTTACCATAATTCGCATATTCATGAGAAGCTGTATTCCCCCACCAATACTTAGTCTCTGTACCAGCCTTCGTTGCATATTCCCATTCAGCTTCAGTAGGCAAACGATATTCTTTTCCTGTTTGTTGACTTAGCCATTCCGTATAAGCTACAGCATCATTCCAAGAAACATTAATAACAGGACGCTTATCACGTCCCCAACCGTCATCATCTGGTTTTTTTCTACCAGTTGCGAATTTATCATATTCAGCAAACGTTACTTCATACTTCCCCATCGCAAATTCATAATCAATATTCACCCAATGTACCGGTTTTTCATCGTCATCACCACCACCTTCAATATCTCCCATTTGGAACCGCCCGGCTGGAATCACCACCATTTCAGGCGCGTAACCACCAATTTGCAATGAATCACGAAAAGACTGCCCCGCGATTAGTTCTACTGGCTCTGTTCGTTCTATTGACTCAATTAAATACTTACCCCATGTACCAACTGAACTCAACCAACTTTGTTGCCAACCAACCCAACTCAATGATATTACAACAGTTACGATAACAATGGATTGCCAGTTTTTTGTAATAACATCAAATCCAAAAATTTTACCTTTCTTTTCTTGTCGAACTGTGCCAGCTTGTCTTCTTTGCCCGACTTCAAATGGTCTTTGCCTAAATTCAGCTTGTTTTCTTTGTTCAAGTTCAGACTCAACTTCAGCTTGTTTTCTTCGCTCAATTTTCCCAGCACGATATTCCACAAATGTAGTTACCACAGCACCTACTAAATTCAATCGCCATCCCAACCATAGCACCCCTATCGCTATTATCACCGCCAAGATAGGTTGCCACAAATGCGCTACTTGTTGTATTAATTTCCCTGAATCTATACTCCATGTTGCAACTGAATTTAACCAACTTTGTTGCCAACCAAACCAAGCCAATGAAATAACAAGAGAAACAACAATAATGGGTCGCCATGTTTTAGCACCGACTTCAAACACCGTTGGAACAGCTTGATATCTACCCCACGTTACCACCGCACCGACTAAATTCCATCGCCATCCCAACCATAGCACTCCTATCGTTATCATCACTGTGAAGATAGGTTGCCACAAATGTGCTACCTGTTGTATTAACTCCCCTAAATCTATACTGCTTTTATCTTTTGGACATTCCGTCAAACAATAATCTTGAGTTAACTTAGTATAAAAGCCGGGTTCTTGTAAATTGCCAGTTTTTTGAGAGACATCGGCTTGTACTTTGATAAATAATTGTACGAGCGAAGAATTAGGATTATCTTTTATCTGCTGAATGAGTGAAGCTGCATAAGGGCTGTTACGTTTATTTTTGCCCTCAAATGCCACTTCGCCTTGATCCGCCGAATACGCAATCAAAGAACCACCGGGGGCATTCATCATTTGTAATCCAGGCGGTGTTGGGCGGCGCGATATGCCTCTTTTCTGAAAGGGATTATCACGGCAAGCATCTAAAATAATAACATTGACCGCATTCTTAGCCGCTTCAAGCGTTTTTAATATATTGCTGGCTTTGATGGTTTTTTTATCCAAATTATAATTAGCTTTAAACAAAGCACGCGCCCCACCGATGGGAATTAAATAATTTTCGCCACCGACTTGCATCCCATGTCCCGCATAATAAAAAATTCCCATGCCTTTTGTGGCTTTTAAATTTTTGCCAAACTCTTCAATTGCTGAGTTCATTTCCGCCCGTGTCAAGTTTTGTCGATGTGATACTTGAAACTGTAAATCGCTCAAAACTTCTGCTAAATCCTGGGCATCATTTATCGGGTTTGCCAAAAACGCATCGCCTTTGTACTCAGAATTACCAATGAGTAAAGCTAAACGTTCTTTTATTTCAATAGCTTGAACGTTTTGAAATACGGACAAGCTAATAAGTAGTAAGGTTATTTTGGACATTTTTTTCTCTGAATAAAAATGTAGGGTGGGTAGGAACGAAGTGGAAACCCACCACTTTTTACATTTTTTATCGTAACGGTGGGTTTCGCTATCGCTCTACCCACCCTACATTAAAACATTAATAATTAACGCGCCCTCTCCCAAAATTGTCACACTTTGCAATCCGGTGGCAATATTTGCGCTCAAGGTTTCCCATTTTATCGGTTTAGGGGTAACGATTGCCTTAAAATGTTTACGTCCAACAGTTAAATTTAATCGCGCATCCGTACCGACATTTTGCCCAGGTTGCAAGGCAGCGCGTCCCTTGGGCAATGAATATAATTTTCCCACTTTGATTTTTTCATTATTTAAAATTATAGACCATTTATTCGCTGTTGATACATTGAATAAAGTAAAATAGGCAATTGTGGGAAATTTTTCTTTGGTATTGAATTTATAATAAAGCGTTACTTTATCGCCCGCGTGAAATTGCGTTTTATCGGGTGAATCTAACCATAATGTCACTATTGGCGGTGTCGGTTGTATATCAGGCTTAGGGGATTTTATGATTGAAGTGGGTTGAGGTAATGGTATTGTTTCAACTGGCGGCGATTCATCGGTTAGCCATTGTTCATAATGGGTTTGAAAAATGGCAACAACTACCGGCGCAACAATTGATGCCATAAAAAATCCTAATCCGATTATTAATATTGTTTTAAAGTTTATTTTGTTTGACATAGATTATCTTAGAAATTTATCCAACAAACTCAATTTTAAAAATTATCGTACTCAGTCCTTTATTCGTATGAATCATAAGCCAGTGCTAAAACATGACTTTACTTTTAAGGAGTGACGCTGGCGCGTCAAGACTGCATTCCCACGCCGGCGCGTGGGAACGAGAGGAATTTTGATATAATACAATCAATTAGAAAAATAAGTTCAGATTAATATTCGTTTATCCACGTAATTCGTTGTACTAAACTGATAGGTGGTAAGGGAGTGATGTGGGAGCGTCACAGAATGCATTCCAACGCAGGAGCGTTGGAACAAGAAATAGTGATTATTTGTTTGTAAATCATAACTGATGTTACGCAGATAGATTCCAAACAGGAGTGCAAAATTGAGGACACCCCCCTAACCCCCCGTACACAGGGGGAAGTCCCAAAATAGAAAAATTAAAGCAAAGTGTCAAATGATGTTTGGTT
>JAUCGK010000005.1 GCA_030378085.1 Candidatus Parabeggiatoa sp. HSG14
AAACATCATTTGACACTTTGCTTTAATTTTTCTATTTTGGGACTTCCCCCTGTGTACGGGGGGTTAGGGGGGTGTCCTCAATTTTGCACTCCAGTTTGAAAGCTATCTGCGTAACATCAGTTAATAACCGAGAAAAAGGAGTTTTTATCATGCTTAAATTTCCTTATGGGAATAGTGATTTTTACCGTATCCGAACCGATAATTATTTTTATGTGGATCGGAGTAGTCATATTCGACTGATTGAAGAAGCAGGTGATCAACTACTTTTTCTGCGCCCACGACGATTTGGTAAAAGTTTGCTGTTGTCAATGTTAGAAAATTACTATGATGTTTTAAAAGCTTCAGAGTTTGAACGCTTGTTTGGGGAATTGGAGATTTTTAAAAATCTGACGGAGAAACATAATCAATATTTAGTGATGAAGTGGGATTTTTCCGTTGTTGAATCACAAGATGAAATAAAAGGATTGAGAAAGGCTTTGCACGATCATCTGAATAATCAGATTAAGCGTTTTATGGAACGTTATCAAGATTATTTTTCCTATACCATTGAAATTGATAAAGAGAATGCTATTTCTTCATTTGAATCTGCTTTAATTGCTATTTCTCAAACCCCTTATCGCCTTTACTTATTGATTGACGAATACGACAATTTTGCCAATGACTTGATGATGGGGCGAGGACAAACTAATCCAGAACGTTATAAAATCCTGTTGTCGACAGAAGGTTCACTGAAGGCTATTTTCCGAGCAGTTAAATCGGCGAGTAGTGGACGTGGTTTGGAACGGGTTTTTATCACAGGCGTGTCTCCCGTTTTGATGAGTGATATTACCAGTGCTTATAATGTCGCCGAAAATATTTATTCACAGCCGAAATTTAATGACTTATGTGGTTTTCGAGAGTCTGAACTGGAATCAGTTGTAAATCACGTTGTTACCGAATGTAAGCTATCACCAGCCTTGGGGCAAAAAGCTTTAGACTTGATGCAAACTTTTTATAATGGTTATTGCTTCAGTGTCAATATCAATGAATTAGTCTACAATCCCACTTTAGTGCTTTATTTTCTGAAATATTTTCAGGATGACTGTCAATTTCCCTCCCAGATGTTGGATGATAATTTGGCGATGGATTTAGGAAAACTAACCAATCTCTCCCGCTTACCCAATGGCAGAGCGATTATTTGGCAAGCCTTAAACGAGACACCGCCTTTAGTTCTTTCATTACTGGCTAATCGTTTTGGTGTTGTTCAGATGTTAAAAACGAGTCAAAGCAACCAGTTTATTATCTCTTTGCTTTATTATTTGGGGATTTTAACGTTGGATGGAAAAACAGTACTTAACGAATCACGTTTTAAAATTCCTAATTTAGTGGTACGCAAGCTTTATGTGGAACATCTTTTGGAAATGTTGTTGCCACAAGATACAGAACGCGAAGAAATCCGTGACATGGCTAAAGCGTTTTATCAAACGGGTGATTTGCAAGCCATTTGTAATTTTATGGATCAGCGTTATTTTGAAGTGTTTGATAATCGTGATTATAAAACCGCCAATGAATTGACAATTAAAACGGCTTTTTTGACGGTACTTTTTAATGATGTTTGGTATATGATGGATTCAGAAATGGCTTGTAAACGACGATATACCGACTTAACTATGATTATTCGTCCCGATTTTCGTGAACTCCCATTGTATGATTTTATCTTTGAATTTAAGTATTTAAAATTAGGTGATGTCAAATTGAGCGGTGTTGAACTCAAAAAATTGAGTCAAGCCGAATTGGAAGCTTTAGAACCTGTTAAGGAAAAATTGGAGGAAGCGAAACAGCAATTGTTGGATTATCAAACTTGTTTAGAAGAAGAATGTAATGACGTGTTAAAGTTAAAACTGATTAGTGTGGTTGCGGTGGGATTTGACCGATTGGTGTGGCAAACCGTGACGTAGAAATGGAGTCCAAACCTTCAGGTTTGGATGTACAAACCTAAAGGTTTGTACTCCAACCGCTTCAATTTAGTCTTTCAGTACGGTTAATAATTCGCCTGTTTCAACCTCCCACACTCGCACCGTATCATCCCATGATGCACTTATTACTCGCTTTCCATCAGGGCTGAAACCAACATGCCAGACATTGCTTTTATGTCCTTTCAAGGTTTTGAGGGGTTCACCCGTTGCAGTTTTCCATAAACGAGCCGTGCCATCATTGGAACCAGTCACAATCATTTGGCCATCAGGACTAAACGCGGCATGGTTAACGCCGGCTTGATGTTCGCGTATCCATACAGCTTTACCCGTTTTGGTATCCCACAATCGAACACTGTTATCCCAAGAAGTCGTGGCAATATATTTACCTTCAGGACTAAAAGTAGCATGAGAGACTCCGTTTCGATGTCCAGTAAGGGTAAGGATTTCCTGCCCTGTGTCAACCTCCCAAAGCCGAGCCGTATTATCCCATGAAGTTGTGATGACTTGCTTTCCATCAGGACTAAAAGCGGCATGTTCTACAATCGCTTGATGTTTTAGTACTAAAAGTGCTTCGCCGGTTTTAACCTCCCATAAACGGGCAGTATTATCCCAAGATGTGGTAACAATTTGTTGTCCATCTGTACTAAAGCTGATGTGTTTGACAATCTCTTCATGCCCTATCAATTTAATAAGTGGTGTTCCGTCAGCTACCTCCCAGAGATGAATCATGTTGTCATTGGATGCGGTGGCGATAATTTGGGAGTCCATGCTAAAAGCCGCATATTCTACGTCTGTTATTGGGAGGTTAAAATAAGATAATCTATGTCCTGTGCTACTTTCCCAAAAATAGATTTTACCACCACTAGAAGCGGTGATAATTTGTTCACCATTAGGACTAAATGCGCTCTGCCAAATCATTTGGGGTTGTTGAGCGTGATTATCATAATCTTCTTTGATTCGCACCTCAATAGGTTGTTCGCCATTGAAGTAGATGGTGCCATTTTCCTTAAGGCGATAACCAAAGTAGATTTGTGCCTGAACAGGTTTTATGAAACCATGATATATTTCAATCGTTTGGGTTTCCGATAAGACAACGTTGTTACCCACCAAAGTAGCCAGTTCACCCTCCCATACTTGGAATTGTGCTTGATTGTCAAGCATTAAAAATTGTAGAGACGCACTGCCGTGCGTCTCTATCGACCCATTATCAATTATACCAACGACGACTAATATATCCGCTTCTTGACTAATATGAACCTCCGCAATATCAATTTCACCGGTAATTTTCACCATTTTAGCAGGCGTTGTGGTTAGACTTGATTGATATTCTTGACGGTTTATGGAAACACCTCCTCGAAAAGCAACAGTGATACCCACCATATCGAAAAGAGCGTTAGCACTGAGCATACTACCATCTTTGGCAACTGCGATACCTCGTCCTAAATTGGGCAAACTGGAAAAAACAAATTCACTCTTCTGAGAGGAAACCCGTCCCGTTTCCTTTTCACCATGAAGGGAAATGTCTTCTCTTTCCTCTTCTTCAGGATTGGAAGTGACTTCATTCTCTTCTTTGGAATTGGCTTCGCTCTCTTCACTTTTATCCTCACTATCTTGAAAGGAGTTTGGAATGTCTTGTCCATCATTATCAACCACAATCAAGGAGGCTCGCCGAATGACTCCCAATGTTACGCCACCCGTTGGTTCTGATAAAATCAGTGAAATGGTTTCCAAGTCTTCTATCTGTTTGTCATCAAGAATCATTAAAGCGATAGATTTGGGAGTGGTGTCTCCATTCTTCCAAACTAACTCACCCGTACCTCCCACGTAATCATAGTCAAGCAAGGCACTGCCGCCGTCTATCGTATAAGCAACGGAAACTTCGCCATTACTGCCTTCCCTTCTTGTCACGGTGAAAGTGGTCAAGTTACCAATGCCTTCATTGGTGGTATAGAAGGGAGCTAAGAATTGTAATGTACCTGCATTGGCGTTTACTATATTTTCAGGTTCCAATTCAGGGGTTATTGTAACAGGGGCAGTCGTTCCTGATACCAATGCACTATCAATAATAACCAACGTTGATTGGGACAGTCTTCCTAATACCGCTTGCCCTGTTGCATTGAGTAACATGAAGTTGACAGTTTCTAAGGCTTCAGATTCGCCGTCTTCAACCAGTGTGATAGGTAATGCTTTTGATTGAGTCTCACCTTCCGCCCAAGTCAACATCCCATTGCCAATAATGTAATCTTTACTGGGTGTCGCTATACTGGCACCGGTTACCAAATATTGCACCGAAACTTCTCCAAGATGACCATCCGTGCGCGTTACCATGATGCTTTGAAGTTCGCCATCTGTCTCTTTAGCAAGATAAGTGGTTGAAGCAAATTGTAATATGCCGGCTTCAGAAGGTGAGGTTATGATTCCCTGATTAATGACAGGCGTTGTTATCGGTGTTGGTGTCACCTGCTCTGTGATTACCATGTCTGGTGTTGTAACCATTGTTTCAGGCATTACCATTGGTGTTACTACAGGTTCTGCTATTATCACTGGTTCTGGCGTTATCACTGGTGTCACTGTAGATTCTGGTATTGCTTTTGTTTCAGGAGTCATTACAGCATCAGGTGTTGCTTTTGTCTCAGGTTTTTCCTCTTTTTCTTCTTTTTTCTCAATGGCTACATCATTATCAACAATTGTTAAAGTAGCTTGTGCTGGATTACCCAAAGTCGCATTACCCGTTGGCTCAAATAATCTCAGCGTCAGTGTTTCGGTTTCTTCAACTTCATCATCATCAATTAAACTGAAAGTCAGTGACTTAGTGGTAGAATCACCATCATTCCAAGTTAGTGTGCCGGTGCCGCCGTTATAATCTGTATTCAGCGCAGCGGTTCCACTTACTATATATTGCACCGACACTTCACCATCACTCCCCTCAGTACGGATGACGTTGAGATTGAGGGTGCTATCACCTTCTGTCGCTGAATAGGTATTTGCTGAAAATTGCAATGTGCCAGGGACTGGTTCGGGTGCTGCTTCATCATCGACAATTGTTACGGTGATTTGGGATGTTGCACCGAGTTTCGCGGGAGATTCAGCCGTTCCACCCGTTGGATTGGACAAAGTGATAGTAAACGTTTCATCGCCTTCAAAATCTGGATCATCGTTGATGGATAGATTAATTGTTTTAGTACGTTCATCTTTATCAAGCCAGGTTAGAGTTCCACTACTACTGGTATAATCACTATCAGCCAACGCACTCCCATCAGCCATGGTATAATCCACCGTCACTTCCGTATCATTGCCTTCAACACGTTCGACTAAAATAGTTGCTGTTCCTTCAGTTTCATCAATGCTACTCTCACTGGCTGAAAATTGCAATTCCCCTGGTTGAATGGGAATACCACCCACTGGCATCATTTCCACATTTAACTGAGTCGTCTCTTGGGTTGTCTCTAATTCAATATCTTGTGCTTCATACCCGGCGACTTGAATTTTTGCCCGACGACGACCAAGCAGTGACAATATATTGTAGTGACCTTGATCTTGATAAATTTCAGGATTGGGTAATGGGTTGCCATCTTCGTCAAACAACAATATTTCGGCACCGTTTATGGCTTGGAAATCTAAGGCACTGGAAATATGCAAGCTGCTAATACCTGGGGGAGCATTCGTGTTGTTGGTGGTAAACGCAAATATGGAACTGCTGCTGGTTCGTTCCCCAAACGGATCAACCGCTTCGACTTTCCAATAATAAGTGGTTGGGTTTTCTTTATCTAAAGGCACAGTATCATCCACATAAGTCATGGCCGTTGCCAGTTCTTCTTGTTGATAAACGATTTCAGTAAAGCTAGAATCTTTACCAATAATGAAGTTATAGGTTACCGGGCCATCGGCATCTGTGGTTGATTCCCATTTGAAGAGCAAAGTGGTTTTGTGTTCGCTGTTATCTTGCGGCTCAATTAAATCAAACGCGCTGGGGGGTTGATTGTTGGGATAGTTTTTGTAGATAACGGAACGTTTCACAGGGGAAATGTCGTTGGTTTCACTATCGCGGACAAAGTAAAACGCTTCGTACATGCCAGGCTCTTCAAACTGATTAAAGTTAGTTAAACAAACATTGCTACTGTCACAAACCAAAAAGACCCGAGGTAAGTTAGTGATTTCCAGTTGTTCGCTGGTTTCAGTCCCGCTGCTATTGAGAATAACCGATGGTTTCCGAATATCGACTGGGGCTGAGTTAACAGTATCTGCATTATTTACCATAGCTTCCAAGATTGCTGCCGATTCAGTCGCACTCAAATAAATGGTATTACTCACACTGAGAATTTCGGCTGGATTTTCGGCGGAATTGGTGTCGTAGTTTAAACCAATACCTAATAAGATGTCTTGGGCCAATAATCCATCACTGCCAACGTTAGCGGTGAATGTGTTACTGCCTTGTCCATCCCCATTATCGTCTAGTAATGGATGTTGGGTCGCTTCATCATAGAAACGGTTCGCTATGTTGCCATCACCGCGTCGGGTAAAGATTTCGGTTTTTTCCGTGGCAAATTCAAACGCGGCTTTGAGGTTATTGCTACGTCCGAGACTGGCAAAAAATTCTTCCATGAAATATTCACCACTACGAATTCCATCTGGTTCTTCTAGCCCTTTGTAGGACTCTTCTTGGGCGGTAGCACTGGTGATAATAGTGCGCCCAGATTGAGAAATAACTGGAATGAAACTCCCTGAATAACAGGCCCCTAACGTCACTAGACGCGATTTTTTTAGGGCGTTTGCGTTTAAACCGGTTTCGAGATTATCTAACCACCCCCCCAAATCGGCTGGCGTAATGACATCGTTTGCGTTGTTATTGCCATTGTAAATATGAAAAGTGCCATCTATGCCACCATGATCAATCATAACCACATAGAACGGGGCTGGATTGCTGTTTATCCGACTTTGTAACTCGGTAAATGCTGCCGCAATGTCTGCTTTTATTGGCAAACCATCAACGCCTTCTTGGGTTGTGTCATAGTTGAAGTATTTAAGGTTGTCGTCTTCAAAACCGCGATCTCTAAATTTCTTGTAGATACGATGAATGGTTTTGTTATGGGCGGCTAAACCTTCTTCATTTTGGATTTTGCCTTGGACTAAAATGGCATAACCGGCCGAAGCACCGACTAAGACCATTTCCGCTTCTGAGGTTGATGCGGCTAATTCATCGGTGCCGGAAAAACTGGCTTGAAAACCAAAGGCGCCGTCTTGCATAGAGGTAGTGAATATATTTGGTAACTCTAAATCATCAAAACGGAATTGCCCAGTATCAGTCAGGACATTTACGTTCAGAGTTTCTTGCGTGATACCATCTGGGGCCGTTATGGTTAGTACAATTGGTTGGCCCACTAAATTGTCTTCAGTTTCCTGAAAACGACTCAATTTACCCACAACATCAAGCTTGTCATTATTCAGAATTGTGGAGGCACTGGTTTCCAAATACAAACCGGTAGATGTGAGACTATCATTATCTTGAATGGTCAAAATGGCTGTATTAGCTTCTATAGCAAGTTGATAGGTTGCCCCTTGGTTAAGAATCAATTGGATGGTCTCGTCTGGATCCCCTTCACTATCATCTATTGGAGTAATAGTCAAGGTGACACTATTGTTAGGCATTGCTGGCATGAGAATAGTACCATTACTTCCGTTTAGCGTCGCACCAGTAATGGTGTAATCAGTTCCAAGCGTTGCGGTGCCATCGACTGAAAAGCTGATGGTATTATCTTGTGGATAAGCAGCACTTGAAATGACAAAAGTTCCAGCGAGAGCTCCGGTTTCTTTCGCTAGTGTTGGACCAGCGACCACACTTATGGTTGGTCTCAACAATCCTTTAATATCTGGTTTAGCAGTGGACGCAGTATTACCAGTTAAAGTCAAATCACCTTCGCTAATCACAGCAGCCCCGGTTTGGATAAAAATAGCCCCACCTTGGCCTTGCCCATTGATACCGTCATAATTTACTTCGGTTCCGTTACCACCGTTACCACCAGTAGCCGTGTTATTAGTGAAAATGCTATTAATTAAGGTTAAGGTGCTGCCAGTACGAACAAAAATCGCCCCACCAAGACCGCTTCCTCCACCACCACCGCCAGCGTGTTGAAAATTACTCGAACCACCTTGACCACCAAATTCTCCACTAGTACCAGCTTGGCTGATAGTACCGGTATCGGTACCGTGACTGCCACTGCCACCACTGCCAGCACCAAAACCGCCATCACCACCAGCACCGCCATTGAGAACAAGACTGGCTCCTCCACCACCACCGCCGATTCCCAACATTTGATTACTATCACCACTATTACCGATGTTGCCATTGCTAATATTGTTACCGTGCCCGCCTTTACCTAGATGAAGGTTATTACCGCTAAGATTACCTTGACCATTGGGGCTACCACCACCACCGGCACCGCTACCAAAAGCAATTTGCCCAATTTGTTGAAAACCATCATAGCCCAGTTCACCATTAAAATGTCCGCTATATCCGCCGCCGTCACCGCCATTACCACCTAATGCTTGATTATTCAAGAAGGTGATATTCTCAACGATCACTTGACTGCCAGTATTACTAAAAATGGCACCGCCCATACCGCCACCACCGCCACCACCGCCACCATTACCATCAATTTCTATATCGTTGGCACCAGCACCGCCAGTACCGCCTCGTACTTGACCATCTTGAATTGTGAGATCGGAAAAATGTACGATACCACCATCCACAAAAAAGACTTGGTGTTGATTATTACCACTGATGCTATGGTTGTTGCCTTGGAAATGAACCGTACCAGTGATCACTGGGAGAGTGGCAAACAGTTGGATATCTTTCAAAAAAGTAATGGTGTTGTCTTGAGCGTTACTATTAACTTGTTGGATAGCGGTGGCTAAATCCATTGAAGTACCATTCAATTCAACAAACGTTTGGACCAGAATGTTGACGGATGCTTGATTGGTTGAGTTTCCATTAGTCAGTACATTGCTGCCACTCCATTTGAAGCTATCTTGGCCAATATAATTCGGATTTGGGGTATATTTCAGTTGACTAAAATCACTGCGGGAAATGGCTTGCCCCATTGAAATCGCGGTTCCACTCAAAGTCAATTCGCCTGAATTTGGTTCAGAGAAGATTTTAACAGTGTCCAAGCCATTACCGGTTGGGTCAATGAAATTATCAACGAAATCCGTTTCTGAAAAAATGAGGGAACTATTGGTATCGCACACTTTATCGCTCGAATAAACCTGAGGCAAAATGTTGATAGTCACAGTAGCTCCAGATTTTGTGATTGAATCGTTTGAAGCAAACAGCACTTTAATCGTATTTTCACCGGTAACCACAAAGTTTTCTTCAATGACACCACTGAATTTTTGAGGTGGACTAAATGACGTACTATCGGATTGTAAAATTTCTAGCCAATCACTATCAAGTTCGGTTTCTCCAGAGATGGAAACGATTAAAGATGTTGCTTTGGGGATGGTCAGTTCGACCAGTTCAGTTTGCCCATTTTGGTAAGTACCGGTGCTATAACTTGGTGGAGTGATATTAATGGTGGCGGTTTCTTGGTTAGAATCCTTACTACCGTCGTTAAGCTGATAAGTAAAAGTGTCAACACCTTGGTACCAATCATCAGGAGTGTAAGTAAATGCGCCAGTAGCGGGATTGGTTAGCGTAATAGCTCCATGACTTGGATTACCAACGATGCGATAGGTGAGCGCGTCACCATCCAGATCACTACCAACTAGCATACCATTGAAAACCGTATTCAAATTTGCACTATACAAAACCGGAGAACTCTCTACCCAATCTGTATTACTGTCCATATTGACCAAGAGGGCATCGTGATTGGCGGTTTGGTTAGTAAGAATATTGCCAGAACCGTCATTAAAAGTGTAATAAGCTTGTAGCCCTGCTTCGTTCCCAGCTGGGATTTGGTACATGTCGGTCTGAATTTGGCTCTGAGTGCGGGCGACGTTCCAAATTTGGACTTCGTCTATTTGATCTTTAAAGTATTTATTATAATATCCATGGCCAATTTCGACATCTATTCCATTGTCTTTTGTATTGACTGAACCATGTTTGAAGGAACTTAGCGTGTCTAGTTGCCCATCAACATACAATTTCACATCGGTTATATCAGGTGAACCATCATTTTCAAAAGTACAAGCGACATGATGCCATTGACCATCGTTAACGGCAGTACTTCCAATAATGTGACTACTAGTAATTTGGACTTTCAAAAAGCCATTCAATCTTTGCACTTGAAAATCCCAACTTTGATTAACATTTAAAACGTTCCCCCATGTAACCAAATTTTTAGTAGATGTTTTATGGCTAGTATTAATCCAAGCTTCAATCGTTCTTGCATTACTGCCGGTTATTCCTTTGTAATTAGGAATAACAACATAATCATCCACACCATCAAAATCCAAGGTGGTACCAAAACCGGCGATAGGGGCATTATTTAGAATATTGATAGTTACCGTGGCAATATTAGAATCCAAAGTGCCATCATTGATTTGATAAGTGAAGGTATCCGTACCGATAACGTTAATATTGGGGGTATAGGTAAAAACACCGGTATTGGTTATCAAGGCATCGCCTTTACTACCTTGGTTAACAATGCTGTAATTCAAGGTATTGCTATCAGCATCATAGCCGTCCAATGTCTCGCTCAACTGCCTATTTTTACCAGTAGTTAAAGTGATATCCGTAGCAACGGGAGCATTATTATCTAGAATATTGATAGTTACTGTAGCAATATTAGAATCAGAGGTGCCATCATTGACTTTATAAGTGAAAGTATCCGTACCGATAACGTTAGTATCGGGGGTATAGATAAAGGCACCGGTATTGACATTGGTTATAAAAGCAGTGCCTTTGCTACCTTGGCTAACAATGCTGTATTTCAGGGTATCGCCATCAACATCGTAGCCACTTAGTGTCTTAACAGTAGTTAAAGTGATATCCGTAGCGACGGGAGCATTATTATCTAGAATATTGATAGTTACTGTAGCAATATTAGAATCAGAGATGCCATCATTGACTTTATAAGTGAAAGTATCCGTACCGATAACGTTAGTATAGGGGGTATAGGTAAAGGCACCGGTATTGACATTGGTTATCGAAGCAGTGCCTTTGCTACCTTGGCTAACAATGCTGTATTTCAGGGTATCGCCATCAACATCGTAGCCACTTAGTGTCTCGCTAAATGGTGTATTTTTATCAGTGGTAAAAGTTACATTAATATTGCCATCCACCCAATCGACCTCATCCATATTAGTCAATGTACCATGATTACTACCTGCATGGTCGGTTGCGGTGGTACCGGTATGGTCTTCAAAATCATAAAGAGCCACTAATCCAGATTCGTTGCCTTGTAAAGGTGTGTACATGTTGGCCTGAATTTCAGCTTGGGTGCGAGCGACGTTCCAAATCCTGACTTCATCTATTTGTCCCTTCGTTTTGCCACTACCATACTTACCAATATTTACTCGGTTACTGATAAAAGCTGGAACTCCGAGCTGGTGGTCAGCCAAGAGGCCATTTTTATAGAGTTTCATTTCTCCAGCGTGATAAGTCACAGCTACGTGATACCAAATATCCGCTTGCAACATTTCAGAATCTTGGACATAATTCCACCTACCATTATGTCCAGATGATAATTTGAAATTGTATTTGCTGGGAACATAAAATACACTTCCTGGGTTGGCTCCATCTTTACCAGAGATAATATTATTGGGAAAGTTCCCATCCCCACGTTTTACCCATGCTTCTTTGGTATAAGAAGTAGGCAGGATATCACCACATTCTACATAATCATTTACCCCATCAAAATCCAAGGCGGTGCCAAAACCGGCGATGGGGGCTGCGGCAAAAGTGGTTGTTACTGGTATCGTAACCAATACCAAAGATGATAGTATTATTGAAATTGCACCAATAAAGATGCGGTTAAGTAAAGTAGTCATAGTCATGTTTCTCTAATTAATTGATTTGATGGATATTTACTGATTCTAACGTTTTCTGTTGATGGCAAATTAAATGTAGGGTGGGTAGAGCGGTAGCGAAACCATTTATTTTTAACTAAACGGTGGGTTTCTACTGCGTTCCTACCCACCCTACATGTTTGATATTGATTTTATTATCCACAGAATCCGTTAGAATCAGGATATTTTTAGCTTAAAATTATACGCATTTTTTGCGCTAACTGTATGGTAATTCTAAATAAAATAGTAATAAATAATGTTGAACATTTAAAAAACTCAAGCTTGACTTATTAATTTTTTGGTATTTGGCGTTTAACAATTATTAATAACAATTTATCATCAGTTACCAAATATGCTTGCTGGTACAAGGAGAGATTGGTGAAGGGATACTCATATTCACGGTTTGAAAATGGATTAAGTACAATATATAAAATATAACAATCCGTATATTGAATTTCAATTTTTTTTAAATCTGTTTTTAACGAGTACTACTCTCTATAGCAAAAGGTATTCCAATTGAGTGATTTTACTTTAATTGATTGTTTATGTTGATAAATTTAAAAAATAAGACCGATTTAAACACCATAAAATTATGTTCCAAAATAAAACAATGTTCCATTTTGGAACGTCCAATGTTCCATTTTGGAACGTCCAAATAATTTTTCGTTTCCACGCTCCAGCATCATTATGTGCATATCGACGCTCCAGTATCACAAATCACCAGAAAAAAGGACGTTGTTTACAAGAATCTGAACAAACGCACCGCTGGAGCGTGGGAATGAGAAAAAATTTCTGTTCCTATTACTCGTCGTTGCGTTGTCAGTAAGAACACTGGTAATAAAACCTACCTCCGATTGACTTCCTTGATCGAGTACGATGCCAGAAAAATCACTCGTTTCAAAATCGAATAGAGCAACGGGCGCAGCAGCAAAGGCAGTGGTTGCCGGCATCAATACCAGCAAACTCAAAAGTAATACGGATAATCTTCTCGTATCGCTAAATGTGATAGTTGCTACCGATGCCAAAGACGATAGTAATCTTGATATTGCACCAATAAATGCGTGATTAATTAAAGTGGGCATTATTGTTTTCCTCGTACAACAGATTTGTGGATTTAATAAAAAAGGATTTGTGGATTTAATAAAAAAGGATTTGTGGATTTAATAAAAAAATTAATAACTACTAGGATTGACAATAACTACAAGGATTGTATTTTAGAAAGGATTTTATCAAGACAAATTTATAATGACTATACTGCGAACGTTCAAGTTTTCGGATTATGAGAATAGACTAAAAACGTCCGCCAGACCTAGGTTTTGAAAACCTGGCAGGTCTAAAATCCGAAAACTTGAACGTTTGGAGTATATTAAGGATTTTTTATAATAAAAGATTAAATTTGGGTATAGTTTTGCTCTAATCCTTTCTTATAAGCAATCCTTGTAGTTATTGACTGATAGTGGAAAAAACTTGATCATCGAAAATGAAGAAGTCTAATGCTCATTTATTGTTTTTATTATAAATGAAATCCTTTTTAAAATAAAATTCTTGTAGTTAAAACATTGAATTTTACGCAATTTTTATACCATTCCAATCTCTTTTTGAGGCTTCTTGAGGTTTCTTAATAGTCACTATTTATTGAGCCATTCGTTGTCTATTCTCTAGCTATACTCAACAAGGGAACAAACTGAATTTGTTGACTGGAGTCCAAAGCTTTAGCTTTGGCACTCTTTTAAGCTGAAGCTTTGGACTCCATGCACCTCAGAAAAGTTAAATTTATGCCCATGTTGAGTATAGATTAAATTTTGATTATTTTGCAAATAGTATCGAAAAATGCAAAAAAAAGAGTACAACGAATATAAAAAAACTCACAACGAATTAAAAACAATTCAACAGAAAAATTCGTTGTGGTTTTGTAACTACTTAACTAGAATTTACGCATTGACAGATTAAGCATTTTATGCGTCCTCTGATAAAATAAGGTTTTTCTCATTTATGAGAGCAAATGTTGGGTCATTTTCATGTTGACAAGCAAATATTTTTAAAACCGTTATATTTCCAGTGAGAACACGTTTTTTTTATTTGTCAAGGCGTAAGTCCTATTAACCCCGAAATAAATTTCAGCGAGACAGGCATCAGCTAAATTAATCAATCTTCTTCCAGTCTCCTTTAGGCGACTTTAGCTTTCAGCCTTGAAATTTCTTTCAAGGCTGAGTAGTTACGTGGTTTTTAAGATTCGTTGTACTTGAGACAATAATCTTAACCATTGACAGCAAACTGAGGAATGGAATAATTACCCCCATAAGCCTTAAAAAGATTGTTAATTCCCTCATAATCAGAGGCGTAAATATCCGCCCGGACGTTGACATAAGTTAGCACCTCTGTTGAGAAACCACCAGTAGAAACCAACCACAATTGTATATCAGGGACTTTGGTACCTTCTTCCTCATGCGTTTTAATCAACACCTGTGCAGCACTTTCAAGTTTTTTGACTTGTTTCATGTCCATCTGCGTTTTAGTATATTTGCACTCACAAAGCCAAACTTTGTTGCACTTTTCTTCTTTGCCAAACACATCAACTTGATAAGAAGGCGTTTTGGCTCCTTTTATGGTTGTGGTTTTCACAAATTGAAATAAGGGGACTTCTACCTCACCTGCTTTAGCAAACCAGCTACCCTGCTTATGCTCATAGTTAAACTTCATCATGGACACCTCCACCACCATTTCTAGAAATTTACCTTTCAGGGTATTCATTAAATTCCGTTGGCTCAAATCAATTTTGTCAACCCCCTCCAAATCTTGTTCATACACAAACTTAATAAAGCGCATTAGACAGATGTCATTAAAGGTATAATATCTTGCGGCAGTCCTATACACTAGATCGGCTAGGTACAGTTTTTCGATCTTCTGCTCAACGGCTTGTTTAGGAACCTTGAGCTTTGAAGCAATGGCTTTAATATCCACCGGTTGATTGTTGTATTGGGTGAAATAATAGATAATTTTTTTACCCAACTCTAAATCATCATCGGAATTGATATATTTGCGGTTGTCGTCAAAATGAGTCAGCCAAAAACCATAGATTTTACCGTTTTCAATCTCATAACGGATAACCCGGTCAATGGCATTCTCATCCTCAAAGCTTTTACCGCCACACTTAGAAGTTGCGAGGCAATATAAATAATAAGGATGGCCTCCCACCTGAGCACTGGCATAGAGGGCAAGTTCCGATGTTGTCACCTTATCAGGCGCATAATATTTCAGGGTATTGAGTAAGAGTGTGGCCCCATCTGGAATGGTCAGGGGTTTTATATACATAAAGTCAAATCGTCCACCCAGCGGTCCGCCCATGACAGTCCTAAAAATGAGAGTCACAGCCGATCCAGATACTAACATGGGAGCTTTCTTACTCTGGGCTTGGCGGTCATAAGTGGCTGGGAGATTGATTGCGCCCGTACCATTAAGGCGGCCTTTAGAATCCATGTCGGCAAACAGTTCTGGTGACATGTCGTAGACATAAAACTTCATATCCTGAAATTCATCAATAATAATAGCTACTCTGGTACCGGAATGTGATGCGAGTCGTTCCGGCTCACAGATAAACCCCTCCCAATGAAGCCGTGCATCTTCGTTACCGTGGCGATTATAGCGTTTCAAAAACCGTCGAATATACTCCTGTGCCATGATACCGGCTTTATGAGTTGTTTTATAGTCTAATAATTCTTCCATCTCTATCTTTTGATTAAACAAGTCGGCATCCTGTTCACAATAGGCCAAATACTGTCTAAAAAAAGTGGTGGCGTATTCCAACAGAAATTGTTTTAACGTCATTTTTTCCCGCTTCATTTTGAAATAAAATGGGGCCACCTGATACTCTGGTTTAAAAAAGACAGTATTCACCAACCGATCCAATAATACCGTCTTTCCTATCCGCCGGGGTGCAATGAGAGCCGTACTCCATGAACCCATGCGGGAAATAGCCTTAACCCATTGATCTAATTCCCTCAAGAGTTCTACCCTATCGGTAAATTCATCTTCGTGTACCATCTCTTCTACTGGCCATATCTTGGTTTCAAGCATTGTTTTATATTTCCTTATTCCTTTCAAAATCAGAATTGCTCAGAACAAATTTTAGTGAATACTAACAATATCAAAGTTTTCTTTGTCAAACTCCGATTATTGATTGTCACTATTTTTTTGTTCACTCGTTACGATTCTCTATATTCTATTAAATCCTGACTAATGAGAATTTAATAAAATCTGAAACTAAACCTGACAGGTTTTATAGCGTTTCCCGATTGGATAAAGTACAACCTCCCCTGGTAGTCCTGCAATATGTAGTGGTGATTATTTTAAATTGTAATAAAATCAACATTTTAATAAATTGACCACTACTATGTGCAGGACTACCCCTCCCCTAAATCCCCTCCTTAAATTAAGGAGGGGACTTGTACCTGACGCAATCGGGAAACGCTATAAAAACCTGTCAAGTTTGGCAGTTTAAACTTTGGAAGTTATTAAAGTCTTATTCCTATTTTGCAAAAATAAAGTGTAAATTGCATCGTAAAATGCAAAAACTGAAAAGATATTGAGTACAACGAATTTTCAAACCTGATGCTACTGTTTTTTCCAGAAACTGAAGTTAATTCCTATTTCCCTATTATCTCCCCACTACCTTTTACGATTTCTTCAAAAGGCACTATTAATTCACGAGTTAAGTCAACTTTTAAGGTACTGGGATTATCAATTTCTTCAAATGTGCATTTCCTCAATTGTGCTTCGACATAACCATCTGGCAATACGACTAACATCGCCCCCAAATCAACTATTGGGGAGTCAATCTGCACATTGCCATCAATACCCAATCTGGAAGAAGCACTGATTAAACTTTCATTCGATTTGATAAACTGCTCTGATTTAATGTAAATATCCCCACCGTGTCCTTCATCAGCTTGTGCTTTGATTTGTCCTTGATTCAACACGACAAACTGCGGGTTATCAATGGTGATATTGCCGCCATTACCAACACCGCCATGGACACTGGTGCTCATTTGACCTTCGTTGAGGTATAGCAAATCGGATGAATTAACTATTATGTTCCCACCGCCTGCATTTTCAGCAGATGTGCTGATTATACTCTCTTGAATGAGATGAATATTATCTGCTTGTAAATTAATTTGACCCGCATCGCCTTGACCCAAACTGCTTGCCGAAAGAGAGCATCCTTCACTAAAACGAATATTCTGCGCTCGTACTTTCACATCTCCCCCTAAACCATTGCCAGTTGTCATGGCAACAATAGAGCCACCTTGAGTGAGATTTAAGGTATCAACATTCAAAATAATACTGCCTGCATTTCCATCCCGCTGAGTACCCGCTTGAATATAACCTTTTTTATGCACAGTGACATCTGGTGAAGTGATTGCAATTTTTCCGCCTTGCCCTTGAGTAAATGTGTTGCTGACTAAACCACTTGACCTTTCACCACCTCCTATTGATACGGATTCGTTAGCAACTATTGCCAATTTACCCGCTTTACCAGTCCCTTGAAAGGCTGTTCGATGCCCAGTGCTAACATTGATTTTGGAACCATTTGATAACGTTAAGGTATTTGCTTGGATAGATAAATTACCCGCCTCTCCAAATCCCCTCGTTTCAGCACGCATTGTTGCACCATCATCCATAATTAAGGCATCCGCAAAAATCGACATTTCGCCGCCAGCACCGGTATTTAAACTATTGGTCAATATACCACTTCTATAATTCCCAGTGCTATCAGCACCTTTTATCGACAAAGTGCCTTGTACCGCGAGAGTGACATCACCAGCAATGCCTCCTGTTCGACTACTACTTTGAATTTGTGAACCGTCAGTGAGATTTATATTTTCAGCTTTGATGTTAATACTACCCGCGTTACCCTTTCCAAAAAGAAATTGTTGAGGTATCGCATAAACTTCCGTGGTAATCCTAGAAGCATTTTGTAAAGTTAAAGCTTCGTTGACATTAATGTTAATGCCCCGCCCCACTTTATCGCCATAAGTATCGGCAAAAACCCAAGCGTTATCCAAGAAAAATTGGCCAGCCCGAACAAAAATTTCACCGCCACCAAGTCCACTGGTATCAATATTACCAAAATTTCGTTGCTCAAGCGTGTCAGTAATAGTTATCGTGCCATAACGGGTAAAAGCATCGTCAGGGAATTGGCTTGGATCGAGGGGAACTTCAGCAACCGAGGCAACACTCACTAAATGAGCATCATTGCCAAAACTGATTAATTGCCCATTTTCAATCTTGATATCTCCTCCCACCAAAGCCAAAGTATCTGGCGGAACATTTTCACCGCTCAGGAGTCTCGTTATTTTCTCATTATTACTTAAGACTAACTGGCTACCAGCAACTGTAATGCGGTTTGGCGTATTATCCAAAAAGCCAAACGCACTGGGGGGAGCGGTGGTAAGTAAGCTATTGTCTGGCATTGTTGCATCAAAGCGACCATTTTCTCCCAATTTGAGATAATCACCGCTACTCATATACAATGATGCCGGTAAGTTTATTTTGGCATTGGGACCAAACATCACCCCGGCTGGGTTGATAAAATAAACATCAGCGTTTGGGACTTTTGAACTTAACAAACCATCAATGGATGAAGGTTGTCCACCAGTAACGCGATTGATGACGTTGCTGATATTGGCGGGGCCGGTGAAAGTAGCACTTTCATTGGAATTAAGATTGAAAGATTCAAAACTGTGGAAAAGATTAGTACCAACTTGTTGCCCAAAACCAGCATCAATAGCAAAGTGAGGTCCTTGTAGAGTAGCACTTGTGCCTAGTGTTCCATCTAAAACAACCTCTGCGTTAACAATAATGGAGAGAGTTGATAAACCCACTGCCATGAGATAAAATGTATTATGTAAAGTCACTTTTTATTGTCTCCTTTTCTTGTTAAAACTTTAATTGTATCACCTTATCTACTTAAAATACATTCCTGTTTTAGCTTTCAGATTTACCTTAAAGCAAGTGATTGAGTAATTACAATTATTCTTAAGGAGTCAGGATTTAATAACATACGAAACTAAACCTGACAGGTTTTAAAAACCTGTCAGGTTTGAGCATTCCAGTTTTGGGGATTATAAAATCCTGACTCCTAAGAAACTTGGGTTCGATTTAATGACTGAGAAAAAGGAGTTTTTATTATGCTTAAATTACCTTATGGCTTCAGTGATTTTTATCTACTGAGGCGTGAAAACTATTTTTATGTGGATCGGAGTTCACATATTCGAGTCATTGAAGAAGCGGGGCATCAATTACTTTTCTTGCGCCCCCGTCGCTTTGGTAAAAGTTTGTTGTTATCAATGCTAGAAAATTACTATGATGTTTTAAAAGCTTCAGAGTTTGAGCGGTTGTTTGGGGAATTAGCGATTGGGAAAAATCCTACCGAGAAACACAATCAATATTTGGTGATGAAGTGGGATTTTTCTAATGTGAATCCAGAAGGTGGTACACCGCAAATACAAGAACGATTGTATAACTATATCAACCGTTGTATTCAAGATTTTGCAAACAATTACCAAACGTTGCTTTTGAACAATATTGAGATTGAGCCGGATGATGCCATTATTTCGTTTCTTTCCCTGTTAAGTGCCGTAAGACAAACCCCATATCGGTTATATTTGTTAATTGACGAATACGATAGTTTTGCCAATGATTTGATGATGGGGCAGGGACAAACAACTAGCCCTGAACGTTATAAAACCTTGTTATCAACGGAAGGTTCACTCAAAGCACTTTTCCGAGCGGTTAAATCGGCGAGTAGTGGAGCTGGCTTAGAACGGGTTTTCATCACTGGCGTGTCTCCCGTTTTGATGAGTGACATTACCAGTGCTTATAATGTGGCAAAAAACATTTACTTTGAACCGGAATTTAACGATTTGTGTGGATTTCAAGAAGTTGAGATTAAAGCTGCTTTAACTCAAATTGCCGATGAATGTGGATTTGATTCAGACAAAATCCGTCAATCACTGGATTTGATACGAACTTTTTATGATGGTTATCGTTTTAGTGAATTGGGTTCCAAAGACATTTATAATCCCACTTTGGCACTTTATTTTTTTGACTCGTTTCAGAAAAATTGTCGATATCCGCGTCAGATGTTGGATGACAATTTGGCGATGGATTTAAGCAAACTCACTTATCTCTCCCGCTTACCTAATGGAAGAACTATTATTCGGCAGGCATTAGATGGAACACCGCCTTTGGTTCTCTCATTACTTGCTAATCGTTTTAGCGTTGTTCAGATGTTGAAAACGACTCAAAGCAACCAGTTTATAATCTCTTTGCTTTATTATTTGGGGATTTTAACGTTGGATGGAAGAACACCACTGAGAAAAATGCGTTTCAAAATTCCCAATTTAGTCGTGCGAAAACTCTACGTGGAACATCTTTTTGAAATGTTGTTACCTCAATCTGAACGCGAGGAAGTTCGTTTGTTGGCGGAGGATTTTTATCAAAGTGGCGATTTACAACCGGTTTGTGACTTTATGGAACAGCGTTATTTTAAAGTATTTGATAATCGTGATTACACAACCGCAAACGAGTTAACCATCAAAACTGCTTTTATGACAGCTCTTTTTAATGATGTTTGGTATATGATGGATTCAGAAAAGGCTTGTCAACGGCGATATACAGATTTAACGATGCTTATTCGCCCGGATTTTCGTGAGCTACCTTTGTATGATTTTATCTTGGAATTTAAGTATTTAAAATTAGCTGACGTGAAATTGAGCGGTGCAGAACTCAAAAAACTGAGTCAAGCCGAATTGGAAGCTTTAGAACCGGTGAAAGCAAAATTGGCTGAAGCAAAACAGCAATTATTTGATTATCAAACTTGTTTAGAATCAGAATGTAATGAGGTGTTAAAATTAAAACTTATCAGTGTTGTTGCGGTGGGATTTGACCGAGTGGTATGGCAAACCGTGATGTAGAGATGGAGTCCAAACCTTCAGGTTTGGATGTGCAAACCTAAAGGTTTGTACTCCAACAGCCACGATATTGGCCGTTTGGAGTATATCCTCACGGTTTTACTTGTACTTCAATAGCCTGCTCACCATTAAAATAAATAGAACCATTTTCCTTGAGTCGATAACCAAAGTAGATTTGGAACTGAACGGGTGGCATGAAACCCTGATATATTTTTACGGCCTGAGTTTTCGATAATACCACGTTTTCTTCACTACTAACCAAAGTGGCAAATTCACCATTCCATACTTGGAATTGTCCTTTTTTGTCCAGCATTAAGAACTGTGAGATCGCTCCTGACACATCATCAAGTACACCAATGACTACCAATATATCCGCTTTTTGACCAATATGAGCATCCGCAACGTCAATTTCACCAGTAATTTTTACCATTTTAGAGGGCGTTGTGGTTAGGTTTGCTTGATATTCTTGATTGTTTACGGAAGCACCCCCTCGAAAAGTAACTGTGATACCAGTTGTCTCAGCAAGAGCATTAGCAGTGAACATGCTACCTTCTTTGGTAACTGCCATACCTCGTCCTAGATTATGGAGGCTGTCCTCCCCAATTTTGTCATTAGCCGCAATGGATAAAGTGGTTTGTGCTAAACTACCCAAAATCGCACCACCGGTTGGATTAGATAAGATGATAGTAAACGTTTCGTTCTCTTCATAATCTTGATCATCCGTGATGGATAGATTAATCGCTTTGGGACGTTCATCTTTAGCCATCCAAGTTAAAGTTCCGCTAGTACTGCTATAATCACTACCAGCCGTTGCACTGCCATCAACCGTTGTATAGTTCACCGTAACCTCAGTATCGCTACCTTTGACGCGCTCAACTAAAATAGTTGCTGTGCCAGTATTTTCCTCAAGACTGACAGTGGTTGCGGTAAATTGCAATTCCCCCTGTTGTGCTGGAATACCACCTACCGGTATCATTTCCACATTCAGTTGAGTAGTATCTTGGCTTGTATATAAATCAATTTCTTGTTCTTCATATCCTGCAACTTGAATTTTTGCCCGACGACGACCAAGCAGTGACAATATATTGTAATGCCCCTGATCTTGATAAATTTCAGGATTGGGTAATGGGTTACCATCTTCATCAAACAGCAATATTTCGACACCGTCTATGGCTTGGAAATCTAAAGCACTGGAAATATGCAAACTGCTTATGCCGGGAGGAGCGTTGGTATTGTTGGTGTTAAATGCAAATACTGAACTACTGGGGGTTTTTGCCCCGAATGGATCAACCGCTTCAATTTTCCAGTAATAAGTCGTTTGGTCTGCTAAACCAACAGCATCATCAATATAAGTCATGGCAATTTCCAGTTCTTCTTGTTGATAAACGATTTCACTAAAGCTATCGTCTTTAGCCACAATAAAATTGTAAGTCACCGAGCCATCTAAATCAGTAGACGAATCCCATTTGAATAGCAAAGTGGTTTTATGTTCACTGCCATCAAGCGGTTCAACTAAATCAAACGTGCTAGGGGGCAGATTATCCGCGTAGTTCTTGTAAATCACTGAACGTTTAATCGGCGAAATATTGTTGGTTTCAGTGTCACGGACAAAGTAAAATGCTTCATACATGCCCTGCTCTGTGAACTGGTCAAAGTGGGTCATACATACATTGGTATTGCCACTACAACTCATGAACCGGCGCGGCAAATTGCTGATTTCCAATTGTTCACTGGCTTCAGTTCCGCTACTATTGAGAACAATAGAGGGTTTCCGAATATCGACTGGAGCAGAATTGATATGGTTGGCGTTATTCACTTTGGCTTCCAAGGTTGCTGTTGATTCTGTCGCACTTAAATAAACCGTGTTGCTGACACTAAGAATCTCGGCGGGATTTTCGGCGGTGTTGGTGTCGTAGTTTAAACCGATACCCAATAAGATTTCTTGAGCTAGGACTCCATCACCATTAGCGGTGAACGTGTTACTGCCTTGGCCATCACCGTTGTCGTCTAGTAATGGATGTTGGGTGGCTATGTCATAGAAACGGTTCGTGGTATTAGCATCACCCCCTTTACGAGTGAAGGATTCGGTTTTTTCAGTTGCAAATTCAAATGCTTGCTTAATATTATCACCACCATTTAAGCGGGTAAAAAATTCTTCCATGAAAAATTCACCACTACGAACGCCATCTGGTTCTTCTGGGCCTTTGTAGGATTCTTCTTGGGCCGTGGCACTGGTGATTATTATACGTCCAGCATCTACTAAGGTTTTTGGCTCTTCTGGATCAGTGAAGGTTGGTTTTTGGGTTAATTCCGAAATAAAACTGCCAGAATAACAGTACCCTAAAATAACTAAGCGGGCCTTTTTCTTGGCATTTGGTTCTAGTCCGGTTTCCAGAGTGTCTAACCAATTGTCAACATCACTGGGGAGAATTACATTATCGTTAGAGCTATTATTGGCATCATAGATATGAAAAGTGCCGTCAATTCCACCATGATTGATCATAATGACATATAATGGTGCTGGATTGCTGTTCATGCGACCTTGTAAATCGGTAAAGGCTTGAGCAATCGCAGTTTTGGTAGGTTTACCCCGCACGATAACCTCAGTTGATTTTCCATTCACGATAATTTTATCGGTGGTGTCACTGTAGTTAAAGTAATGCAGATTATCGTTGTCAAATCCCCGCTCTTTGAGGGTTTTATAAATACGATTACTGGTTTTTTTGTGGGCAGCTAAACCTTCTTCATTTTGGATTTTGCCTTGGACTAAAATGGCATAGCCCGCGGAGGCTCCCACTAATACTGCTTTTGCGGTTGATTCTGACACAGCAAGTTCAGCAGTGGCAACGAATTTTGCTTGAAAACCAAAAGCACCCTCTTGCATTTCGCCGGCGAACAAATCTAACAAGGATAAATCCTGAAAATTAAATTGTCCCGTATCTGTGTGTGTTGTGGTTGTTTGAGTCTTTTGAGTTATGCCATCTGGGGCAGTGATGGTCAAGACAATCTCGTAGTCCGATAAATTTTCACCGGTTTCAGGAAATACGCTTAATTTACCGACGATGTCAAGTTTATCTTTGTTGAGAATAGTCGCAGCACTGGTTTCAAGATAAAGGCCGGTAAATTTTTCAGGTATATCAGTAACCGTGATGTTGGCAGTTTCTGTTTCGGTGCTTAATGCATAAGGGTCAAGCTCAGTATCAGTCATATCAACAGTACCACCGTTATCACCACCTCCGGTTTGTTGTTCCCAAGCTCGGAATGTTAAACCTTGTTTTACAGTACCCTCAAAGTTCATATTGGGCTGAAAGCGAATGCGTGTATTATGGCCATCAATTAGGAGCAAGCGAGCGTCTGTTTCTGAAGGAATTCCAAAAGCGATCCAACTCTCTCCGTTGTCAAGAGAATATTCCCAAGTGCCATTGGTATTATCCATCGCAATAACAGCAATGCCTTTTACGGCATCATAATCACCATCAGCTATTGGCGCGTTATTGGCCCCGGTTGCTAACATATCCGATATCTTCGTACCAATATTGTCAGTCGAGTCGATATCTTCGTTTATTTCCGTGAGGTGAGGTTCACCACTGTTATCCAATATAATGGGGCTAGGCACAACCTTAAAGAAATCCGTACTTATCTCGCCGATGAAAGGACTGTTGGTACCGGTGGCGTTGTTTAGACTCGTTTCCATTATGGCATCGGTGGCAACCGCGCGAATGATATAGTCGCCGCGTGGTAATTGCGTGATTTTAACTTCACTATTTTTATTATCGGTTAGGGTTGCCTTAATCCAACCTTTATTTTCATCCTCACCGGTGATTTGATAATAAATTTGGGTGATGGCATCGGTGGCCTTAAATGAGACAATTAATGGTGTTAATAGGGAAGTCTCATTGTTAGGTATGGGACTGATTTCTACTGCCAATGGATTCAGGTAGGTTTTTTCCGAGGGCGTTATTACCGTCACGTTGTCACTCGCATAATTAGTCACATAGATTTGATGAGTTTGAGGATTGATGGCTAGGGCTCTTGATCCACTTCCTACGTCAATGGTGGTCGTATTATTAAAGCCATCAATCACTGTTACATTGTCACTATCGTTATTAGTCACGTAGATTTGGTGAGTTTGCGGATTAATGGTTATGGCGGTTGGCCAATGTCCCACGTCGATGGTGGTTGTATGATTGTCACTATCAATCATCGTCACGTTATGACTACTTTGATTAACCACGTAGATTTGGTTAGTCACTAGATTAATGGCTATAGCAGTTGGCTTATTTCCAGCTTCAATGGTGGTTGTATTGTTGTCGCCATCAATCACTGTCACGTTGTGACTCTCGTAATTAGCCACGTAGATTTGGTGAGTCAGCGGATTAATGGCGAGGGCGATTGGATGAGTACCTACTTCAACTGTGCCAATCGTTGTATTCGTGTTGCCGTCAATCACGGTCACGTTGTTACTGCTTTGATTAGCCACGTAGATTTGGTTCGTTTGCGGATTAATGGCAAGGGCGGTTGGATGAGTGCCGACCTCAATAGTGCCTATAGCCGTATTAGCGTTGCCATCAATCACGGTCACGTTGCTACTCTCGTAATTAGCTACGTAAACTTGGTTAGTCTGCGAATTAACGGCTATGGCGGTTGGCTGAGTGCCAACTTTAATAGTGCCTAGCACTATATTAGTGTCGCCATCAATGACCATCATGTTGTTACTTCTTTCATTAACCACGTAGACTTGGTTAGTTTGCAGATTAATGGCGAGGGCGGTTGGAGTGACTCCCACACTAATGGCGATGGTATTCTCAAGATTGCCGCTGCTATCAGTCGCTGTCACGCTGTCACTTTTTTCATTAACCAGGTAGATTTGGTTGTTCTGCGGATTAATGGTGATGGCTTTGGGGCCTTCTTCAATATGGACGGTAGAGGCATTGAACAAAGTTACTTTTTTAATCGTCAGGTCAAAAGTTGCTAGGGTTGCTGTTGTGGCCCCGTCAGAAACGCTGATTTCAATGTTGTTATTGGTATCCTCGTCAGTAGGAATGCCACTCAATGTGCCGGTACTGGGGTAAAATTTGGCCCAGTCTGGTTTATTGGTCAGAGAAAAGGTTAATGTATCACCATCGCTATCACTGGCTGTTGGGGTGAAACTATAAATCCAACCGACTTTGGCCGTTGTGGGTGGTGTCCCGGTAATGGTGGGTGGGGTGTTGGGTTCAACAGGGACAATTGGGGCAATGGATTCAACCGGTTCAACCGCACCGTTATTAACCCAAGTTGGGCTATTGATAAACGTACCGTCATTATTGTGGTTGGTTTGATCAGTAATGTGGGTACCAGTCCCTTTATCTAATGGATAATAAGCCACTAGCCTGGCTTCGTTGCCTTGTAGGGTCGTGTTCATGCTGGCTTGAATTTGATCTTGAGTGCGGGCTATATTCCAAACCCGAACCTCATCAATTTGCCCTAAAAATTGGTATTCATATTCACCAATACCATCTTGGGCTATTTTTAGCCCTAAGCCAGAATTAACATCACCAATATCTTCGGCACCCGCTGAGGTTTTGACAACACCATCATGATAAGCGATTACGTCACCCTCTCGAGCAACGGTTACCGCCAGATGATGCCATAAGCCGTCATTGATGACTCCAATATCTTCCAAATCTATTCGATTAGTGCCATCACCTAGGTTAAACTTCCATTTTTGACCCGTTTGAGCAATAGCAAATCCTTTGTTTCTACCACTGCCCCAGTCTTTATCGGATAACAGTGCTGGATCATTGCGATTTTCCGTGGTTTTTACCCAGAATTCTACAGTAAAGTCCGTTGAGGTTCCAAAGCGTAGATTAGCATTTTCAGGTATGCTGACGTAACTGCTTATGCCATCAAAATCCAAAGCTATTTTGGGATCATCGGGGTCAATAGGGGGAGCAATGGGGTCAACGGGATCAACTGGGACAATGGGAACAATATCGCTGTTAATCCAAGTTGGGCCATTAATGAGTGTGCCATCATTAGTATTGTTGGTTTGATCAGTCGTGTGCGTACCAGTCCCTTCATCTAATGGATAATAAGCCACTAATCCCGATTCATCGCCTTGTAAGGTCGTGTTCAGGTTGGCTTGGATTTCGGTTTGAGTGCGAATCGTATTCCAAATCCGAACCTCATCAATTTGGCCTATAAATTTTGTTCCTAGATAATCACCAGTACCATCTTGGGCTATTTTTAACCCGAAGCCGGAATTAATATCATCAATACCACCATCAATATTAGCACCACGAGTTGAGGCTTTGAGAATGCCATCCTGATAAGCGATTATGTCACCATCTCGATCAACAGTTACCGCCAGATGGTGCCAGAAGCCATCATTTATGACACCCAGACCGGCCAATTTGTTGTTGAAATTACGGCCATCACTTATTTCAAAGACCCAGGTTGAACCGGTTTGCGCGAAAATAAATCCTTTGTTACTCGTATCGCTCCAGTCTTTATTGGATAATATGGGTGTATTATAGTTTGTCGTTGTTTTTACCCAGAATTCTACGCTAAAGTCAATGGCGGTTCCAAACTGTAGATTAGCATTATTCGGTATGCTAACGTAATCGTCTATGCCATCGAAAGACAAGGCGGTCTTGAAGACGGAGTCAATCGAGATGTCAATGGGGTCAACGCGGCTATTCACCAAATTTGAGCTATTGATGAGCGTACCGTCATTAGTATTGTTAGTTTGGTCAGAAGTGAGTATCGCTTCAAAGGGATAATAAGCCACTAGCCCTGATTCGTTGCCTTGCAAGGTAATGTTCATGTTGGCTTGGATTTCAGCTTCGGAGCGGGCTGTATTCCAGATGCGGACTTCGTCTATTTGACCCTCAAATAATCTACCCGTCTCTTGTGCATTTTCACCAATCATAACGGGATGATAACTATTCCGGTAAGTAAACGATGCATTGACTTCTTTATCAAGAATACCGTCTACATAAAGTCTTAAATAATTAGCACTATGCACCCCGGCAATATGGTGCCATTTCCCATCGTTGACATTGATGGAACCCCGAACTTCTATCGCATTTCCGGGGTTTCCGTTTGCATCAAAAGCAATCGTATTTGTGGTGCCGTTTCTGCTCAGTCTCCAACTATCATTACCTTTGGTAACAATCGCTTGCCATTTTCGATTAAACTGATTGACCTTAATCCAGGCTTCTACGGTCAGATCACCGGTAATATCAAAATTTTCCTCGTTGTCTATTTGGACATAATTCGTCCCGTTAAGTTCCAATGCCTTGCCCATATCAGCCGCATAAGTCATTGGGGCCAATAACGTGCTGAGTGTGAGTATGGCAATCGGGCTTACCCATTTGCGTAATATCGAAATTGCGCCAATAAAGATGCGGTTAATTAAAGTAATCATTGATTGTTTTCCTAAATGGAGTTGTAAATTCAACGAATATTAAAACTTAAATATAACAGATTAAAAAATTATAGTCATTCGGTACAAGGTAGTGTAGCAGTTATTAATTATAATTACCAATTTAGCAACTGTACTGGTACAAGGGGGAGTTGGTGTGTAATAGCGTAGACATGATTTTAAATCCTATAAAAATTAAGTTCAATTACATAGTACATAAGAGTATATAGCGTTTCCCGATTGAATAAAGTACAACCTCCCCTAAGTCCCCTCCTTAAATTAAGGACTTGTACCAGACGCAATCGGGAAATGCTATATATAGCTTTTATCATCAGCAAAATACAAAACCTAGGAAATACGGGACTTTCTTGTCTGATGCTTTAAAGTATGGAACGGAACGCGCCGTTTTCAGATAAATATTTTGGCCTAAATACCTGACAGGTTTTAGAAACCTGTCAGGTATGAAACTTTGATTTTTCTGAACGCCTATAGTACAACGAATATAAAAAAATCACAACGAATTAAAACCATCCCATCATCCCATTAATTCTATTCGTTGTTTTTTTAAATTCTCGGAGTTCACATATTCGAGTTATTGAAGAAACAGGAAATCAATTACTCTTTCTACGCCCACGTCGTTTTGGTAAAAGTTTGCTGTTATCAATGCTAGAGAATTACTACGATGTGGCAAAAGCGGGGGTGTGTTGGATAAAATGCTGTTGGATTCCCTTAAGGTTTTTGGAGTCCAAGATTTATCTTGGATGTTTGTCAAACCTAAAGGTTTGGATTCCTTGTTTACGGATTTAAGGAAATAAACGGATTAATTCAGTGAACTTTCTAAGCTAAAAATACAAACCACTTTCAATACTAATTTTTAACTTTATTATACCACAACATTAATCCGTTTACTCCCCTAAATCCGTTATGCGAATTAAGGGTTAAAATTTTTATATCTAATAAAAACAGCATGTTAGAAAATTAACTGAGAAAGATATATCAAATCATCAATTTTAATCACGCTATTTTTCAATGAGTTACTCAACCCTTAATTCGCATCCGTTGTACTTATAGACAAACTAATAGCTGATAAGTCTTATTTACTTAAAATGGGGAAAGTATTGGAAAATACCTGTTTATTCCTGTTTCAGTACTTAAGAAATTATTGGTATGGGACACCATAACTTTGAACGACGATATAGCATTTTCCGATTGCGTCAGGTACAAGTCCCTTCCTTAATTTAAGGAGGGGATTTAGGGGAGGTTGTACTTTATTCAATCGGGAAACGCTATACTCTGCGTCACTCCTTAAAACATTCCCAAAGAAACTTTAGACTCCAATAACCAGACAGTATAATCCCTTTTAAAATATAATCCTTGTAGTTTCTTGTCATACTCACCGGTACAACCACACCCGCATTAATGAAATCAACTTGTCAGTATTCACAGGTTTAGATAAATAATCATTGGCTCCCGCTTCAATACATTTCGTTTTATCACCTTTCATTGCTTTTGCAGTAAGAGCAATGATGGGTAGTTTGCGGTAGCTCTGTTGTTTTCTAATTTCTTGCATGGCTTCATAGCCATCCATTTCTGGCATCATGATATCCATCAAAATAATAGCAATATCTTTATAGTTTTCTAACATGGCAAGCCCTTCTTTACCATTTTGGGCAACGGCAACTTCCATGCCTTTGTCCTCCAATATCGTTGCTAAGGCAAACACGTTCCGCATATCATCGTCAACAATCAACACTTTCTTGTCTTTGAGAATGGCTTCCTTGTCATGGACCATTTTTAGCATATTACGCTTTTCTTTCGGTAAATTGCTCTCTAACTGATGGAGAAAGAGTGTGGCTTCGTCTAATAATTGTTCAGGCGATTTGACGGATTTGACGGGGAGACGTTCCGCACATTGTTGTAATAAAGCTTCTTCGGATGTGGTTAATTCACGATTTGTATAGATAATCAAAGGCGTTTGGCATAAACCATCAAATTCATCCATTTTTTCAAGGAGTTGTTTACCTGCTCCCTGTTCTATTTCCATGTCTAAGATGATACAATCAAACAATTTTGTTTTAAGGTGTTGTAAGGAAGAAGCCATTGTGACGGCGATAGTCACTTCAACATTACCACTGCTCATTAATTTCAAAATTTGTTGTTGATGGGGTTCAGAGTCGACAATCACCAATAGATTTTTGACAGTCTGATTCAGAAATTGTTCTATCCTCTTAAAAGCTTTCCCAATTTGTTCTATACTGACAGGTTTATGCAAAAAACCAATCGCTCCCATTTTTTTCGCCATCAAGCCTTGATCTGATGCTGAGATAAAATGTACCGGAATATGCCGCGTATCTGAATTGTCTTTGAGTTTATCCATTACTGTCCAACCATCTAACTGCGGTAAACCAGCATCAAGGATAATGGCATTGGGTTTATATTCTTCAGCAAGTTGTAATCCAGTTCTACCATTTTCTGCTAAAAGACATTTAAAATCTTGCCCTCGTGCGAGTTCCATAAGAATTGTGGAAAATTTGCGATCATCTTCAATAATTAATAGGGATTTGTCTTCAGGTTTCAGTGTGTTTCTGTCATCAATGATATCTTCTTCGGATGAAATACCTAAAGGTTCAACTTCCACATCTTGAAGAATATTTGGTTGAATGGAAATATCACTTAAAAGCTCAATCCTTTTTTCTGTTGGAGTGAGTATTTCGGTAGGAATATTTTCAGAGGATTGAGAAATAGTGGCTTGACTGGAAATTGTTTCAGGCAAATGTAAGGTGAATGTACTCCCTTTGCCCTCAATACTAGATATGGAAATATCACCACCCAGTAATTTGGCTAATTGGCGAGATATAGATAAGCCTAACCCAGTTCCCCCATAACGGCGACTGGTTGTACCATCAACTTGCTGAAAAGCATCAAAAATAAGTTGTTTTTTGTCTTTTGGGATACCTATGCCGGTATCAGTAACACTGATTGCGAAATTCCCTGTGAACTTCCTACTTTGAAGGCCCACGGGTTGGGAAGATTTACCAATCGTCAGTTTCACTTCACCTTGATTAGTAAATTTAAAGGCATTGGATAACAGGTTATTAAGGATTTGTTTGAGCCGTTGTCTGTCACTATGGATACAGGGAGGTAAACCTTCGGCAATTACCGTGTGGAAAGCTAAATTCTTTCCTTCTGCAACGGGACGAAATTTGTTTTCCAGTGTTTCGACTAAATCAGGTAGCGATAATTCTTCAATTGAAATCTCCATTTTGCCCGCTTCAACTTTAGATAAATCTAAAATGTCATTAATGAGAATGAGCAAATCTGAGCCAGCACTGTTGATAGTATGGGCATATTCTACTTCTTTATCACTTAAATTTTCTTCTTTATTTTCCGTTAATAATTGGGAGAGAATTAGCAAACTATTTAAGGGTGTGCGTAGTTCATGCGACATGTTCGCCAAAAATTCTGACTTATACTGGCTTGCCATTTCCAATTCGTGGACTTTGAACTCTAAGCTTTGTTGGGTTTTTTCTAAGGCGATATTTTTGTGTTGCACTTCTTGTTTTTGCCGTTCTAAGTCCTTGGAACGTTCTTCAAGTGTTTCATTAGTTTGTCGTAATTCTTCTTGTTGGGTTTGCAACTCTTCAGATTGTGTCTGCAATTCTTCAGATTGATTTTGTAATTCTTCATTCCGCTGTTGCAGTTCTTCTTGTTTCTCTTCCAATTCTTCGCGTTGATGTTGCAATTCTTCATTAATCTGCTGCATTTCTTCTTGTTGACTTTGCAACTCTTCGGATTGGCTTTGTAATTCTTCAGTTTGTGTCTGGCTCTGTTGTAATAGTTCTTGCATTTTAGTGCGTGATTCAGCCGTATTTAACACAATTCCTATGCCCGGTACTACTTGTTCCAAAAAAATTTGTTGATTAGAAGTAAGTGCTTGGGTAGAACCGATTTCAATGACACCTTTGACTTCATTTTCATACAAAAAGGGTAGCATCAACATATAACGAGGAATTGATTTTGCCATTCCTGATTGAATAATTGGCGTGTATTCTTCTGGAATATGAACATGATAAATTGGTTTTTTATCCAGTGCGGCTTGCCCCACTAAACCATCACCGAGTAAAAATTGAGTAGGAATATTATCACAGGGCGTATAAGCATAACCCGCTATCACTTGCAAATAAGGTTTTTGTTGAGGCAATTTAGGGGCTTTCAACAGATAAAATAATCCCACCTGCGCTTTGGTATAGGTTGTTAAGAAAGAAATGATATTTTTAGCCAAAGTAGTGACTTCTTGTTCACCACTCATTTGTGCATTTAATTGTGCTTGTCCCGTTTTTAACCAATCTTGCATGGTATTCTTAGCAGTGGTTTCAGACAGTTTAGCCGCTGCTATTTCGAGGGCATTTTTAATTTGCACAAAATCGCCTTGATATTCTGCTTTTGGTGTCACACGCAGATTGCCATCGGCTAATCCTTGAGAAACTTGGACAATGTCTTCAATCACTTGTCGCTGATCAGACAAGGCAGTTTCCAACGCATTTTTAATTTGGACGAAATCTCCCCGATATTCCGCTTGTGGCATGATATGCAAATTGCCTTTTGCTAATCCTTGGGAAATTTGAACCAGATCATTAATTACTTCTTTAAAGTAACGTGATAACTCATCAAAAGTTTGCCCAATGTGTCCTATTTCATCTTTGCGGTGGCTGATTTTTTTGACTTCTATGGGATCAAGTCCCGTCAATGTCGTGTCGCCGGTTGCTAATTTGTGTGCGGCTTCGGTGATAAGCAATATGGGTTTGGCTATTGAATGGGATACCCATAAAGCGACTAAAATCACGATAATCGCAAACACTAAACTGACAATTAAAGTGAGAATCACCCCAGTACGCACCGCTTTTTCAGCCATGCGCTTTGCCTCATTAGAACCAACGATATTGGTTTCACGCATTGTCTCCATTAAATTCAAGGCATTTTGTAACTTGTCATTGACAATGCCGACACTTAATGTTTGTGCTTTATCATCATCATTGGTTTGAGAAAGCGTGATGACTTGAGTATTTGCTGTCAAAAAAGCATTCAAAATCGCCTGAAATTTTTTAAATGCCTCTGTTTCTATGCCGACATCTAAGGTAGATTCAAACCCTGCAAGTGCTTTCATCAGGGTTTCTTGTTGCGTTTTGATTTTGCTTTCCATCAATCGCATAGTTTCATCATCTGGTGCAATGATGTGATTTTTTTGTGCTTCAACGATGTGCAACAGTGCGATTTCTGCATTATCAAGATTAACAATGCTCGGAAAATAATTGTCGCTCACTTCACTGGTAGCGAATTGGGCAATATTAAGTTGGGTAATCGCTACCCCACCGACAATTGCCAATGGAATCAGCGACACTGCTAAAAAAAGCAAAACCAATTTGCCCCGTATTGAATGGAAAAAAGTAATCCGTGTTTCCGTGTTTTTTTGAAAAGTATTTATCATTTTTTTTTAAATTATATCTTAAGGAATGGATACAAAATAACTTCCTTACAACCACCCCCTAACCCATCCTTAGTAAGGTGGGGAACTCCCTTCAGTAAAAGGAGGGGTGGTTGATAAAAACGGGAAATTATTTCGTGACAGTTCCTAACCAAGGGATTGGTTCAGTTCTATGTTGTATCAATATTATTGATATTCCTAAAAAAATCTGAAATTATTCAAATTGCTGGATCATCACCACGAAAATCCTTGTTTGACTATACTTAACCTGAGTTCGATATAAGTTGATGAATATAACTAATTGTATTTGTTATATAATACACTGATAATTGTTCCCCCATTTTATTTGGGCACACAATGCATCAAAAGCTTTGATTCGAGTTTTGCCAAGCAAAGCTTGGCAGACAGTGCGTTCCCAAATAAAATTTGGGAACGATATTGAATTAACTCTATTTTTACATCGAACTCAGGTTACTTAGGTTAATGGCTGATATGGTTTTTGTTGTATAAATGGGATAGCCTACAGACAATTAGGAATAACACAGGAAATGCATAACGAGAAGTTTGTAGGAAGTTAGAATTCGCTGCGTAGTGCGTAATAGGTTGATAGAAACACTATACGGTTTAAAGAAAAAAACTCACACGTACAGTTTAGAGGAGATGGAGGCTGTGATGCCTTCACCTATTCCTTTTATAATATAAAAAAGGATTAATTGGAATCCAAACCTTCTGGTTTGGGAGTTCCAAACCTAAAGGTTTGGACTCCAACCTCAGTATTAAAGTGTTACCTTGAATTGAACCACACCTGAAAAGGTTATCGCAAGAACAGAAAAATTCGATGATATGCACCGAATTGATTCGCCTATTGACCATTTGTGAATTTTAACGTTATTTAAATTTTTGGTGCGTAGAAAATTATCAAAATCTCTTGTAATTATAGCATTTTAAGAGAAAATTCTAGGAGTCCAAAATTTATTTTGTTACCATCCACATTTTAAGAGAAGTCCTACAAAAAGCTTTTTTGTTGAATCAAATAGCCAACAAAAATAATTTTGAGAATTTATCATTAACCGGATATCCTGATAACTGTCCAAGTTGATGTCTTTTAGTCTAAAATCTACGTCATTTCCATCAATGACAATAACGCGATTTACGTCTTTAATCGTTTGAAAATGGCGTGATTCATTACCTTGATAAAACTGCATAGCGACTATTTCAGCCCGTTTATTGCTGAGAAGTCGTCCAATGAATTTAAACGTCAACTCAGGAAGTTGTGGATTAATGATGCGTTTGTAAGTCCATACTTGAGTATTACGGTATATTTTAGCCTCAAGTACTTGTGTGGCAATAATGAAATCTGCATCATAAGTCATCAACAATGTTTTAAGCCCTTCAAAAAACGCGCTTTCTGTGCCATCTATAAAACGCCTCAACCAAAAAGCAATACCACTTTTCACTGCATTACTATTAAACCCTTGTTGATGCAAATTCTCATAATATTCAGGCAACTGTCCATTTTTTAACAGTTTGAAGTAGTTGGCTTGCTGTTTTTGCCGATAGTCAGGATGGGCCACTAAACGTTCATGGATCACATAGTAAGTACGGGCTAACGGTTTCACATACTGATTGTAAAGGGGTTGAGTTCGTTCTTTAAAAGCCGCTTCTTTAGCCGCTGGCATTAAATTTTCGGTTAACCATTTTACAAAAGCAGGGTTATAATGACCAAAACTATTTTTGGCATCTACCTTGAGTTCGGTTTTGCTATGAGGGCCATTAAGGAAAATGGGTATTCTAACGAGGGTTTGTAGTTGTTCATAACTCAAGAATGTCTTGAGGTGACAGTAGAAAATCCGCATTCCAGCTTCTGGAAAATCATTTTGTTCATCAGGGCATTGATTGGTGGTTTGGTCCAATTTTTGCCAAAGATTTTTGATAAGAGCCATTGTTAAAGCAGGGCTTTTAGTCAGAATATCCTCTGATTTCTCAGTATTATTCGCTACTGTGTTTTTATCAGAGTCTGGTTCATTCTCTGGTTCATTCGCCAAAGCAGAATTGCCCATTGCCATGATGAGCAAAAATGGCATAAAGATTTTAAGTGGCGTTATGTATGAATTCATTTTTAATAAATTTTCCCCTGTATTTTGATTGTGAATAAAAAGAACTATAAAGATTATATACTAAACACGGTCAAATTTCGTTTTTTTGAAAAAAAACTGAAAATAGGACGATTATTGATTTAAGAAATCTCAGTAAGCAAGAGACGCAAGCATTGCGTCTCTACAACATAATCATAGAATTATTTATAGCAAATTATTTTTTAGAAACTTGAACATTGAGTCTCGTAGAAACACTGTGCGTAACATAAGCTAATAACTCAACTTCATTTTTCTACAAATTTTTAAGTAGTAATCCATACTCCATATTTCCTTCCACTCGTAAATGGATATGTACAGTATGTCCCGAACCTGGGGCAACGGAAATACTTTCACCCTTTTGATTTTCAAGGTGTTCTAGGATAAAGTGAAAACTGCCTTGAGGATGCATTAATTCTAAATTCTCCCCAACACTAAAACGATTTTTTACAGCGATTTTTAGTAGCTGTGTTTTCTTGTCATAATCTAAAATTTCCCCCACAAATTGCTGACGGTTATTTGAATCACCAGAAAGATAATTTTGATATTCTTCAGGAGTATGGCGGCGGTAAAAACCTTCGGTGTAACCACGATTAGCTAATTTATCTAATTCCCTCATTAACCTCATATCAAAGGGTTTACCAGATACCGTGTCGTCCATCGCTTGACGATAAACTTTTGTTGTTTGGGCAACATAATAATATGATTTAGTGCGTCCTTCGATTTTGAGAGAATCTATCCCAATTTCTATGAGTTTTCCTACATGTTGAACCGCGCGTAAATCCTTAGAATTCATGATATAAGTACCCTGCTCATCTTCAAAAATAGGCATGTATTCACCAGGACGTTGTTCTTCTTCTAATAAATAAGCACCCGATTCATTTTCTTTTGCTGCATGAACTTTATAGTTCCAACGACAAGAATTGGTACAAGCCCCTTGGTTTGCATCACGGTGGTTCATATAACCAGAAAGCAAACAACGCCCTGAATAAGCAATACATAAAGCCCCATGTATAAAGACTTCTAATTCTATGTTTGGACATTTTTGACGAATTTCAGCAATATCTTCTAATGACAGTTCACGAGAAAGAATGATACGGGTTAATCCAAAATTTTGCCAAAAGTTCACAGTGGCATAATTCATGGTATTGGCTTGTACCGATAAATGAATAGGTATTTGGGGCCAATATTCTCGTACTGTCATAATTAAACCAGGATCAGCCATAATAAGCGCATCGGGTTGCATTTCAATGATAGGAGTTATATCAGTAAGAAAGGTTTTCAGCTTAGTATTATGGGGAAAAATATTACTGGCTATATAGAATTTTTTACCTTGAGCATGTGCTTCTTTGATACCTGTTTCTAAATGAGTGAGCTTATTGAAGTCATTGTGACGCACTCGAAGACTGTAGCGAGGTTGCCCTGCATAAACGGCATCAGCACCGTAAGCAAAAGCATAGCGCATATTTTTGAGAGTGCCTGCGGGTGAAAGTAATTCTACTTTTTTCATCATATTAAATTTTTTTCTTTCGTGGACTTATTGCATAACGACTACCCGATCACGCCCTTGATGTTTGGCAGCATATAGAGCAGCATCCGCATGTTTTACTAATTCTAACTCATGTTCTACATTATCTATTGGAAAAGCGGTGACACCTAAGCTGGCAGTAAAGTGGATGAATTGTTTACCATCTTTGACTACGGCATCAGCAATCAAACGGCGTACTCGTTCACCGATTTGAGTGCCGTTTTCTAAGGAAGCACCGGGTAAGATAATTAAAAATTCTTCACCGCCGTAGCGTACCATTAAATCTCCTTCCCGCAAGGCTTGGCGGGTAGATTCAGCAATTTGTCCTAACACACGATCACCTACCAGGTGACCATAAGTGTCATTGATAGATTTAAAGTGATCGATATCCATCATAATAATACCGAGTGACGAACCTGTACGCACGGCACGGTTAAATTCTTCTCGTAGTCGTATGAGTCCAAAACGACGGTTATAAGCACCTGTTAGTGTGTCAAGCGCAGCAATACGCTGAAGGTGACTGTGAATTAAAGCATTGTTGAGTGCAAGACTGAAACTTCGACGGAAAAATTGGAGTAAGCGGGTTATATCTGGGCTAAAAGTTTGGTTTGCTGCTAAAATGACAACGCCCAAAGGCGCGTTTTTAAATTCGAGTGGAACCACTATAATTTCTTGAGGACGAAAGTTGACTAATACGGCTTCTATTTGCACATCTGGAGGAAATTGTACTCGTTGACATTCATGGGTACGCAAGGCTTGACGCACATAATCGCTATTAGGCAATGTTTTTGGATCGTTGATACCATGATGAGCACTAATAACTAATTCTCCAGCAGATTCGGTGAGTATCGCACCTGCCATTGCGTTTGTGTATTGCAAGAAAAGCTCAAGTGCTTGTTTAGATAAAATATCTAATTCCAATTGGCTAGAGAGCGTTTTTGAAAAATCGCTGACTGCTATTTCTGTGTTGTGGGCACGAAATAATGCCTCTACTAAATCATTAAAAGCTTTAGCACTTTCCCCAATTTCATCATTAGAATCCACTGGAACTCGGCAAATATCAATGGAACAACTTGACCAATTTCCAGTAAAATTTGCATCACCAATAGTTTTTTCAACAATACGCATATGATCAGCTAATATTTTTAAGCGGGGTCTAACGACTAATCTCACTAATGTATAATTAATAAGACCTGCCACTAAGCCAGCAGTTAGAGTAGCTGTCCAAAAGGTGAAAGTGAATACTTGTTTTGCTTCTATTCCTAATATATAAGCAAAAAAAGGAAATGATGCACCGTTTAGGAGGCCAAATCCAATCATCCAAATAACGAGATCGGTAAATAGTTTAGTGGTAAATCTTGGCATTGTTAGCCTTCCTTATAAAATTAATTTTTATACTTTTTATCATTCCTAATATCTAAAATAAGATAAAAATGACCTTATGGTGGGGGGAGTCAATAGTGTTATTATATAGCTTGTCAGATAAATATTTTGGCCTAAGACCTGCCAGGTTTTGAAAACCGGCAGGTCTGATAACTTTGATTTTTCTGAAAGTCTATATAATAATGGAGTCATTCGTTTTTTATGTCTCCTAAATAAAAACAAAAATCCCTAATACCCCTTTAATAATTGGAAAAATTAAGCATCAACAGTTTTTGAGGCAGAAATTTTTACACACAAAAACTTCTCCAGGGATTTTATAAAAATTAAGAATATTAATTAATAATTAACAATTTGTTATGGAAATTTACAAAAAATTTAGTATTGAAGCAGCACATCGTTTACCTAATGTACCAAAAGGACATAAATGTGGTCGTTTACATGGTCATTCATTTCAAATCACCATTCATATAAACGGTGAACTAGAAAAGCAAAGTGGCTGGGTGATGGATTTTGCTGATATTAAGCATATCTTTCATCCATTGTACGAACAATTAGATCATCATTATCTTAATGATATTGATGGACTTTCTAATCCAACAAGCGAAAATCTGGCATGTTGGATTTGGCAACGTTTAAAACGGGACTTGCCAACATTATGTAAAATCACAATACAAGAAACTTGTACCAGTGGTTGTATTTATCGTGGCGAAGATATAAATTCGTCAATTTGATGTCGTAGAGACACACAGCCGTGTGTCTCTACATTATTTTTTTGACGCAATTTCTGATTCTAAAACAGGTTGTACTATATCTCCAGGGCGTACAAACCCTTGTCCTACTGTAATAAAACTCAGTTGTTTAGGTAAACCTGTCAACCATAATCCCTCGGTATTGGCACGCGCAAATTTAGCTGGGAAAAAATTAACGTAATTATCAGCACTGACGGTTTTAACGCCTAACACACCGTCGTCATTAAGCGATAAAAGGGCAGAGGACACTTTATGGGCATTCACTGTTTCAATAGGAATCCGAATTTCGCAGGTAATGCCTGCCGCTAATCTGCCTTTTCGATTAGGGACTTCAATTTCAATATCAAATGTACGAGTGGACTCGTTGGCTCTGGCAGAAATTAAAGTAATTCTCCCTTTCACGGTTTGCCCAGTCACTAAACGCGCTGTCACACGTTTTTTTAATTTTAAATACTGGCGTTGCCGTTCTGTCACTTCTCCCTTAAGCAAAAACGGGTTTTCATCAATTAACTCTGCTATAGTGTCACCAATAGAAACATAATCACCTTTTTCTACTAGGCGTTGTTCAAGTATTCCACTAAAGGGTGCACGAATCACAAGATTTTCAAGTGCGATTTGAGCTTGTTTAACCTGAGTTTTCGCATTTTCTAGCAAAGTTAAGGCTTCAGCTATTTGTACTTGTGACTGATAACCTCTTTTTGACAAATTTTTCTTAGCTTTATATTCAAATTCACGTTGTTTGACTAGAGCTTGTGCTCCTTTTAAACGTAATGCTCTATCATCGGTTGCTAAGCGTACAATCAATTCTCCTTTTTTGACTCGTGCGCCACGTTTTGCACCAATTTTTTCGACATGGGCATCGACTTCTGTTCGTAATGTAACAATACGAAATGGTGCAGTACGTCCTGTTAAAATAATTTCACGAGTTAAAGGTTGCGCTTTTTGTTCTCGTATCCGCACTTGAATAGGAATAGGTGCTACCTTAGGGGGGACAATGGTTTCTTCTACAGGTATTTCTTCTGAGATTTTTTCTTGATGTGCTAAAACATCAACAATCTTTTCAGAAAATAACCACGCAGCCAAGGCAATAACAATAAATAAAGCTAAAATATAGGGTCTTTTTAAAATAAAATTCATTTTTAAATTTAAATTTGTAATGAGTAATCAAAAATTAGCTTCAGATAACGAATGGTGGTAACGAAAAATGATTGTATATAAAACAGAACTAAATTGCTATCATGATTCTGTTTAAATTTTTATAAGATTATTGAGGGTTTGTCAAGTTCCACTAAGAGCGTGGTTGAGAGATGTTGAGAAATTGGGAGTTCCTTTGAGATTATAAGGCAGTTCACAGGCAGGAAAAGGGATGAGACAATACGAAAGTTATCAAGTAGACACTATTAAGAAATCAGAATCTTATAATCCCCAAAACTGGAATGCTCAAACCTGACAGGTTTGGTGTGTGAAATTATTTATGTGAAAAACTATAAGTTTAGTTTTTGATTAGAGTTCAAAGTGCCGCTTTGCATTTAAAATCTTGATAAGTATCTATATCATAATGAATACCAGCATCATTACAGGGAAAGTGTGTGATTTGTGTATGATGTTGTTGTAGTACAGTGCGTGCGCCCGTATCGCCGCTAAGTTGACTTAATTGTGTTCCATAAAATTGACTAAACCCTATGGGATGTCCACGCTGCCCTTGATATTGTGGTGCAACGATGGCAGCTCTTTGACGTAATAAGGTAGCGATTTGTTCAATGGTTGCTATTTGAATAAACGGCATGTCTGCTAAAGCAATTACCCAGGCTTGTGCATTTAAACTTGCCTTGACACCACAGGCGAGACTTGCACCCATACCAGTTTCTGCCTCCACACAATTAACAATTTGTAAGCCTTCACAACGTAGTAAATGAGCTAATTCTGTCGATTCAGGGCGCACAACGGCAAGTGCTTGATTGACTGAGGTATAAAGTTTTCGAGCAGCAGCCACGGCAATGGGTGTACCATCCGCCAACGGATGCAAAAGTTTATCACCACTAAAACGGCGACTGTAGCCTGCTGCTAATAAAACTCCAGTAATGGAAAAGGTGTCAAATTCCATAATTAAAATAATTCTGACGAAATAGTGTTTTCACTTTGATTGTTTTTGTGGATAAATGTTTTGTCTATGGTTTGCAATTTCTCTCCATTATATTCACTTAAAATTTTCAAACGTCGCAAACCTGTTTTTATATAATCCTCTTGAAACTCTATTCCTATTGATTTTCTCCCCAATTTTTGAGCAACTGCACAGGTGGTAAAGGTACCAGAAAAAGGATCAAGAATGAGTGAATCTTTATTTGAACTCGCTTTTATTATTCTTTCTAATAAGGCTTCTGGTTTTTGTGATGGGTGTTCTTCGTATTCATCCATTCGGTAACGAACACGAGAAAAGTCCCACACATTACCGGGTACTTTTTTTGTATTATAAGGTTTCGGTTCATTTCCTCTATAATCAATCAGTTTTCTTTTTGCCCCAGTTTTAGCTTCAATAAGAATTTCGAGTGAGTTGAATATATAATTATTTTTGTCTTTAACACAGAACAATATCGGCTCCCATAATGAGCCAAAATATTTTTTGGCTTGAACACCAGAACTATCATACGCCCATACGATACGGGATAATATGGTCATTTTATTCCTAATATATAAGTCCAAATAGGGCATTGCTTGTGTACTTGTCATCAAATACATAGAGCCGTTTCCCGTTAATTTTCTTAAACAAATATCTATCCATTGATAACACCATTTTGCATACGCTTCATCATTCTGCCATTTATCCTTAAAATTGGAAAACGTTTTACCTATGTTATAGGGCGGATCAACAAAAATGAGATGAACCGAATTATCTTTTACATATTTATCAAGGGTTTCTATGGCTTCCCCATAAATCAGAGTTGTCAATTTATTTTGAAATATTTTCATAATTTTTTTATAGTATCTATAGCTTTTCTCATCAGCAAAACACAAAATCTAGGAAATACGGGGCTTTCTTGTCTGATAGTTGTTATTAAAGTATGGAACGGAACGCGCCTTTTTCAGATAAAGATTTTGGCTTAATACCTGCCAGGTTTTTAAAACCTGGCAGGTATGATGACGTTCTATTTTTCTGAATGTCTATAGTCTTATGATGTTAATTTAATATTAAATATTAATAAGTTATAATTTTTTATATCAATGTATTAATAACTGATGTTACGCATTGAACTTCAAATAATTTTAGGGACACCCCCCTAACCCCCCGTACACGGGTGGAACCAAACATCATTCGACACTTTGCTTTTTCTATTTTGGGACTTCCCCCTGTGTACGGGGGG
>JAUCGK010000363.1 GCA_030378085.1 Candidatus Parabeggiatoa sp. HSG14
TCAAGAATTCTTAAAATTAAATTTGATGCATATCAAGGATTATTCATAATTTTTAAACACTATTTTTACCAGGGATAGTTATTCGGCCAATATAAAAAGCATTTTATTATATACTCAACTATTAATTCAACACTTACTATTTTTTTTAATAGGATATATATAATTTTTTTTATGAATATTCTCATCCGATTTTTTAGAAATAGTGAAAAGATAATTCACAAATCCTAAATGTTATTGGGTAGGATATTAGAATATGGAGTTCAACATTTTTTATACGGGTCGTCTGCTGGGTCGGAGAGGTGGCAATGTGGCCAGTCTCCTGTCGATTTCGGTAAATTTTTCCGCAAAAATTCTGTGCATTTCGCCAATTGTTGCAAATCTTTCTTCTTTCTTTTCAAGTTCGACAAATTTTTCCGCAAAAACTTTATGCATTTCACCAATTGTGGCAAATTTTTCGTTTACGTCTTGCTCAACTGTAGAAAAAGCAATAAATTTTTCGTGAACCATGTCAACACAAGTAGAAAATATTTTGTTAATTTCAGCGTCTGTCAAATGACCTTCTGTTGTTGCTTTTGCCTGTACGACATCAGTCATTAATTTTGCAGAAATTTCAAGCAGTTTTAGTGCATTTGTTTCATTCATCCCTTTATTCCTTGTTGATTGTCCATTTTCCTTGTTTTGGAAAATTTCCCTCTTCAAAGAGGGGGAGGGGAACGATGTTTTTTGTTGTTTAATGTTTTGACTATACCACTTTTTTATCGTATCTAAAGACATAGTATCTCTATCCTAAAAATTCTTGAAACAAAAAAAGTACTCGGTATTAGTTTATTATACGCTATACTGTTACTGCTTAATAGGTTTCAAATTATACTTTGCGATTTGTTATTAATAATTGAAAAAAATACCATAAAAGATTATTTTTAGCTTAAATAATAATTAGTTTATAGCACTATTGAAGTCACATTTTTTAATTATGAACTGATGTTATGCACAGTATTTCTACGATACTTGATGTTCAAATTCCTAAAAAATAATGACTTGCCATATAATAACTCTATGATTATGTTGTAGAGACGCGATGCTCACGTCTCTGACTGGTCAGATGTCAGTTATAAACGAACATCGGGGAGGTAAATAATTCCATGATTATTTACAACACAAGCAGAGACGCGAGCATCGCGTCTCTTACAAATCTTTTTATTAAGGGTTAACTTTAAAACGTTACAGCGGTCTCCTGCCCTGCACTGAAGAAGCGTTGTACGCAACATGAGTTATGAATTGTGTATAAAATATTTTTATGAATAAAAAACAAATTAAATCATTAATTTCCTTAATTAATCGCCTACATAAACAGAAATATCCTGTGCTAGTGATAATTATCATTGTGGGGTTGTCATTTTTAGCGAGTCATAAAAATTTTTTTCTTGCTCCTCATGAATGTGAAGTATTGAAGATTTACGATGGTGATACGATGACTTTACAATGTCAGGGAAAATCCGAAAAAACAAGAGTACGAATGTATTGCATTGATACGCCAGAGATCAAGCAAAAACCTTGGGGCATTCAAGCTCGTAACCATTTACGTTCTATCACTGGAAAAGTCGTGCAATTAGTAGAAGTTGAAAAAGACAATTATGGGCGAATGGTGGGAGAAGTGTATGATGGCGAAATTAATTTAAATCTAGCCCAAGTCGAAATGGGGCAAGCCGCAGTTTACGATGCTTATTGCAAAAAATCAGAATATAAAGTGGCCGAAAATCAAGCTAAAAAAGCCAAACTGGGTATTTGGACACAACCAGGCATCCAGCAAAAGCCTTGGGAATGGCGCAAACAACAAAGAACTAAATAGAGGAAAGGGTAAAGAGGATAATTGGAAATAAAATTTGAAAAATAAATAAACATGATACCAAATTTTATTACATTGAGTTGTATTAAATCAGTAAAAACTTTAATAAATTGGTTTTATAAATTTTATATTTGAAGCATTTCAAAACTGTGGGTAAAATTTATTATTGAGACATTATTGGAAATAAAAAAAAACGCCAGCATAATCAATAAATCTCATGTCGGCGAATAGAACTTCAGTTAAATCTACAAAAGTAACATAGTGTAGTTAACTGCAAAACCCATTTTACATTTTAATGAACAATGACTTTAGGTATTTTTAGTTAATGAATTATTCATAAAATTTACAATTCACAATTATATAATTAAATCTTTACTCCCTTTTTTAGCTTTCTACACGAGTCATTGTTTTTTCTTCTGACAGAACCTTTTTAGGTTGTTTCTCAAATATTTGGATAGTTGGCATTAATAACTCAAAACCTCCTTTTACTTGAGGTCCCATCTTACCTCTGATACTCGCTACCCATTGTGCATATTCATTAGCGGCTTTTTGTAGTTTTTTCCATGTTCGAGGACGCACAGTCGTCTTTACCATCTGGCCATTAGTATCAATAATAAATTCTTCCCATCCATTTCTAGTGGTTTTTGAATCTGCTGGAAGTTCACTCACTTTAACATTAACTTCCATCTTGCCAGAAATAAGTTGATCAATTTGTGGAATTGGTCGTGGTGCTTTCGGCGTTTTTACTTTCTTTTTCTTTGCAGAACGCATCGCTTTCTCACCAATGATTCTGGCTTTAGCATCTTCTTGATGTTGCTCTGACACTTCATCGTTGCAAGGATTACCCTCTAAGTCTATACGTTGTCCACCTAACATCAGTTTTTTGCAGTAATCTATGCTTTGTGTGTAGATTGCGAGTGCAGTCGATAGCTCCTCCTTAGTATATTCTTCGTTAAGTGTTCTACGGATTTTTTTATGAATATATTTTTGGAGTGGGCGTATTTTTTCAGGTTCTCTAAAAAAAGTGTTAGGAAATTTTTCAAACAATATCTCCAACATTTCTTTAGGCGGCGTAAGGGGTTTTTCCGACATTTTTTCAGTATCCATCGTATTATAAGTGACAGGAATATCTGGTACTTTAGTCTTCATTGATGGCATTGGAATAACTTCTGAAGCTTTAGTTTTTGCTAATAATGCTGGAATTACCTTTGAAACTTTGGCCTTTGTGACGAGAGTTGGAATAATCCCAGTCGTATTTTTTTGAGATTGTAGAAAATTAAAAGCCTCTGTGGCGTTAGTGCCAAGAAAATTTTGCTCAGTACTTCTATAAAGATACCAGCCACGTTGTCCTGATCTCACATGCTCGCAGTAAACTTCCTCACCATAGTGAGATTTGGCAAGTTTATTAAGATCAGTTTTAGTAACCCGTTTATTAGTAACGGGTTCTATTTTAGAATTGGTAGTAGTCATTGTGAGGCTGTGACGACTCAATTGATTTTGAAGGTCTGTGTCATCAAGTTTCATCATAATATCAATACGTTGCTATGTTGTTAGTTAATTAAATTAATTTTTACTTTAATTATAATAACGAGTTAAGAAAAAATTTTGATGAGTCTATAGTCTATGTAAAAATTAACATCACAATATTTTTAATTCTAATATATTGAAAAATAAAATTTTTCGGTAGTCCTGCAATATGTAGTGGTGATTATTTTAAATTGTAATAAAATCAACATTTTAATAAATTGACCACTACTATGTGCAGGACTACCAATTTT
>JAUCGK010000364.1 GCA_030378085.1 Candidatus Parabeggiatoa sp. HSG14
TAAAAATCTGAGTCTTTGACATTTAAAAAATCTTAAATTAAGTAAGAAGTTAGTGATTTAAGCAAAATTTGTTCCAATCATTATTAATTTACTCATTATCTATTTTCCATTAGATATTATACCGATTAAATTTAGATGCTTGATTTCATTGGTTTTTAAAAAATAGGAATATTAATTTGAAATGTGTTAAATCGGTATAAATTCTATTCTTAAAACTCGCTTTTATCATTTTTCACGAAAGTACTCATTTTAACATGCAAAGTAATTGAAAAATGGTATTATGACGAACACCAAAAACGCAATATTATTTTGGAGGACAATATTATGGCTGAGAACAATGTCCATCTCATCAATACAAGTGCATTATTCACCGCTCTAAATACCAATCGAAAAAACAAGGGGCTTACGCAAATTGATAGTTCCCTTGTCGCTAGTAAATTGGGTATTTTGTTTACCTTAAAAAACAAAAGCTATGTCAATTTTAAGAACGAATCTGTTGAATTGAACGAGTACCAATTAACGGTTTTGAAAGAAATTCTTGATCAACACTTTAATGTCAAGATGACTCATGAAATCAGCATCTTGATAACGCAACAGCATCATGAAAAAAGGGTATCCACCCTTCATCATTTTACGGCTTCAGCATCAGTTCAAAGCAGTTTGTTTGGTAAAATCAAAGGATTTCTAAAAATAGGGAGATCCAATATACAGGAGAGAATCGCATGAGCGCGTCACCTGATACGCCTCCACATCCGCAAGTCACCCGTACTGGTGGACATAATATCATTGGTGGACTAAACCGTATTTATCACTGCAATTATTACAATGCCTACCTACAGATGACAGTGTTGTTAACTGAAGGGATGATAGATCATGAACCAGAATGTCTATTGACTGACTCTGTGACTCCCTTGGTTTATTTGTTAAAGCAACGTGGCTATAGCACTAAAGATTTACTTTTTGAGTTTTCTTATTGTGGTTTTGGTTTTCTGAGGAAAATTGATGAAAAAACTTGGGAAACGCCGAGATCACATTATGGCGAGGCTATTTGTATACAAGGTAAACCGCATAGAAGTTGCTACTTTACAAGTGGTTATCTTCAAGGCATTTTAGAAAAAACGGTGGAAGAAATAGCATGTAAAGTGATGGATGCGCCCGTTGATAAATTTGTGGTGCAAGATAAGCCACTGAATGTGGAAAATTATCTGACTCGTAAGTTTGAATTACAAACAACTATTCCTGAACGTTTTACCTTTGATGAATGTCAAACATTTAGCACCCGCGTGGATGAAGAAAAAATTATCAACAATGTAAGACAATTGCCGTTATATGGTCAATGTCATTCTGATGAAACTTGTTTGATTGAAGTTTTTGGTGTCGTATTGACCAATCATTTTGCAGATTATTACAATCGAATTTCCTACGAAACTTATTTTGCTTTACGTGAGGTAGGGGTTCCTGAAGAAGACACTAAGGAAATGTTTATCCAGGCAGGACATGTCTGTGCGTTTAATACCTATGGTGGAATAATGAGTAGTTCAGAATGGTATGATCTTGTAGCACCGATGTGCGAGACGAGAGAAGACTGGTTACATGGAATGATAGCGGTTGTTAATACATTGGGGTGGGGAGTGTATCGTATTGAAAAGATTGACGTTGAAAAAGAATTTACGGTACGCGTGTATAATTCTTATGAAGGCGTTGGGTATCAACGGATGTATCCCCAAACGAATGACAAAAACATCTCATTTTTGGCGATGGGTGGATTGCTTGGTTTAGTGCATTTACTCTGGAAAGTAGATATTCGTAAAAAACCCCAACTGAATGAAGATTTTTATTTCAACCAATTCAACAATCCAGAGAACAGTTATAGCATTGAACAAACCCATGCTATTGCAGCTGGGGATGAGTACGATAGATTTATCGTGTCAAAATAATTCTGAGGACAATTTTTTTGTTTCTATCATACTCAAATACTTTACTTTATGATTTGAGGTATTTCATAAACCGTATTGATTTATAAAATTATAGATAACTTAATAAATTTGGATAAATTCGTGAAATCAATCTACAACCAATTTAGAATATCTATAATTTTTTTGTCTGACCAAATTAGTAGTATTTAGGGATGTCCAAAAAATAAATTATCCCATAATTTTAGAGTTGGGACAATTATTTTTTTTGGATTTCCTTATTTGGCAGTTTCAAAAGCTTCTAAATTGAAAAATTTGGAAAAAGGATTCATGTCAACCATTGGATTCAATTCAACCACTTGTTTTACCTCTTCTTCAGCCCAAGCAGTTAATTGATTTTTAGCATCAACCAACGTATCCATTGTAGTACGGAAATTGCCCAACACTTTCTGGCTAAGTTCTCCCACTAATTGAGATTCTCCCTCAATAACATCTTGCACTTTGTTGGCTTGAGTAAGTGTTTGCATCTGTTTGTTGCCACTCTCCATCCACATTCCAAGCATATCCATTTGTTGCTGAGCCAAATTTGTCATCAGTTGGGTGTTAATGTCGGCCAGTTTTTGAACAGATGCCAAAGATTTTTGGTTGAAATCAGAATATTGTTTCATTTGAGCTTGCATGTAAGTTTTCCCCTAAAATAATATCCATCCAACAAGAATTATGGATGGATGTTAAAGTAATTAATGATAATTTTTGAATTTGTGCGCTGCACAATATTGCACTGCAACATAATATAGAGTCAACAAAAAATTAATCAAGTATTTTTTTATAAATATTTTTTAACATGTTAATAAATAAGCTATTTTTAAGATACATTTATTTATCTCTTGTTCCAACGTTCCAGCGTCAGTGCCATTAACTTAAGTCTTGGAGTCCAAACCTTTAGATTTAATATAAATCAGCCAAAGCTAAAGCTTTGGACTCCAGCAGATATTCCTTAAATTAATGACAATAAACCTTCTGGTTGGGAATACCTTCCATAATGCATTGCATTAGTATCTTCTCAAAAAATGTGGGTAAACTCGCTCAAACCTGTCAGGTTTTTTCCACAGAATTTAGAGAAGATACTTGCATTACATAATTTTTGTAGTTAATTCTTTTTTTCATCAATAACTTCGTTATTTTTTGACCACGTAAGGAGAAAATAATGATTCCCTATTTACAACAAAAACGTGTTCCCACGCGGGACACTAATTCGATACCACCCAAAAAGCGGTGGCGAATTCCTATTGCCCAATGGGGTAATCACCACTTTGATGACCGTTGCGTTCATCACTCTACCAGCACTTCCTGCTCTGGCTGAAGATTTTGCTTATGAGTTGAATGAACTGCTAGAGTCAATGAGTAACTGATGTTACGCAGATAGCTTCTAAACAGGAGTGCAAAATTCATTTTGCCAACTATAGACATTCAGAAAAATAACTTCAAAAAACCTTCGAGGTTAAAGTTTTTGCGCGCAAAAACTTTAACCTCGAAGACAGGTTTCTAAAACGTGTCAGGTTTGGTGTGTGAAATTATTTACTGATGTTACGCAGATAGCTTTCAAACTGGAGTGCAAAATTGAGGACACCCCCCTAACCCCCCGTACACAGGGGGAAGTCCCAAAATAGAAAAATTAAAGCAAAGTGTCAAATGATGTTTGGTT
>JAUCGK010000365.1 GCA_030378085.1 Candidatus Parabeggiatoa sp. HSG14
GAACCAAACATCATTTGACACTTTGCTTTTTCTATTTTGGGACTTCCCCCTGTGTACGGGGGGTTAGGGGGGTGTCCTCAATTTTGCACTCCAGTTTGAAAGCTATCTGCGTAACATCAGTTATTCAGAAAAAAAGTTGATTATTTTTTAGCGTATATATTTTAAATGAAAGTATTACAATCCTTTATTCATACATTCATATTGTTATAATACAAAAAATGAGATGATTTATAAATTTATCGTATCTTCTTTAAATTCTGTGGAAAAAACCTGACAGGTTTTGGAAACCTGTCAGGTTTGGACAAGTTTATCCCTTAAAATCTTTAATAGCTTTGTTCAACGAGAGTTACTGTCATTTTTAGCGATTTTGCTGTTGACAAATATTGCGTGGGCGAGCGATAACTACCAGACATTGAGGCAAAATATGATTAACTCTATCAATCAAATGGCACAGGCAACATCAACAGAAACAGGTAAAAGTCGTTTTGAACAACGAGTGATGGATGTCATGGCAAAAGTCCCCCGGCATGAATTTGTGCCTGATAGTCAAAACCCTTACGCTTATGATAACCGCCCATTACCCATTGGCTACGGACAAACTATTTCTCAACCTTACATTGTTGCTTTAATGACGGATATTTTAGAGATAAAATTTAGCGATGTGGTGTTGGAGATAGGCACAGGTTCTGGCTATCAAGCTGCAATACTGTCAGAATTGGTGGATAAAATATATAGCATTGAAATTATTGAAGAATTAGGAAATAAGGCTAAGAAACGCTTAGCAAGACTTGGTTATAAAAACGTTGAAGTTAAAGTCGGTGATGGTTATCATGGCTGGGAAGAACATGCACCGTTCAATGATATTATTGTTACGGCAGCCACAACTCATATTCCCCCACCGCTTATTAAACAACTCAAACCTGGTGGCAAGATAATTATTCCAGTAGGCGAACATTTTTCTATTCAGTATTTGACACTCGTAACAAAAGACAATAAAGGTGAAATTACGACTCGCAATATATTGCCGGTTACTTTTGTGCCTTTTACAGGTGGGCATTAAGTAGTGTCTATCTGAAAACTGGATTTTTATGTCACTTCGATGGACATCGAAATTTTACTTAAAAAAAAATATTTCTTACTGAAGTCAAAATGACATGGGCCTTTGCCACAATCGCTACAAGCTAGTCGTATGTTAAAAAAACAACCTAACGATTATTGGATTGTTAAGTGAATTATTCATAAATTCATAATTCATAATTCGTATTAATAATTATGTAGTTCACAATTTATAATTTTTTAAAGTTTTATAAAGAATATCTTCAAAAATTTATCTTAAAATCAATATTAAAACTTTAATTAACTTAAATGTTTATAATAAGAAGAAACTTTACTTGTATAGTTTTTTAGAAAATTGGGCAACTTGGACAACATAAACTGATTTGTTATTTTCTCAAAAAATGTGGGTAAACTCGCCCAAACCTGATAGGTTTTGGAAACCTGTCAGGTTTTTATCCACAGAATTTAGAGAAGATACCTGATTTGTTATTAAGAACTGATTTATTGCTACTGTGTTTTTATAATACCTTGCCAAAAAACTTGCGTGTTAAACTCAATTATTTAAAAAACGCTTAAAAATCAACAAGATTTAAAACAAATTTAATCGGCTTTAAAAATAAGGTAACTGGTTGAAATTTAATTAATATCACATAATACCCCTCTTATTTAGTAGGATAATTGGCGAAGGTATTGTTTTTAGATAAATAAATTTAATGAAAAGACTTGGAAAAAATAAATCCTCCCTAAACTCCTTTTGTTAGGTAAAGTAGGAAACTTTATGGTTTCACCTTTAACAAAATTGGAGCTATAGACTTTCAGAAAAATAACCTCGAAGACAGATTTCTAAAACCTGTCAGGTTTGGTATGTGAAATTATTTATGTGAAAAACTATAGGAGAATTTTCTAGGTTTTACCTTTTGTTGTATAATACCTTAATTTTGTAATTCATCTATTTTTTTATTATATTCATTCTTCATTTACTTAATGGGGAAATTACTATGAAATATACCAAATTTTTTTCTGTTATCATTTATTCTGCTTTAACAATTTATTTAAGTTTTGGAGGAGGGCAATATGTCTTGGCGGCTAGATATTCTTCCTATACGGAATTTTCAACAACGCCATCTCCTTTGCCTAAAAAGGTATTTCGCACTCTACAAGGGCATAAACGCAATATTACCTCAATTGCCTATAGTCCCGATGGTCATATCCTTGCCTCTGGTAGTGAAGATGAAACTATCAAACTATGGGATGCTGAAACAGGGCGTGTACGTCATACCTTAAACGCACATGATTTTTGGGTAACCTCCGTTGCTTTTAGCCCTAATGGAAAAATCTTAGTATCAGGAGGTGAAGATAAAATCATCAAAATGTGGAAAGTAAGGACAGGTAAAAAATTGCGTACTTTGCACGGACATGATAATTCTGTAACTTGTATCGATTTCCATCCTGATGGAAAAACGTTTGCGTCCGCCAGTTGGGATAGAAAAATTATTTTTTGGAAGACGAAAACGGGTCAAAAAATACGGATATTAAAAGGACATACGCGCAATGTTCCTTATATTGCCTTTAATCATGATGGTACTATTCTCGCTTCTGCAAGTTGGGACAGAACGCTTAAACTATGGGAAGTAGAGACGGGCAAAAAATTACGAACCTTAAGGGGACATAGAGGATGGTTAAACACGGTTGCCTTTAGCCCTGATGGCTCTCTTTTAGCATCGGGTAGTCTAGATCGAACCGTCCGAATATGGAATGTCGCTATGAGCAAAAAATTTGGCAAAAAATCCCGCAAAAGACCTCGTGTTTTAAGGGGACATCGTTCAGCGGTTATGTCAGTTGCTTTTAGTCCAGACGGAACTATTCTTGCGTCAAGTAGCTTAGATAAAACCATCAAGTTGTGGAATGTGGAAACAGGCACACTTCTTGAGACTTTGGAAGGACATTGGGGTCATGTTTTATCAGTGGTTTTTAAACCAGATGGCAGTACCCTTGCGTCAGGCAGTGAAGATAAAACCATTAAACTGTGGCAACACTAAGAGTTGTGAATAGTTTAGTTAAAAATTATTGTTTAAAAAGAGGTAACTACTTAGTCCCTTGTTCCAATGCGCCAGCGTCAATGCCATTAAGTTAAGCCTTGGAGTCCTTTCGAGGTTTGGAAGTGTTTAATTTTAATCTAGTAGAGACACACGGCCGCCGTGTGTCTCTACTGCCCTTATAATTGTCAAGATTATAAGGTCCCGATTTATGGGTTTCTCCCTTTAATCAATATCCCAGTGTCAAGGGACATGAGATTGCTTTTCATTCAATTTTGCCCTTTTTAAAAAAGCTCATAGATAATGAGATAAAATAAAAATCAAACTGCGGAAAGTCTCTATACAAAGAGAGAAAAAGTAATTTAACTTGGAGTTATCTAACTGATGTTACGCAGATAGCTTCCAAACTGGAGTGCAAAATTGAGGACACCCCCCTAACCCCCCGTACACAGGGGGAAGTCCCAAAATAGAAAAATTAAAGCAAAGTGTCAAATGATGTTTGGTT
>JAUCGK010000520.1 GCA_030378085.1 Candidatus Parabeggiatoa sp. HSG14
AGACATTCAGAAAAATAACTTCAAACAACCTTCGAGGTTACAGTTTTTGCGTGCAAAAACTTTAACCTCGAAGACAGGTTTCTAAAACTTGTCAGGTTTGGTGTGTGAAATTATTTATGTGAAAAACTATAGTAGAATATTTTTAAAGATAGGATAACTTATGCTTAATCAACAACACATTGTTCGCGCTTCTCTTTTGTGTTTTAGTTTAGGAGCCAGCATTTCCCCAGCTCATGCGTTTCATACGTTTGAGTGTTCCATTGTTGCCAGAATTCAGATGACTTCTGTCATTGATAAAGTTGGCATTTTGAGATCAATCAAGGCAAAGGAACACCAGTGGGCAAGTCAACATAATCGGGATTTATGTGCTGGTGATGTCGTCATTGTACCTAAATCTATTCCACATCTTGAGATAAATTATCACAGTGAAGAACCACTCAAAAAAATACTGGTGGCTGGTGAACGACACAAGGTGATAAAATTGGTAGAACCCTGCGGTAAATGGTGTAAAAACCATAAAATCAAGTCGTTGTATGAAAAATTAACCATTCTTGAGCCATCCAATCAACCAAGTAAGGAAGAAAATTGGCAAGAAAGTAAGGCGGGTAAATTCCACCCTATTTTTACCCCCCTTGCTAACAATGAAAACTCAGATCATCCGTTTTATCTGTTTTCTCGTAACGAGGTTGTTCCGCTTTTTTGGTATGGGGGGCAACCACCGTATCAACTTGAAGTTAAAAATGCCATCGGTGAAATGGTTGTGCAGGAAATCACAGAAACTGCCAATTTTTCACTCACTTTACCTAATACAGAACCTAGTTCAGAGTATTTCTTGACGATTAAAACGGCAAAAGATAAATCTTGTTATCCTGGCAATAGCAAAATTTGCGATAAAAAACTGATAGTGACGATGCCACCTTTGCCAATGGATCCGCATAAGGAAGGATTCACCTTAACAACGTTATTAGCTGATTGTGAAAAAAATTGGCGGTTAGAGCTTTGGCGGCGATTTAGTCTTATGCCAAAAAGTGAGAAAAATAAACGGTTTATGGGACACTTAGATGCAAATGATTTTGACTTAACAAAAGAAGAATTGTGCCACCATTAGATTTTATGGGTTAAATCTAAATCATAATCATAAACGGTTTCATGGAGTCCAAAATTTATTTTGGAAGATTGCCAAACTAAAAGTTTGGACTCCGTTTTCTCTACACAATTCTAAAAACTCATTCCTTATAAAAATCCAAAATGTTGTCCTTTTTACTTTCCCGCTTACTGAGTACCCTGATTGTTATACTGGGTGTAGTCACGCTCGTCTTTTTACTTATTCACCTTGTCCCCGGCGATCCCGTACAAGCCATGCTCGGCGAAACGGCAACGCCAACTGATTTAGAAGCATTACGCCAAGCATTAGGTTTAAACGAACCTTTATTGACACAATGGTTTACCTATATGCAAAATTTGTTACAAGGTGATTTAGGCCATTCTTTATATTCCAAAGAACCCATTTTCGATATGTTGTTAGAACGCTTTCCTGCTACTTTAGAATTGGCAACGGCGGGCTTATTAGTCGCGATACTTTTGGCATTACCGTTGGGTAGCATTGCGGCATTGCGTAAAGATACGGTATGGGATAACAGTGCAATGGTATTTTCTTTGTTAGGTGTCTCTATCCCGAATTTTTGGTTAGGGCCTATGTTAATACTCCTCTTTTCTCTTATGTTGGGTTGGTTACCTGTCAGTGGTCGAGAAAATATTTTATCACTGATATTACCTGCCATCACATTAGGCACAGCATTAGCCGCTATTTTAGCGCGTATGATACGAGCAACATTGTTAGAAGTATTGAGTGAGGACTATATCCGCACCGCTCGTGCGAAAGGTTTGCGTGAATCAGCAATAGTTATCCATCACGCACTACGCAATGCCTCTTTGCCTATCATCACAATACTTGGATTACAATTGGGTACTTTGCTTGGTGGGGCTGTTATTACAGAAATTATTTTTGCATGGCCTGGCATTGGACAATTAACCATTGAATCCATTCAACGGCGCGATTATCCAGTGGTGCAAGCCTGTATTTTGTTAATTAGTTTAAGTTATGTGTTGGTAAACACTTTCACCGATATACTCTATGGTTGGTTAGATCCACGGGTGCGTTACAGTGTTTAAATATCAAATTATTATTCCTTTAAGTGTTTTAATCGTGTGGCTATTGTTAGCTATTTTAGGGCCTTGGCTTCCTTTAGAACCTACCCATATCACCTTACCCAATATCTTAGAATCCCCATCGTTATCAGCATGGCTAGGCTATGACGATTTAGGTCGTCCTATTTTAGACCGTTTAATTATGGGCGCAAGGACTTCATTTCTCGTTGCATTTTGGGTCATCCTTGTATCATTAACAGTGGGTACTTTGATTGGAACAATCAGCGGTTGGTTTGGGGGATATGTTGATTTGTTTATTGTCCGTTTGATGGATGTCTTTTTAGCCTTTCCTGGTATTTTATTGGCGATTGCCTTATCTGGTATTTTAGGACCAGGCATTGAAAATGTAGTCTTTGCCCTTTCAGTCGTTGGCTGGGTAGGTTTTGCCCGATTAGCACGCGCTCAGACTTTATCGCTAAAACACCGAGAACATGTTTTAGCCGCTTTAGCTTTGGGCGCAAGAACACCACGTATTTTGCGCTATCACATTATGCCTTTATTATTAGCTCCGCTTATTATTGAAGCGACATTTGGCATTGCGGGTATCGTCATTGCAGAAGCGGGATTATCATTTTTGGGATTAGGCGTACAACCGCCTGCTGCTTCATGGGGGAGTATGATACGTGATGGCACCGGTTATATGCTGGTTGCTCCCCATATCGTTTTAGCCCCAGGGCTTGCTTTACTACTAATTGTGTTATCAGTGAATATTTTGGGAGATAAACTGCGAGATTGGTTGGATGTGAAAAGTGAAAAGTGAAAAGCCGTCAGGATTAAAGCAAGGATAGTCTTGCACAAAGTAGTGGTAAATTTTTTAAGAGATTAATTTCATTATGGTTTTAAACTGCTACCACTACTTTATGCAGGACTACCACAAAAATTATTAAGGGAGATAACAACTACAAAGACTGCTCATAGGTGTTCGGGATTTTTATCGTTCCCAAATTTTATTTGGGAACGCACTGCCCAGAAGCTTTGCTTCGACAAGGTTGTTTCATTGGAAGTTTTTTGAGATTGAGCGATTCTTTTGGTTTTTCTCGAAGCGAAGCTTCTTGGGCAGTGCGTTCCCAAGTAAAACTTGGGAACGATAATATATTTAATAAAATCAATTACTTAAATAAATACCGAACACCTATGAAGGACTGCTATTATAATTACATCGAATATAAAAGAACCAAATTTTAAGTTTTTGAGAAAGAAACCTTAAATACAACTATAAGGAAAATTCAAAACATTATGCTTCATGCTATTAACTGATGTTACGCACTGTACTTCAAATAATTTTAGGGACACCCCCCTAACCCCCCGTACACGGGTGGAACCAAACATCATTTGACACTTTGCTTTAATTTTTCTATTTTGGGACTTCCCCCT
>JAUCGK010000052.1 GCA_030378085.1 Candidatus Parabeggiatoa sp. HSG14
CAACTTTGAAATAAATTTTCAGGTTGAAAGGTATCTTAATTAAAATTTAGAGGTAAAAAAATGTAGGGTGGGTAGGAACGAAGTGGAAACCCACCATTTTTCAACTTTTCAACGTAACGGTGGGTTTCGCTCCCGCTCTACCCACCCTACATTGAGAGATACCAAAAAATTTTGATAGAATACGTAAAAAACTTAAGTTTCCTAAAAAAGACTAATTGAATTAGCGAGCTTTAGCCCGCTTTAGCTGTTAGTTTTGAGATTTATTTCAAGCCAGAGTAGTTACCATTTTTTAACATTTTTTCCAAAGCATTTGCTATAGACTCCAAAAACATGTTAAAAAACGTTTGTATACTTACCTTTATTAAATCACGATGAGAGGCTATCCAAAAAATAATATACTCAATGGATAATGAATAAAATTCTTAAATCAAAATTCTTGGGTAAATTATTTTATTGAACAGTTTCTTACCACGCAAACCGGAAGACTTCATAATGAAAAGGTATTTGCTAATCACAATCGTTACCCTGCTAGTATTAGCAGGTTGCACCCATAGGCCCATACCCGTTGCGATTTCTTATTCCACAACGGGCCAACAAAAAATGCAGGCTGCCCATCATTGGAATATCTTGGCTGGTCAAGTTTCTAAACGAGTAAAAATGACTTTGGATGTTACTTTTCCTGATGCAACAGCAAAACCCTCTTTGTTTATCAAAACCAGGGAGGGGCAAGAAAGAAATCCTTTTGGTAAAGCTTTTTATAGTTTGCTGACTACCAAATTGGTACAACAAGGATTGGTGGTTTTAAACAGAAACGACCACAGTAACAAAATGCTTGTCGTTGAGTATGATATGCAAGTGGTTCACCATAAAGATCGTCGTTTGACTTATCTACCACCTGGGATGTTTACGCTCTTAGGCGGCGGAGTGTGGATGGTTGATCAAGCCATCGAACATTGGACATACCCAGGATTAGCGGCTGTTCCTTTTCTTTTAGCAGCTGATGTCGATTCTGCTTTAGATTACTATTTGCCAGGTGAAACCAATACAGAAGTCATTATCACCACATCAATGATAATGGGTCAACAATACGTTTTTGGAGATTCTCGTATTTACTACATCAATGAAGGCGATTATGATCACTACGAATACGAAAACTTGGCCAAAACTTACAGGGTAGTTAATCAATGATGAAATCAATATTCACTTTACTTTACGCAAGCCTACTCTGTGTGCTAATGGCAGGATGTACACACACCGTTAAAGACAAAGATTTGGTTCATGCGAGCTACGGAGCTGCTGATGGACTTTTAAATGGGGTTGAAGATAAGTTTTTTAGGAAGCAACCCATTTTAGTGGCCAGTTTTGTCAATGTTGATAATTTACAGCAATCTTCTACTTTTGGACGGATGATTGCTGAACAAATAAGCTCACGTCTTGCTCAACATAATTATAAAGTAATTGAAATGAAGTTGCGTACTGATTCCGTCTTTGTTCGGGCGCAGACAGGCGAATTTTTGTTATCAAGAGAAGTATACGAAATCAGTTCCAAACATGATGCGTATTCTGTCGTTGTTGGCACTTATGGTGCCAGCAAAGAAACTGTCTATGTGACAGCAAAATTGCTTCGTGTTCGAGATGGTATTATTTTAAGCTCTTATGATTACAGCTTACCCCTTGGACCAGATACCAAAAAAATGCTGCGTAAAGGACGGTAAAATAAGGAGTCCAAACTTTAGTTTGGTAAATTTCCAAGATAAATCTTGGACTCCTTTTACAACAAATAAATAACATTAGGAACGTGCATAAAATAACTTTGACAATTAAACCTGACAGGTTTCTAAAACCTGTCAGGTTTCAACTTTCGTATTTTATTGAATCCTCATTCCTAACTCATTTATTTTTTGAAGATAGTATAGTTATGAAAAGAAATGTATACAATTTTTTTGGTGGTATGGCAATCTATCCCTCTCGTGTAATTGAAGAGGTTAGGAAAGATTTGCTGGAATATGAAAACACAGGGCTTTCCATTTTTGAAATTAGTCACCGTTCACAAACCTTTAGGAATATTATTGCTCAAACAGAAAATAACTTACGCCAATTGATGAATATTCCGGACAATTACCATATATTGTTTTTACAAGGTGGAGAAAGCTTACAATTCTCCATGATTCCTATTAATTTCTTGCGAAACAGAAATCGTCCGGCAAATTATATCGTCACCGGTTATTGGAGTAAAAAGGCAATCAAGGACGCTCGTAGAGAAGGTCAAGTCAATATTATTTGGGATGGTAGTAAGGAAGGTTTTACAAGAGTCCCCAAACAATATGAACTTCAGTTTGACTCTGATGCCGCCTATGTTTACTATACCACTAATGAAACAGTGGAAGGAATTCAATTTCCAATGAAGCCTGATGTTGGTAATATTCCACTCGTCTGTGATATGTGTTCTGATTTTATTAGCAAACCAATTGATGTAACTAAGTATGCACTGATTTCTGCACATGCACAAAAAAACGCTGGAATTGCTGGAGTCACAATTGTCATTGTTCGTGATGATTTTTTGCAAGATGTTCCAGACAATATTCACACTATGCTTGATTATCGTCCTCATGTTGAAAAATGTTCCATCTACAATACTTCCCCAACCTTTGCTATTTACACAGTTATGTTGATGACACGTTGGTTAATTGAAGATATTGGTGGATTAGAAGAAATGAATAAGTTAGCTCAACGTCGATCTGCCATTATCTATGAATTACTTGATAAAAACGCTGACTTTTATAAACCACATGCTAAACCTGATAGTCGTTCTTTAATCAATATTGTCTTTAATTTACCAACAGCTGAACTGACCCAAAAATTCATTGCAGAAGGTGCTGAAGAAGGCTTAGTTGGTTTACAAGGACACCGATCACTTGGTGGAATACGGGCTTCTTTTTTCAATCCTATGCCAATGGAAGGTGTTTATGCTTTACAAGATTTTATGCTGCGATTTCGGGAAAAATATCACTAAAAATATACTGATTGTAACAGATTTTGGGGACACCCCCCCTAACCCCCCGTACACGGGTGGAACCAAACATCATTCGACACTTTGCTTTAATTTTTTATTTTGGGACTTCCCCCTGTGTACGGGGGGTAGGGGGGTGTCCCCAAAATTCGTTATAATCTGATTGTAACAGATTTTGGGGACACCATACCCCCCTAACCCCCCGTACACGGGTGGAACCAAACATCATTCGACACTTTGCTTTAATTTTTCTATTTTGGGACTTCCCCCTGTGTACGGGGGGTTAGGGGGGTGTCCCCAAAATTCGTTATAATGTGAAAATATAGTGTAAGTGGAACCAAACATCATTCGACACTTTGCTTTAATTTTTCTATTTTGGGACTTCCCCCTGTGTACGGGGGGTTAGGGGGGTGTCCCCAAAATTCGTTATAATGTGAAAATATAGTGTAAAATGAAAGAAATTAATAAACAAGTCATTTGGGAAACGAAGGAAAAAAGTGATATTGATATGACAACCACTGGCACTCCCCTGAATGTGGAGAACTTTGGCTTGTATACTGACCGGATTATTGAACTGTTATCATCTGATGACAACATAAATTCAGCACTTATCAAAACTCTTAAGCAGCAAGAAAAGTGGGACAAATTTAACCCCAGCCCCTATAATGAAGTCATGAAACTTTCCAAAGAACTTCATCAAATTCTCAATAACTTAAAAAACACCGGTGTTGAAATAGAAATTGCCAAATATCGGCAAGCAATTGATCGAATAATCAAAACCATTGTTACTCTAGTTGAAAAATACGAAACACTCGCTTTGTTGGATAATAAGATTTTGCCGCTGCTAAAACAAAGAAATGTCATTGTAGATGTAGCATCAGGCATAGGGCGTTTTATTAACTATTTTTCCGCTCATTTTGACTCGGTTATTCAAATTGATTTTTCTGAGGGAAATATCAACAAAGCAAAAGAATCACATAAACATTTAACTCATGTGGAATATCTGGCGCAAAACATCATGTTGACTTCCTTTAACAATGGCGAAATAGACTTGATTTTTGGAAACTGGATTCTACAATATTTGGAAGATCAAGAAGTTGAAATTTTGCTTGGTAAAATTCACAATTGGTTGAAAAAAGGAAGCATTGCTTTTTTCAGAGAAGGTATCAAAACCAATTTTGAGGGCCGTGTGCCTAGCAAAAGCCAAAATCCAGCTATTTTTAGAAACAATGCGAATCTATATAATGAATGGTTCTTAAAAGCCAATTTTGATATTATCGATCAAGGCTACATACAAACTTATAAAATTATATTTAACAATCCGAATCAACATTATTGGATTTTGAAAAAGACTCAATAGCTCAGGGTACGCATTCCCTGCTGATGGAAACGAGATAAAATTCGGAGAAATATATGGCAGATAAAATCTACGATCTTACTTTAAATTTCTGGAATTCTGCTGTTATAAGAGCAGGTGTTAAACTTAATTTGTTTAACTTGCTAGAAAAACATGCTTTTTCAGCGACAGAAGTTTCACAACACATTAAGGCGAATAATCCTCGTTTTATTCAAGCATTTCTTGATGCTTGTGCTATTTTAGGACTTTTGGAAAAAGAAGGGGATGAATTTACCAATTCGGCACTATCGAATGAATTTCTTATTCCTCATCAGCCAAAATACCTTGGTGATTATGTGTGTCATATTACTAATTATTGGTATACTTGGGGAAAATTAGATACATTACTCCTCGAAGGACGGACAGAACTCCCTTTTGAAAATGATTTCACAGATGCACCCACATATTGGACGGATTACATGAAAGCACAGCACAATCGTGCAATGATGGGACAAGGTGAAAAGCTGGTTGAAAATGTTGATCTCAAGGGTAAGCAAAAGCTACTAGATTTAGGCGGAGGAACGGGCAGTTATAGCATCGCTTTATGTGCTGCTAATCCCCAATTGAAGAGTGTTGTTATTGATCAAACTGAACCGCTAGATATAGCTCGCAAAATTGTAGCCGAACATGATTTAACCGATAGGATTACTCTCTTGGAGGGAGATTTTAATACGATTGAGTTAGATAGTGATTATGACGCGGTGCTTATTTCTGGCGTGATAGTTCTTCTTTCTGAGGAAGAAAACCGTCATGTATTCCTTCGTGCTTATAATGCACTATTACCGGGTGGACTTATTATCGTACAAGATTTTATGCGAATTGATCATAAACCCACACGACAGTTTTTAGATACCATGATGGATTTATATCTACTCGTTGGATTCAATCCTAACGCGGGTGATCGTTCTGGAGATGAAGTTGCTTCTTGGCTTAAAGGTACTGGATTTGTAAATGTAAAACAAATTCCACTACCAACACAACTTGCTTTAGTTATTGCCGAAAAACCAGCTAAATAACTGATGTTACTTCCAAAAGTAGAGACACACTGCCGTGTGTCTCTACTTTCGTTTCAAATTTATTTTGCGATGGGTTGCGCTCTTAGCGACCAATTATTTAATTGGACTACATTTAATGTTAACAAAAGTGGGCATTTTTTTATCGGCCTATGTTGGAATGAGGCTTTTCGAGAAACATCGTCAAAAAAAAACACTTAACAATGTTGGAATAAGGCTTTTCAAAAAGCATCGTCAAAAAGAAACACTTAACAATATTATTGTTGCTAAAGAAAGTGATACACTTCAACCCTCCCCAAAAACAGAACAATTAGTTAATGAAACAACTGATAAAGTGCGTGAACGTCAATTCAAAGTAAGCCTCTTTTCACTAGGTATATCAACTCTCACACAATTTTTTTATCCAAACCTAGCACTTCTGAGTATTGGCTTATATATCTATAGTTTCCCTTATATGAGAGAGTCAGAAAAAGCACTGATTAAGGATCGAAAAATTGACTCAAATGTACTGACTGCAATGGCTTTTATCTCTGCTATCGCAACACATCAATACTTTGCCACCGGTTTTATCAACATGTATTATCATCTGGAGGGGAAAGTTAAAGCTAAAGTCTTAAGTCAATCTAAAAAGATGCTCATTAATCTATTTGAACAACAACCACGTAAGGTATGGGTTTTAAAAAATGAAGTTGAAATAGAGATGCCACTGGAAACCCTTCATATCAATGATATTGTGGTTGTGAGTACGGGTGACGTTGTACCAGTCGATGGCATTATCGTTGAAGGTATAGCAATTATTGATCAACATGCTTTAACAGGGGAATCACAACCCGTAGAAAAAAATGTGGGTGATCAGGTATTCGCTGCTACAATGGTAATGATGACTAATAAACTCTATGTGAAAGTGAAAAAAACGGGTAAAGAAACAAACATAGCAAAGATAAGCGACATTTTGAATCGTACTGTTGATTTTAAAATGGGAGTGCAGTTGAAAGGAGAAGAATGGGCTAATCAGGAAATTTTACTTCAATTAGGAATAACCAGTGCTGCATTATTAGCTGTTGGTCCGATTGGTGCTTCTGCTATTCTTAATGGTAATTTTGGATACCGTATTAGACTCATTGGTCCACTTCAAACGCTTAACCATCTCACTTTAGCCTTCCAACAAGGTATTCTTATCAAAGATGGACGATCTCTCGAATTATTGAGTAAAATAGATACCATCCTTTTTGATAAAACAGGCACTTTGACAAGAGAAGAGCCTGAAGTTGGCCGAATTATTTTGTATAATGACCACTACACAGAAGATGAAATATTGACTTATACAGCAGCGGCTGAAGGTAAATTAACCCATCCCATTGCCAGAGCTATCCTTAAAAAATCTGAGGAATCCAATTTAAGCCTACCCAAGGTAGAAAATTCTAACTACCAAATTGGTTACGGCATCACTGTGAGCATTGAGAATAAGATCATACAAGTAGGGAGTACTCGTTTTATGGTATTAGAAGGTATTTCCGTTCCTAAAATCATAGAAGAAGAGATGAAACATTCCTTTAACCAAGGCCATTCGCTAATAATGGTTGCTATTGATCATCAATTTGCTGGCATCATTGAAATACAATCTTCTCTACGCCCAGAAGTCAAAAAAATTATAAACGGTTTACGGCAACGTGGCATCAAACATCTTGCCATCGTTTCAGGAGATCATAAGCAACCTACCCAAAAATTAGCCAATGAATTGGGTATGGATAGCTTTTTCTATGACGTTATGCCTGAAAATAAAGCTAAAATTGTCGAAGAATTACAAAAAAAGGGAAAATCCGTCTGTTTTATCGGCGATGGCGTTAATGATAGCATTGCTATAAAAAAAGCGAATATGTCTATCTCTCTCCATGGTGCCAGTTCTATTGCGACAGATATGGCTCAAGTGGTTTTAATGGATGGTGAATTATCTAATTTATGTCAACTATTCGATCTTGCAAAAGATTTAGATTATAAGTTGCGAAACTGTCTTATTATTAGTGTTATACCATTTCCATTTATTGTTGGAGGTGTTTTTTTGTTCCATCTTGGCTTGGTGTCTACAATTTTAATTAATCAAATTGGACTTTGGGCGGGAGTCGGTTATGCGATGAATGTCAAAAAACTCGAACATGATAAAAATAATGAATAGTTAGGATCGTACTTTGAATCGTTGTTAGGAAATTTCGGCTAAGGAACGTGTACAAAATAACTTCAACAACTAAACCTGACAGGTTTTAGAAACCTGTCAGGTTTGCCCCAACATTTGGAAACTGGTTCAGTTCTATGTAAAATATATAAAAATCAATAAGTTAAAATATGGGTTCAAAAATCAGCCATTAGCCTTGTTTATCAATGCAATGAAAGCATATCTTGCCATGAAGATTACGTTGAATTGAACCAGTGGCCTTTTTAGGCAATCGTTTACTTTATATTTACTGCTTCCTCGTCGACACCTCATAAGCACGTACAGTAGCTTCTCCGTGTGAAGTACGCCCTGCATGTGCTGCATTGCTCAATTCACTTGCAGTTCCATCCGCCAGTACTGTCTCAACTTGAGCGATGAACTCGCTCAGCTCGGCGGGTGTTAGCAACCCGAATGCCGCGTCTGTTGATCGCCATCCTGGATTTAAGCTACGCTGCACCATCAGTTCAGCTTGTACATCGAACCAGTGTGATTCCGATGGGATCGCGTTACCGATCTCCACAAACTCTAGTTGGTGCATCATCTCCTTGAACCATGAACCTTCCGTTAGCGACCAAACCGAATCCAACCGTTTCCACGCTGATTGTGGGAATAGGTTAAAATGCCAGTACGCTACACGCCGTTGTTCACGGGTGGTAGTGACAAGTATGAGTCGTCCGTTGGTTCGCAACACACGCTTTGCTTCTACGAGAGCTTGCCTACATTCCCGGTGCAAAACGTCAAGCACATGCACTTCCTCTTTTCCAAGGTGATGGAGTACTTGCGCTAGTAACACAACATCAAAGGAATCGTTCTCGAAAGGAAGCTGCGTGATGGAAGCTACCTCGAAGTATGTGTTCTCCAAGTCATGGCAACGTTCCTGTGCAAGTTTGATGCGTGCGACATCAGAATCAATCCCCACCACTCGATCTGCCACCACCGCTAAATGTTGTGTGTGCAATCCTGTCCCACAACCGCCGTCTAACACCACGTCTCCCGCACGGACAAAGCCCATGATTTCGCGCAACCCGAAGGGACAGCGTGCCTCGTTGTAATGGGTGGCTAATTGATTCGATTCTTTTTCGTCATGTTCCTCCCACTTGTTGCAGCCAGTCTCCTTGTCCTTTTGCTTACTCAAGTAATACTCCCCTGTTGAGTATTCTCCCCTACATACCGATCTATTCGCAGGTGTGGGTCACGTATCGCTACCCGATTCATTCGGCGCAAGCCCTGATAATCTGCCATTGCTTGGTGTTGCACCCCAAAGTTGTCCCACACTGCAACATCGCCGGGAACCCAAGAGTGTGATAGTGTATCGTCATCTGTAAAGTCAATTTCCTTGAATATGTGCTGTAAAAGCTCAGCACTTTCCTGTTCTGGCATTCCAACCAGTGCTATAGTGAAGTTCGGGTTAAGATAGAGAAGTGGGACATCCGTATCAGGGTGTTTTATGATTGCTGGGTGAATAGACTGCACATCGTCCTGCACTGCATTTGGTCGATTCACTCGTGCATAACCGACTTTCAACGAGTGTAAAGCATCAAGATTATGCAGTTGTTTTTGGATATCCTTTGATAAACGGCGGTACATCGTATTAGCACTCCGAAAGCGGGTGTTGCCACCACTAGGAGGCACGATACTCGCACGAAGTACGCAGGCACGTGTGGGATCTGCCCGCCAGCTCATATCTGAATGGAAAAAAAAGGAATCAGCTGGAATTCCAGTGTTTCCCATAGTCTCCAGAATCTGTACCTTACCAGCAGTATCTTCACTCTCCATAACTGGGTGATAGTTCTCTATCTCACCAAAAATTTTCGCAAGCTGCAACATGTGTTCATTAGTGCTAATTGGATCACTACCAGCACAGGCTCCTCTGTCAGCTGGTATGAGCAGCACCCCATTCTCATAAAGGAGCTTTTTGATGCTGTCGCGTTGTTCAGGGTTGTCAAGATCAACGTTAGTCAACTTTGCTCCGAACGGTTTAAGTTGATGAACAGAAAGAGTGGAAGAAGATTTCATAGTTGTAGTTATCTCTCAGGTTGTTTGAGTGTTAAGGAAATTTAAAACGTATCTCCTCAAAAAGTGTGGGCAAACTTACCCAAACCTGACAGGTTTTGGAAACCTGTCAGGTTTTTTCCATCAAATTTAGAGAAGATACTTTAAAACTTTATAAAAAATTCAAAAACTTTTGTGTATCTATTTATGGAGAACGGATTTCAAAAACGACTTGGGGAGGTATATTGTTTTTTAACCATTGTTTATAAGAATTTTTATGGTGTTTTGGCCTTCTAAAAACCACTGTTTCATTATGGTTTTTCACTTTTTTATTATCATCTTTTTATTATCACCTTTGACGATATACTAAAGTAAATTCCTTGCCACAATGACTTATTCCTTTTAATAATTATATCATATTTCAAAATTTTATGATGTGAAAATTTACTGATTATAACGAATTTTGGGGACACCCCCCTAACCCCCCGTACACGGGTGGAACCAAACATCATTCGACACTTTGCTTTAATTTTTCTATTTTGGGACTTCCCCCTGTGTACGGGGGGTTAGGGGGGTAAAAAGGTAGGTGTCCCCAAAATCTGTTACAATCAGATTATAACGAATTTTGGGGACACCCCCCTAACCCCCCGTACACGGGGGGGAACCAAACATCATTCGACACTTTGCTTTAATTTTTCTATTTTGGGACTTCCCCCTGTGTACGGGGGGTTAGGGGGGTAAAAAGGTAGGTGTCCCCAAAATTTGTTATAATCAGAAATCAGTTGATTAAAAGTCGAGGTTGTTGAAAACTTAATTGTACGGTAGTATTTATCTTCGTTTGTTTTTTTATTCTCATTGTGCAGGGAATAATAATTTTCTATTTCCAAAATTTATTTTGGATAACTTTTAATCTTTTTAAAGAGAGTTGTTTTATGAGCATAGAATTAGAATTGCGTTTAGAAGGGCAAGATGCCAATGAAGATACTTTATTGGATTTGATGGATTGGCTAGAACGGGCCAATATTGATGGCTTAATGGTGGAGAGAAAAGAACTCCCCCTCACCAAAGGCGATATGGCGGGAGGATTAGTTGATCCATCGACTCTCATTACGGTTGCATCAAGTCTGATTGCATTGGCTGATATTGCGATTAATGTTGCCAGTTGGCGAAAAAGTCAGGGGGAGATTGTAGTAGAACCCACGTTGAAAAACCCACAAGTAGACGAAAACGAGGCTAAAATCCAAGCAGCACTTGCCGAGATAAAAGGCAAAGCACATAGGAAAAAATGATGACGCGGATTGATCCAAACAATACCCAAGCTATTTTGATTGGAGCCAGTGAGTTTGACAATGACGGTTTAGAAAATTTGCCTAATGTAATAAGTAACGTTGCAAAGTTAAATCGCTTGCTCATTGAAGTGGTTGGTATTGATAAAAACAAAATTTGTATGATGCTGGATAGGGATAATCCCAGTGAAATTACCTCAAAAATCATTGAGATTATTCCTCATGTTTCGGATACGATAATTGTTTATTATGCAGGGCATGGTATTCGTCATTTACAAAATTTTTATTTTGCCACTAAAAAAACACACCCTAGAGAACCTGAATACACGGGTGCAATGCCTTCAGCGCATTTAATTCGGTTAGTGATAAAAAAAGCCAAAGCTAAAAATATTATTTTTATTTTCGATTGTTGTTTTAGTGCGATGGCAAAAGAGGGAGTGGATAGTGGAGGTAAGCAGGTTTTTTTTATTACCGCTGCGCCGTTTAATCAAACCGCTAAAGATGAAGCACCAGAAAATGTCTTTAATACGGCTTTTACTCATGAATTGTTGGTTGTTTTAGAACAAGGGATTGAAAATGCTGGGGAAATGTTAACCCTTCAAACTATTTTTAATCATTTAAAAACACGGCTGACTGATAAAGATTTACCTGAACCGCAATTAAATGCACATGGCTCGCCTGATAAATTGGAAATTTGTAAAAACCGAGCTTATCAACATATTTCATCAACCCAAGAGAAAATGAGTTTAAAAACCACAGCGTTATATGAAATTCTTAAACAACTGTCCAAATCACAGTTTGATGAAGTGTGTTTTTATTTGAAAAACGAATATCACTATGATTTGAGTTATATCGCTGTCGATAAAGTAACCTCTGTCGAGTCTGCAATACAACTCATTAATTTTATCGAACAATATCCTCAAGGGCTGACTCATCTACAAAAATTACTTGAGAAATTCCAAATAAGTAGTCCCACGATGAAAACCGAACCTATTACATCAGATAAAAAGGCATTTGTGATGTCAGGCAAAACTAAAATCAAATTATGCCAACGGCTTACCAATTGGCAAGATTTAGCCGATCACCTTGAAATTCCAACTTATCACCGTCGTCAATTTGAGCGGGGGCGCGAGTGTCAAGGTATTTGGGAGTGGTTAGAAGAACGCCAAGAATTGGACAAACTAAAAGAGGCATTGGATGCTTTGGGCTATCAACATTTAACTAAGCTGTTGAATACAGATACTTGATGATCACGTTTTTTCCAAAATACTTAAATTGATTAGGACGCTGGAGCGTCCTTAACTGGATTCCAACGCTGGAGCGTTGGAACCAGAAAATCCTTGGAGTCCAAAATTTATTTTGGAAGAATAGTTAACGGTTTTAAATTCTTGTAGTTATAGAAAAAACAAACAAATGGAGGTTTTGTTAAATCATGTATTCTGGTAAAAGCAAAATAGAGCTTTGCAAACAATTGGGAAAAGATTGGCAAGATTTAGTTGACTATTTTGAAATTCCACAACATGAACGTTCGCAATTTGAAAAAGGACGTGAATGCCAAGGAATTTGGGAGTGGTTAAAAATAAAGCATAAGCTACACGAATTATCTGAAGCCTTAAAATTTCTCAAGCGTGATGATTTGTTATCCTTGTTTGAAGAAAAAGAAAACGATTCCTCTAAAAACAAAGCAAATCCTAATAATCTTGGGAATACAGCACCGCCCAAACCCAAAAAATCACCTGAAATTGCAATGGGACAAAATCAACGCAAATTATTAACGTGGTTGCGTGAGGAATGGATGGGCGATGGTCCAAATGTTTGTTTTATTGAAGGTTTTTCGGGAGTCGGTAAAACACGGGTGGCACGCGCTTTGTCGGATTCAATCGGTGTGACAGATACAACGGTTGTCAAAGTTGACATGCCAGAGATGGAGACGAATTCTATTGATGATTTATTATTGGATTTAGCGAGTGATTTGGAATTGAATAACCATCATCAATTAGCTGATGCGGTTAATAAGGGAGAAGATTTATTAAAAACATTTGAGCAATTTCTATTTTTAAATCCCGTATTAATTATTATTGATGAGTTTCAACGGGCTTTGATGCCAAATAAGGCAATACCGATTAAAAAATTTGCTGGTTTTTTGGAAAAATTAGGCCGCCGCTCTCGGCAACAGGGGCGTTTATTATTGCTTTGTAATCGTAGTATGGAGCGAGGGCAATGGTTAGAAAACCATAAAGTGCGTACTTTATCCGGGTTAATGCCTACAGAAGCCGAAAAATTATTGGGGGATTTGTTGGAGGAAAAAGAACGGGCTGATGAAGTTCCTTTAGTACATCGTCAAGAAGTGGTTAAAGCGTTGGCTTATAATCCGCGTGCTTTGGGTGTTTTTGTGGAATGTTTGCGCCGAGAGCCATTGAATGATTTGTTGGGAGCAATACCCGATTTATGGTCAGTTGATGATCGGGAAATTTCGGCGGATTTGTTACATGATCTTGAAAAAGCATTATTAGAACGGACGTTAGTTCATCTCAATGAAGAAACTCGCTTGTTTTTAGAGAATATAGTGGTTTATCGTAAATCGGTCAAACAAAAAGCGTTTAAAAAAATGGCCGATAACACCGCTAAAGTTGCCCAGTGCCGTAATGAATTAATAGATCGTTTTTTAATCGAATTGCACAAAGATTGGTATTCTCTTAATCCGGTGGTACGGGAGATTGTGTTGCATCGTCTTAATGAACAAGCTTTACGCCGTGCCCATTCTTTAGCGGCTGATTATTACACACGGCATTTTTTAGCAGAACAAGTTGTTAAGACGGGTGGTGAATTGGGTGGTCATTTTGTAGAAGCGCGTTTTCATTTAGTTCGTGCTGGACGTGAAGAAGTATTGCAAACCATTTCTACCAGTTTTGAACAATATTTACGAACAACGATTTTATCCACATCTCGCCCACCTCAAAATGAAATGGAACTTAATGAACGCATTGCGCTATTGTCTGGTTTATTAGAGCATGGCGGTTCTAAAGGCTGGGAATATCATTTGGCGCGATGCTATCAGGCGCGGCATTATCAAGGTGATATCGAAAAAGCATTACAACATCTTCGTAAAGCAACCGGTAGCCATGCACCAGAACCTACTTGGAGATTAAGAGTTGTTCTGGAAAATGAAGTTTATGGTGTTGATAAAGCGTTAACAGTGGTTAAAGAAGGTATACGACAAATTCCAGTGAACATGGGGGTTATTGTTCTCTATCAAAAAGGAGGAGAAATATTAGCCAATGCTAATCGCATTAAAGAAGCGATTGACTTGCTACGCGACGGTATTCACAAAATTCCGGCTGATAAAAATCTTTTTTCTCTCTACCAAAGTTGTAGTGAAATGCTTGCCCGTGATAATCGCATTGACGAAGCGATTGACTTGCTACGCGACGGTATTAACAAAATTCCGGCTGATAAAAATCTTTTTTCTCTCTACCAAAGTTGTAGTGAAATGCTTGCCCGTGATAATCGCATTGACGAAGCGATTGACTTGCTACGCGACGGTATTAACAAAATTCCGGCTGATAAAGGGCTTGTTAATCTCTACCAAAGTTGTAGTGAAATGCTTGCCCGTACTGAACGTCCTCAAGAAGCGATTGAACTGCTTAGAAAAGGTATGCAAGCTATTCCTGTTGGAAAAAGAGAATATCTTGTTAATTTAGCTTTTTATTTAAGTGCCGCTGAACAAGACATCCAAACCATAGAACAAATTCTAGCTGGACAAGGTAAAGATGCTGTAGAACCTCGACGAATTGTATTGGGTCAAATCTTGCAATTACAACTAAAAGAACAATGGCAACAAGCTGCAAAAATCGCCCAAATAGCACGAGAAAAATTTCCCATTGATATTGAACTTGCTAGTCAAGAAGCCTTTTCATGGTTATGTGCTAACGAAGCAAAAATGGCTCAGCAAGCATTGGAACGTTTTCCCAATGAATTTAAACAAGTAGAAAGAACCCCCGTTAAATGGCTACAAGCATTTATCGCCTTAAAACAAGACAACCTAGAGGCAGCACAAGAATTTCTCGCCATTTATCTTAATCAACCCTTAAATCCTGATGAACCGATTAATGAAATGTTATTACTACGACTCTGGGATGAAGATGCAATGCGCGGTGGTGGCTCCCATCCAGCTTTTTATTTCCCCCATTTACCGCCCAGTCTTACCGGTTTACCCCAAACCGTAACGCGCAAAGAATATGGGCCATCGGCTTTAGCTCTCTATACTACAAATACAAGCCAATAGAGGTTTTATTTCACCATGTCAGTTTATTCAGGTAGAAGCAAAATAGAACTTTGCCAGCGATTACTAAAAGATTGGCAAGACTTAGCTGACTATTTTGAAATTCCACACTATGAACGTTCGCAATTTGAAAAGGGGCGTGAATGCCAAGCGATTTGGAAATGGTTAGAAAAAAAGAATAAGCTTCAAGATTTACCCGAAGCTTTAAAGTACATCAAGCGTAAAGATTTACTCCCTGTTTTAGAAGAAGGAAAAGTTTCGCCTTCTGATATTTTATTCTATTTACCAGATCGCAAACCACAAAAAGATAATTTAAAAGAAGTCATCAAAGATTATCGGGCGCAATATTCTGATAAAAAACAACGTCCCTTGCTTTGCTTAATACATGGCAATGAAAACGAATACGGCAACTTTATCAAATGCTTACTAACAGAATTTTTCCCGAAAGATAATACCCTTTCTGAACACTTTCGCAACGGATTATTTGAAATAGAACTTTTGTTTGAGGAAGAATTTCACACGGTTGATAAATTGCATCAAGAAATATTGGACTCTTTAGAAAAGAAAGTCAAAGCAAATGAAAAGGAAGCCATTGCAAATAAACTTGCCAGAGAACGTCGCCCAATTATTGTTCATGCCTGTTTATTGACTAAAGATTTAGAAACTTGGCAAGATCAAAAAAACATCATTGATGGATTTATCGAATTTTGGGCTAATTGGCCTAAAAACATATATGCTCAACATCAATTGTTTTTAGTTTTTCTGTCTTTTAGTTATGAAAGTGGCAAAAACAATTTTTCAGTCGTTAACTGGTTTCGTCGCAATAAACAAGCAACTAATTTAACACTGCTGAACAAATTTGAACGATTGAACGAAAAATTCCCAACGATAATGGATTTTTTTAAAGGTAAAAAAGTCCACGCTAAAGTATTACCAAAGCTTGATAGTGTCAAGAGAAAACAAGCTTGTAACTGGATAAAAACTCATGAAAATCAAATAAAAAAGTTTTGGGATAATACTTATGCTTTAGAACAGAAAGTCAAAGCACTTTACGAAAATAGAAACGCCATCCCAATGGAAGAATTGGCTCCCAAATTAGAACAGCTATTAACCAATCCAGACAAATAATTGCCAAAATGCTTAAACCAAACCTGACAGGTTTTAAAAACCTGTCAGGTTTAAAATACCTTCGCCAATGTCAAAACTTGTTGTTTCGGGAATGAGGCACGATTTCCCGAAACTTCGATATTACTTAGGTTTCGGGAAATCCGCTGCGTTCCATTCCCGAAACAACTATCAAATTGGCGAAGGTATTGGTTTAACGTGGACATTATTAAATCCTTATTCCTAAAGGTTTATACAAACATGAATTTCCCATTTTACAAAAAAACCGTACCACAACGCCCTAGCGAACCCGTTACATTACCTCCATCACGTCCAACGAGTGAAATAAAAGAAGAAACCTATATGCCAGATGATGGGTTAGTGGATGCGGTAAATGTCGCTTTATTATTGGGGCAACCGCTCTTGTTAACGGGAGAACCGGGGACAGGCAAAACCCATCTCGCTTATCATGTTGCGTGGCAATTTGGTTTAGAAGTGCTTAAGTTTGAAACCAAATCCGATCACAAGGCGCAAGACTTATTTTATATTTACGATGCGTTGCGGCACTTTCACGCGGTACAAGTGGCACAAGCGCGTAATCAAGATACGCCAAATGTCAAAGATTTTTTAGATTACACCGCGTTAGGTAAAGCGATTATCTTGGCGAATGAGTTAAAAACCGTTAAGGAATTTCTGCCAACTACTTTTATTAAAGAACATCCAGGAAAACCACAACGCTCTGTAGTATTAATTGATGAAATCGACAAGGCTCCCCGTGATTTCCCTAACGATATCCTCAATGAAGTCGAGCATTATCATTTTCATGTCCCTGAATTGAATACGACAATTAGTGTGGAGGATGAACAGTTTAAACCAATCTTAATACTTACCAGCAATTCGGAAAAACATTTACCTGCTGCTTTTTTGCGCCGTTGTGTTTACTACAATATTCCTTTTCCAAAAGAAGAAGTGTTAAAGCAAATTGTAGAAAGCCGACTGGGAGACATTGCCAAAAATAGCAGTGAATTTTTACCGGATGCGTTAGCCTTATTCCATAAACTGCGGGAACAACCCTTGAAAGAAAAACCCGCCACCGCCAAATTATTAAATTGGTTGATGACATTGCATAAAATGTTTAAAGACTCCAATAACACAGAATATAAGTATCCCGATGCTTTATCACGGACATTGAGTACTTTAGTCACCAACACCGATGATCAAAAACTTGCCGAAGACATTTTAAAGGATTGGCTTAACGATAAAAAATAGAACAAACAAAGCACATCTTAAAATTTGTCAATTTTATCTTTACCATAAATTGGACCACCGATTTACATCAAAAAATCGTTTAGGGAAGCAAAACAATTGACTTTATGCTATTATCAAAAAAAGTGATTAAAAGTATTGCACAAAATTTTTATAAATTCTTAGGCTTTATATTTTTTGGTCTGGCTGCACTGGGTGTATTTTTACCATTATTGCCTACAACACCATTTTTATTGATAGCAGCCGGTTGTTTTGCCAAATCATCTGAAAAATGGCATAGATGGCTGATATCAACAAGAGTTTTTGGTACTCTTCTCAAAAATTGGCATGAAAAAAAGTGTATATCATATTCAACTAAAATAGTAGCGATTTCATCAATTATTCTCTTTGGTGGTTATTCAGTTCTATTTGTTGTGACTGATATTACTTTAAGAGTTATTGGATATTTAACAATTGCAACTGGTTTATATTCTATCTATCGTTTAAATGTTTGTTGAAATAGGGTTCATTTCTTTTTTCATTAATATAGCGTTTCCCGATTGGATAAAGTACAACCTCCCCTAAATCCCCTCCTTAAATTAAGAAGGAGACTTGTACCAGACGTAATCGGGAAACGCTATATAACGATGAGTGCTGGCGCATCAATGCTATTGAGTTAAGGGCAACCATAAAGGATTACCCCTACATAACCGATTGATTTGTAGGGGTAATCCCTGTTACCCCAATTAAAATCCTTAATTCAATGGCATTGGTACTGGAGCATGGGAACCAGAAAAAAAGGAGTAAAAATGAAAAATCTCTATAATTTATTATTTTTGTTAAATATTTTTAGCACACCAGTATTTGCCCAAATTACCACTGATGGTACATTGGGTCCTAAAATGTCATTAACTGGCCCTAATTATCTAATTGGAGCCGATTTAGGACAACAAAAAGGCGGAAATTTATTTCATAGCTTTCAAGATTTTAATTTACAATCGTTTGAAAATGCCACTGAAATTGCCACATTTTCAGGACCAAATACTGTTCAAAATATCATCAGTCGTGTCACAGGAGGTAATCCTTCACATATTGATGGACTAATTCGTTCCACGATTCCTAATGTGGATATGTATTTTCTTAATCCTTACGGCATTATATTTGGTCCAAATGCAGCATTAAATGTATCAGGTAGCTTTCATGCCAGCACTGCTGATTATTTACAGCTAGAAGACGGCGGTTATTTTTCAACGCGTTATCCAAGTGACTCCCTATTGACTATTGCTCCCGTAGAAACCTTTGGTTTTTTAACTGAAAATTCCGCACCTATCGAAATAAAGGGGAGTTTTCTTTCAGTTCCTTCCAAAGAAACTTTATCCATGATTGGCGGTGATTTATCAATTCAAGATAGTATATTGCTTGCATCTAGTGGGCAAATTAACCTTGTAGCAGTCGCTTCTAAAGGTGAAGTAATACCAAGTCCATCTTCTTTAGCTATCAACGATTTTAAAAAGCTTGGTACAATAAACGTTTCACAATCTTACGTTAAAGAGTTAGGGCATTTTGCTAATATTGATGTTAGTGGAATTAACATAAAAAACGGAAAAATAGTAACAGATGCCGCTGGTGGACAAATATTTGTTCGAGCAGGTCAATTTTTTTTAAATAAAGGACTCGTATTTGCTGATACTTTTGAAGGTCAAGGATTAGGCATCAATATCATTGTTAATAACCTATTTTTAAAAGAAGGTGCAAAAATAACCAGTAGTAATTGTTCTCCTTATCAAAATTGTGGAAACAATCAAAGTGGTCATATTCATATTACTGCAAACATAATCCAACTCAGTGGCAAAAATAATGAGTTTAAAGATGATTTATTAAACACAAATTCAATTTCAACAGGTACATTTTCCTCTGGAAATAGTGGAAATATTGACATTGATACTGTTACTTTGGAAATCAATTCCGGTTTAATAGAAGCGACTACACAAAATAGTGGCAATGCTGGTGACATTACTATTGATGTACACCAAATAACATTGCAAAATAATGGATTTATTAACACTTCCAGCGCTATAAATGCTATTGGAAACGCTGGCAATATTACCATTAATGCAAGAGAAAGACTTTCCGTGAAGGAAAGAAGTAGCATTTCAGCAGTAGCTGATAAAGGTTCAATGGGTAATGCCGGTAGAGTTGATATCAACACGCAAGATTTAACTTTAAAAAATAATGCAGAAATAAATGCTTTTAGTTATGGGCGTGGTAGTGCGGGTACTATTGATATCAAAGCTGAAACAGCAACACTTATTAATGGGGGGAATATCATCACTGAAGCCACTATAGGTGGTGGAAATATCAATTTGCAAGTAAATGATTTATCAATTGATAGAGGTCTTATTCTTCCAAAAGCACCTAGTCCTTTTATCAATCCTACAAAAGAACATTCTTTTGAAAAAGCTGTTTTGCCAAGTCCATATTGTAGTAAACCAAAAAGTGATTTAAGCAAATTTAGTGTAGAAGTCCATAAAATTTTACCATCGCCTTATGCGGCTTATTCTGATTATGTTACATTGCTTGAAGAAGATTGGGAAGAAATATATCATGCTTTAAAGAACACTGAACAACAAGTTGATTCTAAAGAAAAATTTCAGAAACTGATTTTATTGTCACACTTTGGAATAGAAAAAATCCGTTATCTTAAAGCACATCAAAAAACTTCAAAATTTATAGTTCAATTACATAGTAGTTTGAAGACAACTTTGAATTTTGCCGAAGAAACGGGAGATAAGCTTTTACAATCTTATGTTTATGGACATTTAGGCGAGCTGTATAAAGTCAATAAATATTATGAAGATGCACAACGTCTTATTAAATATGCTTTATTTTTAGCGCAAGAAATTAATGCGTTAGATGTATTGTATCGTTGGCAATGGCAATTGGGACGAATTTTTAAAGCGAAAGGGCAACGAAAAGCGGCAATGAAACAATATAATGCTGCTATCAACACATTAGAACAAATTGATTATGCGTTCCAAAATAAAGAATCCAGCTACCTTGCACAACCGCAATTTTTCCATAACGCAGTGCATCCTGTTTATTTTGAAAAGGTTGAATTGTTATTAGAGAAAAACGAGGAAAAAGAAGCTATTAAGGTTGTCGAACAGTTTAAAGAACTTGAATTAGAAAATTACCTTCAACAGGAATGTCAAACAATAGTCGTAGATTGGACAAAATTTTCAGAACTTGTCGATAAATTAAGAAAAGATTCGCTTAAAACGGCCTTTTTTTACCCGATTATTTTGCCTAAGCGTCTTGAATTATTGTTAATTTTACCTGATGACATAAAACAGATACCACTAATTAAACCATCTGATGGTATTGATTTAGAAAATATCGTTAAAAGGTTTATGAAAACACCTGGAGGATTACCTAAGTTAGAAACTACTTTTGCCCAAAGACTCTACCAATTGCTCATCAAACCAATAGAACAACATTTGAAAGGTATAGAAACTTTGGTGGTTGTTCCTCATGGTGCCTTGCGTGCCTTACCCTTTGCCGCTTTACATGATGGAAATCAGTATTTGGTGGAAAAATATGCATTAGCAACAATCCCCAGTTTAACTCTCACTGATATGAATCAGATAACGCGCGATGATATTCACGCTTTTTTGGGCGGTGTTTCTGAAAAAATCCAGCATTTTTCTGCCTTAAAGCATGTTCCCAACGAATTACAAGCTATACGTAAAACACTTGGTAAAACCGAACAATTTTCGTTAAATCAAAACTTCACAGCTGCGATAATAGAAACCCACTTAAAAACGCGCTTTTACAATATCGTCCACTTTGCTACACATGGTAAGTTTAGGGATCGCATTGAAGACAATTTTATCTTGGCTTATGATGGCGAACTTAAAATGACCGAACTAGAATCAATTATTAATTCAAGCACTTACTATTATAATCCTGTTGATTTATTAACACTCAGTGCCTGTGAAACTGCAAGAACGGGTATCGAATTTCAAAATGAACGTGCAGCACTAGGATTAGCGGGAGTGGCTGTTGATGCAGGTGCAAGAAGTGCATTAGCCAGCTTATGGAAAATCGCCGATAAATCAACTGCTGAATTAATGTCTACATTTTATCAACAATTGGTAAACACTCCCAATTTATCAAAGGCAAAAGCGTTACAAACAGCTCAAAGAAAATTGATAAAAACTTATCCACCAAGCCATTGGGCAGCGTTTATTTTAATAGGAAATTGGTTATAGGATAACAGTTTTTTTCTCGTGAATGTTGAATATTACCTTGTAAAAAAGGACATAATACTTATTATTTATCCTTGTAAGAAAGGATAAAAAATGAAAACACTATTTAAACGCTTAATCACTGATTTTCACGAGTCACCACCGAAACAATTGATACCTCGTAATTACGCTATTCCACTTAACAGCCGTAAAATTATTTCATTGATTGGTGTCAGAAGAAGTGGAAAAACCTTTTTGCTCTATACGCTTATCCAACAATTGCGTCAACAGGTTGATCCCTACAATATTGTGTATATCAATTTTGAAGATGATCGTCTTTATCCTTTATCTTTAAAAGATTTAGATAATCTCATCGACGCTTATTTTGAACTCTATCCTCATAAAAGAGAAGATAAGCTTTATTTTTTTCTGGATGAAATTCAAAATGTTTCTGAGTGGGAGCGATTTGTTCGTCGGATTTACGACACCCTTAATCTCCAAATTTTTGTGACAGGTTCTTCTTCCAAACTGCTAAGTTTTGAAATTGCAACCAGTTTGCGTGGGCGAACTTTAAGTTTTGAGGTTTTTCCCTTTTCATTTAAAGAATATCTTGCCTATAAAAAAATTGATATTAATTTTGATTCATCTAAAAGTCTGAGCTTTATCAAAAATGCTTTTTCCATTTATTTGCAAGCGGGTGGTTTTGTAGAAACTTTTGATGAACCGAGTGATATACAGAAAAAAATCCTCCGCGACTACTTAGACTTAATTGTTTATAGAGATATTATTGAACGTTATCAACTCAAAAACAGAGTTCTTCTAAAACACCTAATTAAATACGCTTTTTCTAATATAGGTACCTTAGTCAGTTTGAATAAACTCTATAACGAAGATAACAATTTTATTGACATTTGTTAACATGTTACAATTTATGTAAACAAGTTAAGTTGATGTGAATAAGGGAGTATCAGCCCGTTATCCCCTCGCTTACGCTTAGGGTTGCTTGATTGGTGAGTT
>JAUCGK010000366.1 GCA_030378085.1 Candidatus Parabeggiatoa sp. HSG14
ATAGAAAAATTGGTAGTCCTGCACATAGTAGTGGTCAATTTATTAAAATGTTGATTTTATTACAATTTAAAATAATCACCACTACATATTGCAGGACTACCGAAAAATTAAAGCAAAGTGTCGAATGATGTTTGGTTCCACCCGTGTACGGGGGGTTAGGGGGGGTGTCCCCAAAATCTGTTACAATCAGCATAATTTTCATTAAAATGCTTTTCTAGCCATCAATGTTTCAATCTCTATCACTGTTTTGGGTAATTCAGATGTTAATACTTCATGTCCTCCTTCTGTTATCAACACATTATCTTCAATACGGATACCGATATTCCACCATTCTTCTGAAATATCTTCCGCTGCAGGAATATATAAACCAGGTTCAACTGTCATTACCATGCCAGGCTCTAAGTACCGCCAAACATCATCAATTTTGTAATTCCCTGGATCGTGAACATCCATTCCTAACCAGTGTCCAATATGATCTGTGTAAAAACGTTTGTAAGCTTCTTCTTCTATCAAAATATCCACTTTGCCAACTAGTAAACCTAAATCCTTAAGTCCTTCTGTAATAACTACAATAGCTGCGTTATAAGGGTCATTCCACTGATTGCCAGGGTAAATTTTGCCAATAGCTGCCCGTTGTGCTTTTAATACCAATTCATAAAGTGTTTTTTGAGGCTTACTAAAATGTCCATTAACAGGAAAAGTACGACTAATATCAGAAGCATAGTGATTGATTTCCGCACCTGCATCAATGAGTACTAAATCACCATTGTTGAGGATATCCTTGTTTTCAGTGTAGTGAAGAATACATGCATTTTTACCCCCTGCGACACTGGTAGGAAACGCTTCAGCACGACAACCATTACGCAATAATTCGTATGTTATTTCTGCTTCTAATTCATACTCATATAAGTCTGGACGACAAAATTGCATAGCCCTTTTATGGGCGAGAATACTCACATCAGCTGCCGCACGAAGTGCCTGTATTTCTGCGTCCGTTTTTTGCAAACGCATTTCATGTAAGATATGATCAACGGATACCATCTCAAAAGGGGCCACTTTTCCAGAACGAACATGCTCTCTGAGTTGATTTATCCATTCTATTATTTTGTCATCAAATTCTTCATAGTAACCCATTGGATAATATAAACAACGGCAACTCTCCATCAAACCAGGAATAATGTCATCAATATCAGTAATGGGAAATGCATCATCGGCACCATATATCTCGCAAGCATCTTCTAAGCCGATAATATTTCCATCCAAGGCTTCCTTGTTTTGATTTTTTTCACGGCAAAATAAAAGATATTGTCCCTGTTCTCGTTGTGGTACGATAACAGCAAGGGCTTGAGGTTCTGGAAAACCTGTCAGATAATAAAAATTACTGTCTTGGCGATAAGGATAATGCACATCACAATTGCGGAGTTGCATGGGTGCTGCTGGTAAAATCGCCATACTGCCTTCACTTAAGATGTCCATTAGTTCCTGACGGCGATTTTTATATTCATTGATATTCATTATCCACTCTCGTCATTTCTTCATATAAATTGATTACACCGACTTTAATGTATTCAACCAGTTGCATGTAAGATTCTTCGTTTTCTTCATTTTCATCAGGGGTAGAAGCAATTCGTGAGATTGAAAGAACATCATTCACAAATTCTTCACTATTATCAGGCAAATTTTCTGTTTCGAGGTTTGTTAAACCTAAACCATACAAAAAACCTTCACTCCATCCCCCTAATGCTTGAACACGTTCAGGTAAAGCGATGTCATTATCTGGCAATAATGGCATAAACTCGTAGTTATAAGTATTTAATCGTTCTACTGTGTATTCTTTTAATAACAATAATTGTTGTTCACATTTTGATGCTAAACCATCTTGAAAGGCCGTTTCACCGAGAATATGTTTTAACCATTCATCCTTAGAAAAAGGGTGATGCGTACATAATAAACCACATAAAATGCCATGTGTTTCAGCTGCTTCCATTAAAGCACCGACAAGTCGTAATGATTTATTCAAAGGTTCGTAAATTTCTTCCATATCAATATATCAATTTTTTATCTTAAAAAGGAATCCAAACTTTAGTTTGGCAACCCAAATTAAAATTTGGACTCCAAGCGATCACTAATCCATTAATGCGATAAATTGATCAAACAAAGGTGCAATATCATGAGGGCCCGGGCTGGCTTCTGGATGTCCTTGAAAACTAAAGGCAGGTTTGTCGGTACGTCGAATACCTTGCAAAGAACCATCAAATAAGGAACGATGGGTGGCTTGCAATATGGGAGGTAAACTCGTTTCATCAATTGTAAAACCATGATTTTGACTGGTAATCAGTACTTGCTTAGACGTTAAATCTTGAACAGGATGATTAGCACCGTGATGACCGAATTTCATTTTAACTGTCTTAGCTCCGCTGGCTAATCCCAATAATTGATGTCCTAAACAAATACCAAATGTTGGAATATTTGAGTCAATAATTTCTTTAATCGCTTCAATGGCATAATCACAAGGCTCTGGATCACCAGGGCCGTTTGACAAAAAAACACCGTCTGGTTTTTGTTTAAGTATTTCATTGGCGGGCGTTTGCGCTGGTATGACTGTCACGCGACAACCTCGTTCAACCAGTAAGCGTAAAATGTTGTGTTTAACGCCAAAATCATAAGCAAAAATATTTTTTTGCGGAGAAGGTAATGAGGAAGTTTTCCATACACTCTTTTTCCATAGATAAGGTTGTTTTGTAGAAACTTCCTTTGCTAAATCCATTCCTTGTAAACCCGTAAAATCTTGAGCTGCTTGGATAGCTGCTTCTATATCAATATTTTCACCAGCAATTAAGCATCCATTTTGTGCGCCCTTTTCACGCAATATCCGTGTTAAACGTCGAGTGTCAATATCGGCAATACCAACCACTTGATTCTTTTTTAAATAGCTATCTAAAGGTTCTTCTGACCGCCAATTACTTTCCAATAAGGGTAAATCACGAATCACTAAACCAGAGGCAAAAACATTCGGTGACTCTTCATCTTCAGAATTGACACCCACATTGCCAATATGGGGATAAGTTAAAGTGACAATTTGTCGACAATAAGAAGGATCCGTCAAAATTTCCTGATAGCCAGTGATGGCTGTATTAAAAACGACTTCACCTACTCGTTGTCCTGCAACGCCAATTGATTGGCCATGAAATAGACTACCATCTGCTAAAGCTAATAGAGCTGCATATTTCAAAGTAACCTCCAAGGGTTTATTTAAGTATTGAAGTTTGGAGTAATACTTCCAAACCTAAAGGTTTGGACTCCGTCCGACAAAATAAAGTTGATTAAGTCCCTTTATCCAAACATTCTATCCAAGTATTAAAAAATTTAAGGTGAAGATTTTTTGTAACTACTCAGTCTCATGATGAGTGTTAATGCTTTTTGGCTCTCTGGTAATTTGCGTGGTTTGTAACTAATTGATTGCAAAACATATATTTATCTTCCATCAAAATAGAAAAGGTTCTGTTGAAAGAAGTACTAAACATTTATATGTCTGCATTTCATTG
>JAUCGK010000367.1 GCA_030378085.1 Candidatus Parabeggiatoa sp. HSG14
TGTGTGCTAAATTTATTTTACAAAGGAAGTAAATATCTTCGTGCAAAATTTATTTTGAGAGGGGTTGTACTCTAGTTAGCAAAATGAATTTTGCACTCCAATTTTGGAAGCTATCTGCGTAATATTCAGTTAATAACTCTCAAAAATGTTAAAAAGTTGTTTTATGTGTATCTATAGACGTTCAGAAAAATCAAAGCTGTCATACCTGCCAGGTTTTAAAAACCTGGCAGGTATTTAGGCCAAAATATTTATCTGACAAACTATAAATAATTTATTCATAAGACTGCCAATAATCGTTAAATCCTTGTTTTAAATTAACAATTAACAATAAATGTATCGTTCTTATGAGTATTAGAAACTGTTTTTATAAAACTCTGCATGTCACTTCATTAATGGGTTTATTACTAATCTTGTTAGTCGTTGTTTCATGGGCAGCTATTCAATGGTATTTTATTCCTCAATTGCCTTCCGTTGAAAATCTTAAAGATACTCGCCTGCAAGTACCTCTTCAAATCTATACTAAAGATAATGTATTTATTGCGGAATACGGTGAACAAAGTCGTATTCCAATGGCAGTCAATCAAGTACCTGAACTTTTCATTAAGGCTGTATTAGCAGCAGAAGATGATAGATTTTATGAGCATCCTGGGGTTGATTTAAAAGGTTTATTTCGGGCCGCAGTCAGTTTGTTGAAAACAGGTAAAAAGCGTCAAGGGGGTAGTACTATTACCATGCAACTAGCCCGCAACTTCTTTTTATCTGATATTGCTTTTCAAAAAACCTTTACTCGAAAATTCAAAGAAATGTTGTTGGCTTTTAAAATTGAGGAAGAATTGTCAAAAGAGGAAATATTGGAATTATATTTGAATAAAATTTTTTTGGGACACCGCGCTTATGGAGTCGGTGCTGCTGCTCAAATCTATTATGGCAAAAAAATTGATGATTTAACTTTGGCTGAGTTGGCGATGTTAGCTGGTTTGCCTAAAGCACCCTCGGCCAATAATCCAATAACAAATAAAACACGTGCGTTAGAACGCAGAAATTATGTACTTGGACGAATGCTTGCATTAGGATATATTGTTAAAATAGAATATGATACGGCAATTAAAATGCCATTGACGGCAAAACTTGATAATTCACCTGGAAATGTTGATGCCTTATATGTGGCTGAGATGGCCCGCTCTTTTATGCTGAAAAAATTTAAGGAGGCGACTTATACGCATGGTTATAAGGTATTTACAACTATTGATAGTCGCCTCCAAAAACAGGCGGTTTCGGCTTTACGCAATGCTTTATTTCGTTACGATGAACGACATGGCTTTAAATACAAAAAACGTGGAATTAAAGGGGTGCTTGAGCATGTATCAATACCTCGTAAAAAAACAGCATTAGAAAAATTAGCCTTAAGAGTGTCACGAAAATATTCTCAAGGTAACTTAATGCCAAGTATAGTCCTTAAAACAAAGAAGAAAAGTATTGTTGCTTATAATCATTTAATAGGAGAGTTTGAAATAAGTTGGCGGGATATTTCTTGGGCACGTCGATATATTCGTGATAATAAACGGGGTAAATATCCAAAAAGTGCAAGAAGTGTGGTTAGGCGTGGGAATGTTATCATGGTTCGTCCCAAACTGATACACAAAAAACAAAATAAAAAGTCGAAAACCGTTTCTAAGAAAGATGAGGCAAAGTCTCAAAATTCAAAAGATAAAGAAGTACGTTGGCGTTTGGCTCAAATTCCAGAAATTGAAGGTGCTCTAATATCACTAAATTCAAAAGATGGGGCGATAACAGCTTTGGTTGGGGGATTTGATTTTTATCAAAGTAAATTTAATCGGGTTACTCAAGCAGAAAGACAGGCGGGTTCTACATTTAAGCCGTTTATTTATTCAGCAGCATTGCAAAGAGGCTTTTCACATGCAAGTATGGTCAATGATGCGCCCAAAGTTTTTAGAGTGGATGGACGACTTTGGAATCCTGAGAACTATGATCATCGGTATCGTGGTAGAATGACTTTGAGAGATGCATTGGCATTTTCTATTAATGTCGCCTCTGTGCGGTTGTTATTTAAAGTGGGAGTAGAAAATGCGGTGGATCATATTATTAAATTTGGTTTTGACCAAGAAAAAATTCCAGAACATCCCTCTATCGCTCTAGGAACTGCTGACATAACGCCTTTAGCGTTGGCAAAAGGTTTTGCAGTTTTTGCTAATAAAGGATTTAGAATTCAACCTTATTTTATTGATCATATTGAGGATAGTAAGGGTAATGTTGTTTTTTCGGCTAATCCATTAAAAATTTGTCGACAATGTCCCTCAGAGATTTTAGTCTCTGAAGAAGAAGAACAGTCTGAAGTGCTTGTTTCCCATACAGATTGCTCACAAACACCTCGATATGCCCGGCGAGCTATAAGCCGTCACAATGCTTATATGATGACTTCCATGCTTCAAGATGTTATTCAATTTGGTACAGGAAAACAAGTGCGCCGTCAAATTAAGCGTGATGATATTGCGGGTAAAACAGGTACGAGTAATGATCAACGCGATGTCTGGTTTGCTGGGTATGCGAGTAACGTAGTTACGGTTGCTTGGGCTGGCTTTGATAAACCTCGTTCTCTTGGATATAAAGAAACAGGGGGAAGAACAGCACTCCCTATGTGGATCGATTTTATGAAAACGGCATTAAAAGGCAAACCAGTAAGAGCCTTACCAAAACGGTATGCGCCTGCTCGAAGGGCGCGTATTTATGCCCGAAAAGCATCAAAGAAAAAGAAGGAGAAGAAAAGTAAAGTTGATTTTTCTCAAGCACGAGGTCGAAAAAAGTCTACAGTCATTCCCGATCAAGTATTCTAATGCAATTTTGAAATATTTTATCGTCTTGATTCATAGAAGGATGTGATTAAAAATGCATGGGTGGGAGTCATCCAAAATAAATTTTGGACTTCGAGCCGTTCAAAATAAATTTTGGACTCCGAACCGCTCAAATTTTATAGAAATATTTAGGCAAAAGTATTTTAACATTCTCAAAAATCTATCGTTGGTGTTTGCCAAAGAGGAAAATTTCTTATAACATTTTTGAAAAATCGGATTTATGGGGTCCGTTAAAAATGTTAAAAAACTTTTGTGTACTTTTGTGTACCTAATTTATACTTACCTGAGTTCGATATAAGTTGATGAATATAACTATAGCCTGATGTAGATGAGTTTGCACCTGAGAACACACTTGTATACCTTATCAGAACACAATTGGATAGCAAACAAAAGTGCTAACTCATCTGCACCAAGCTATAATTGTATTTGTTATATAATACATTGATAATTGTGACAATTGTTCCCAAATTTTATTTGGGAACACAATGCATCAGAAGCTTTGCTTCGAGTTTTGCCAAGCAAAGCTTGGCAGACAGTGCGTTCCCAAATAAAATTGGGGAACAATATTGAATTAACTCTATTTTTACATCGAA
>JAUCGK010000406.1 GCA_030378085.1 Candidatus Parabeggiatoa sp. HSG14
AACTCACCAATCAAGCAACCCTAAGCGTAAGCGAGGGGATAACGGGCTGATACTCCCTTATTCACATCAACTTAACTTGTTTACATAAATTGTAACATGTTAACAAATGTCAATAAAATTGTTATCTCATTAAATTATCAAGTTTGGACTCCAATGTCCAAAGCTAAAGCTTTAAAATTCCAAGATTTTATTGCTCCGTTAATGTCTATAGTCAGCAACATGCTTAAACATCACTACTTGATCTGATTCAATATTTTGATGTTTTTCTACAGCACCATCAGACCAATAAATGGTGATTTCATCAATTTGAGTTGCTGAATCAAGACCAAAATGCAAATCCAATTGGTGTTGGGAGAGGTATGAGCCTTCAGTACCCACTTGCGCGGTTTGGCGGATTTCGCCAGTACGCACTATAACACGAGTGCCAAGTGCATAAGTATTACCGCCACTTTGACGTAAACGAAGTGTGAGCCAATGTCCTGCTGTGGTTGAGGTGTTATGAAGTAGCAGGGGCATATCATTATGTGCCACGACTGCGATATCCATTTTGCCATCGCCATCGTAATCGGCGTGGGCACCGCCTCTGCCAACAAATGGTTTTTTTAGAACGGGGGCGGCTTGTTTGCTGACTTCAATAAAACCTTTATGGGGTTGTTGATTGAAAATGTGCATGGGTTGTGGTTTAAGCTGGCTGTTGTTGCCAGCGATTTCTAAAGTGTTGCCGTTGACAACCCATAAATCTAAGTAACCATCGTTGTCAAAATCAGCAAAGCCTGTTGCCCAACCCACCATGTCTAACGATATTTGCCCTAATCCCCCTAGCATGTCGGCACCGTCTGTAAAAAAGAGTCGGGTTTTATCTTGCTCATCTCTTAAATCCGCAGAAACCATATTCTCAAAAAAAGCATTTTCTTGGGAAATCCAATGAGTGACAAATAAATCTAAATCACCATCGTGTTCAAAATCTCCCACAGCTAATCCCATTGCTCCCCGATAATCAGCGGCGAGGGAACTGGCTCCGATGTCAGCAAAAGTGCCATCGCCTAAATTATGGTAGACACCATTGCTGGAAACATCGTTAGCGACATATAAGTCAATCAAGCCATCGTTATTAAAATCAAACCAAGTCGCGCCCAGTGAGCGTCCATCTGGATTCGCAACCCCTGCTTTTTCAGCGACATCGGTAAAAGTACCATCACCATTATTATGGTATAACCGATTATCGGCGGGCGGATAGGAGGATGGATTAATTGTGTAAGGCAATTCAGAATCGTATTGGCGAGAAATGGCTGCAATATCTGATGCACTATACTCAAATTTCACATAATTGGTCACATAGAGATCAATAAAACCATCGTTATTATAATCTCCCCAAATACATCCTGCATTAAAAGCCGGATCGCCGACTTTTGCTTGTGTCGTGACATCGGTAAAAGTACCATCGCCATTGTTTCGATAAAGGAGATTAGGGCCATAGTTGGTAATGTATAAGTCTAAATCCTCATCATTGTCATAGTCTCCCCAGGCAGCGGCAAGCCCAAAACTGGGTTTATCGAATCCTGCTGTTTTTGAGACATCGGTAAAATCTCCATTGCCTTCGTTGCGGTACAATGCGTGATTGCCTTTCGAGGTATCAGAAAGAATAGGATCAAGGATGGAGCCATGAAAGTTCACTAAAAACAGATCGGGATCACCATCGTTATCATAATCTCCCCACGCTAAGCCAGAACCCATATCTTCGGGTAATAAAGAACGGCGTGTTGCGGGAAAATGTTGGAAAGTAATTCCCGCACTTTCTCGGCTATCCTCAAATTGAAAGGACACTTTGTCTGCTGTGATTTTTGGCTTTAAAGTATTGGTTAATCCTTTAATGCCACCGTCAGAATTGAGTGCATAAGGGTTCGGTGGTTTAATCATAAAATAGGCTAAACCAAGCGCGATAAGGAAAAAAATAGAAATCGCGCCCCAAGTGAGTAAGAAGCGTTGTCGTTTAGTTAATGACTGCTTGAACATTCTCAATTACCTTGATTTTAGTGGTTTCTTCGGTCATTTTAGTGATGGGCGAACGTACTTTATTTTCGACACCGTAAACCCGATCCAAGAAATCTGGATTGGCCTTTCTGTACCACAGCGTTGCTTTGACAGTCAGATTATGGAGTTTATCCGTAGGTGCGGGAAAAGAGAATTGCTCAGTACGTTCTCCTGGCGAAGCCTCTTCGTCTGTCACGCGCCCTCTCGCCATTGAAGGGCATTGGAAAGTGATTTGCGTGGTGTCTGTCACCCCAGGATACATTGCCCGTTTATAACTGGCTCCCACTAAATCCCATAGATTATGACGGTCAATCAGTTTGCCTTGGCGATCAAAACCGTCGGCTCTGAAAATAAAGGGAGAGCTTTCGACTTTATCGTTTTCATCAAGATGTCCAACCTGATAGACAATATTGTCGTTATCATCTGTGATAGTGAGTTCAACCCAGCTTTCAATCATATCTAAGGGGCCTGTTGGAAAATCATGGCCAGTTTTATTATTGGTAAGAATCACTTGGACATTAACCTTTTGTTCTGGCATCACGGTTTCAGGGGCAACGATTTTCATGCGAACCACTGGTCCTGTTGTCCATTTTTCGGCAATTTCTGGGATTTTAAATTCACCGCGTAACCATTTTTCAACCCATTCAACATGTTCTTCTCCCCCTTCTAAATTTTGCAGCGTGGGAATGTATTGGTTAGCCGCCGCCATATTATGGCTACGATGTTTACCATCATCCACTGTCCGATTATAATCAGTGATATCACCTTTTGCGGGATCGTGACTGTCCTTTAAAGGCATGTGGCATTCTCGGCAAGTCAACGTTTTTTCAGAATCATCTTCGTGATACCAACGACTGTTTTTCCAGCTATCATATTGATTTTGGCCTTGGATTCTACCAATATCGGTATTAACTTCTTTGTCAATATATTGCTTGTGACACGCCCCACAAAATTCGGGGGTTTTATAGAGTGAACGCGAATAAGAATGCAGGTGATGTTGTGGATAAGTACGAATCAGGAAATCGCTGATGAATTTAGCCAATGGGCGTTCATCTAATTCATACACATAACGCTGAGGCGGTTTAATGGTGTAATCGGCATTGCCTTGGATATCGGTTTGGACAATGCTGTGGCACACGATACAAGAGGAACCTTCATGAGCACCTTCAGCACTCAAGGTAATATTGCCTGAATTTTTCGCACCTGTAAACAGGGAGATAGGATCATGGCAACCTGCACAATAGCGCGTGTGTTCAGGCGAAGTTTCATCAGCCATCAGCGTTTGTACTTGTTGAAATATTTCATCCAACGAGGAATAGCGATGCGCGCTGGGCAACCATTCTTTATAAATTTGCTCATGACAACCGCTGCTGCCACACTGTTCAGATTTTGCTAACGCATGAGGTTCAATGGAGCCTGTTGTTTTGATTTGTTGTGCGGCTTTGGCAAGTACTGCATTTAATTCACGTTGTTGATTAGGTTTTAAATCCAATTGTGCGGTAACTTGTTTAACTTGTGTAAAAAAACCAAGCGGTTCTGTTGCATTTTGTGATTGCATCGCTGTCAAATAGGCAGCACGAGCTTCATTGCCGATTGCGATAAAAGCTTGTTGTTGCAAATCATCCTGCCAGGCGGAGTAATCCAAACGTGCCATGCTGGGTGCAAAAGGGCGATATTCTCCAAAACGCCAATTGTAATCTTCAGAGAAACTGTTTTGAATGGGCGGTTCTTTGTACATTGTCACCCACACACTACAAACCACAAGTAACAATCCACAACCCAATAGAGTTTGCATATAAAATGACCAACGCGCCTTGAGCAAATCTGACGATGAATCAGTCACTTTGCGTACAATAACAGTTACCAAGTGAATGACTAAAAATAAAACAAGCCCAATACTCGTCAATAAATGAATCACATCCCAGGTATAATTAATGCGCGTTTCAAAAATACCTTGCCAAGTCAGTATAAAGCCACTGAGCATACAAATCGCTAAAAAAGCCAATGCGACATAGCCCAATAATTGATAATGGCTAAGTTTACCCTTGCCACGCACCAGCCAATGACGAACAATAAACCATATCAATGGTAGTAGCATAACGAGTCCTAATAAAGTGTGCAAGATGACACTAAATTGGTTAAACTCGTTAAACGGCAATAAGTAAATCGAAAAACCAGTCACCGTTTCAAAAGCAAGTAAAGCACTGATAATTCCAGTAAGCGATGAACGCCACTCACGAGCCGCATCTATTGAAGTATGCGTTTGAGAAGTTGTTGACATAAATTGTTTCCTGATTGAAATGTAGAATATAGAATATAACAAATGAGTGTAACAAATAGAGTACTTTTTTGTTACAACTTTGTTACAATTTTGTTACAACATTTACAACTGATTATTCTTGTTCCAACGCTCCAGCGTTGGAACCCATCCAGGACGCTCTAACGTCCTTATTAATTCGTGACGCTGGAGCGTCACTTCTGCATTCCAACGCTGGAGCGTTGGAACGAGAAATAAATTTGGACAACAAGTTCAGCAACATCATTATTAGTTGTTTCATTCATTAGAGTCTAGCCAATTCTTCAAAAAGTTCACGATTGTTGGCAATTACTTGACGGGCAAATGTATCGCCATTAAGCGCGATAGATGTTGGCAAGGCTTTATCATTGACTGGAGTTGCCTTGTATTCATGGAGATAGGTTTGCATCATACAGATAAACATTTGTTCCAAACCTTGCTGAGAAATCCTACATGTTTTAATTTGCTGATCTAATATTTCCGGTAATTCAATAGTTAAAGTTGACATCATTAAGTGCCTTTAATGAAGGTTAAATGGACAAAAATACCTTATTTCAACGCGGGAGCATTGGAATGAGAAAAACATGATAACCCATCGATTATTATCATAAAATTTAAAGATGGAATTACCCCACCTTTTCTTTAGTTTCATTCTCATCGTCACAAGGACTTGAAATTTAAAGAAGTGCTACAAGATAGGTTCTAAAGGTTCCCCGCGCCCGTGGGGATAAACCGCCGCCCGGCCATTCAGAAAAAATAACGTGTTAATTCATTGATTGTTATTATAAAATTTAAAGGTGGAATTATTCCACCTTTAATAAACGACGAGCCAAACTGTTCCCCGCGCCTGTGGGGATGAACCGTACTTTCACCACGCCAACCCGTTGGAGAACTTCTGTTCCCCGCGCCTGTGGGGATTTCTGGTTCCAACGCTCCAGCGTCCTTGTTAATTTGTGACGCTGGAGCGTCACGTCTGCATTCCAATGCTGATATTTAGTACAACGGATCAGGGATTTATCGGATTGGTTAAGAGATGTTTTGATAAAACGGATCAGGGATTTATCGGATTGGTTAAGAGATGTTTTGATAAATCAGTTATTTTTCAATAAATTACAATCTTAAAATAATACTCAATCAATGGAAGCAACTCCACACCAATCCGATAAATCCCCTAATCCGTTGTACTAATGTTTGAAGTTACGCAACCATTTAAGCGATGCTTTTGTCCACGCACTGAATTTTTCAAATAACCGTTCAGGATTATTAACTGCAATAATTCCTCCACTAAGCGTAAAACTAGGTTTTGGTTTATCTAATTTTTCTTCCATCCTTTCCAACTGTTCTTCCATCTTTTTTAGAGTCTCTGGTTCTTCACGATTTTGTTTAATACCCATTCCTTCCAACAATTCCCTCACTTTGTATTTTTTCTGACTACCTTCAGGGATAACGGTGGATTCTCCCATTTTTTCTAAATCGTAAAGGTGTTTGAGAGGGACTGTTATTTCTGGGTTATCAGGCAAACACACGCGCTCATCAATGGTTATTTTTTCAAAGCTGTCGTGGATGTTTCTTAAGGTTTTCAAAATGATAGCGAAGTAATCCCGTTGTTGGCTACCTGTGACAGCGATAGAGAGTTGACGAGCTTCGTCATCGGATTTAACCACTGCCATTGCTTCCAGCTTCTCGTCTTTGAGGACGACACCTGTGCGCCAGCGTAATTCGTCTTGGATGTCAGGATGCATATTGACGATGAAACGGGGCATGACGGATCGTGGTAAAAAGTTGTAGTCGATGCGGAATTGTAGAGCTTGTGCTTTGTCAAAATTGAAGTCTGGCTCTTCGACAGGGAGTAAATCTGGAATGAGTACCTGTTGTTTATTGAGTGCGTAACACAGTTCAAACTTTTCCATCAAGCCAACGATGTAAGGATATTGGTCTCGCGGATAGTGATAATCGCCGTCTTCAGTGGGGTGTAAGATAGCCTCTAAATCATTGAAATCCAAAATGCCTTGTTTGTCTGTGACTTGGCGGGCGTTGATGATTTTATAAACGGCTTTGGTGACCCATTTAGGTTCTAAGACATGGGTATTTTCTAAAAAGAGTTCTTTAAAATGGAGCGTCACGCCTAAACTACAGAGGTATTTTAACAATATCTCTTGCGTTTTTTCTGTTACTTCAGAATTCTTGCATATCGCTGCATATTTTGCATAGTCAATATAAGGTTCGGACATTTGCTCTAATTGGGTTTTGACTTGAAACCATGTCGTTGGCCAGTAAATACGCCGAATTTCGATTTTACTTAAGGCACGTTGGAAAGCGGTACGGAAGCCTTCAATGCCCTCATTGGTTTCGCAAGAAATGCGGTAAAAATCTTGAATCCCTTGATATTTATCGCGCAAAGATTTACCATTGACTTCAAAGGCAGGATTTTGGTCAATTTTATTCAACACCACTAAAATCGGCGAATCACCACCAAAGCTTTCAATATATTTAAGCCAATATTCGGTTTTTTCGTCTTTTCTGCCATCTAGCACGAGAATATAGATACTACGCTTTGACAGGAAAAATTGATGAGTGGCGTGCATAATTTCTTGGCCACCAAAATCCCATAAATGGACTTTAATTGTTTGCTCATCCGCCGTCATTTCACAATGGGTAATATCAACCACCTCCCAATCATTGATCTGAATGCCTTTGGTTTGTGATTCATTTGGATTAAATTGTTGCTCCCGTAATTGTTTGACCAGCGAAGTTTTGCCCGCACCGCCATCACCGATGAGCAATACTTTGACTTCGTTTAAACGTTGTTTTTCTCCTGCATTAAAATATTCAATTACTGCGGTTCTACCTTGTTTAATGATTTCCGGGGGAGGGTTTTCGAGAGGGTTATCTTTTAAGAAAATCCCACTTTTTTTAGTATAATTTATTTCCCAATAGACTTCCATCTCCAATTGTGCCATTTCCACAGGCCATGCGGTCAGTTGATTACGAGATAAATCTAACTGTTGCAAGTTTTGTAATTGTGCCATTTCCACAGGCCAGGTGGTCAGTTGATTATCCCATAGTTTTAACTGTTGCAGGTTTTGTAATTGTGCCATTTCTTTAGGCCATTCGCTCAGTTGGTTATAACTTAAATATAACCGTTGTAAGTTTTGTAATTGTGCCATTTCCTTAGGCCAGGCGATCAGTTGATTACTAGATACATATAACTTTTGCAAGTTTTGTAATTGTGCCATTTCCACAGGCCATGTGGTCAGTTGATTACCCAATAGGTGTAACAGTTGCAAGTTTTGTAATTGTGCCATTTCCACAGGCCATACGGTCAGTTGATTATCCCATAAAAACAACTGTTGCAAGTTTTGTAATTGTGCCATTTCTACAGGCCATGTGGTCAGTTGATTACAAGATAAATCTAACTGTTGCAGGTTTTGTAATTGGGAAATATCAAGAAGCACTTCTTGTAATTCTAAACGGCATAAACGAAGTTTAATAACCTGTTTGGCATCGTTTATTTCATATTGCATAGAAGATTCAAACAGTTCTATTTTTTTTGAAAAGGTTGGCTCAAACTTTATACCTAACTTCTTTTCCAATTTCTTAATAATGGCTAAGTCACTGGGCATTTTTATCTCCTTGTCTGAATCAGGATTTACAGGATTTTAGGATTTTCAGGATGTTGTGTTGAATTAATTGGGTGTATTTCTTATTTTTCGGATCGATATAACTACAAGGATTACTTATAATAAAGGATTAAATTGTGATGACATTCGATTTCTTTGATTTCTATTTCAATCGGGAAATACTTTGATTGTTTCAAACAAACTTAAAAGTATCAATAAATACTCAATGCTCCACAAATTGCAAAAATCTTATCCTTTATTATAAGTAATCCTTGTAGTTATATTTTTTCCAATTTCTTAATAATAGCTAACTCCTTGTCTGAATCAGAATTTACAGAATTTGTTGTAAATTTTTCAGTTCCACCGATTTCATCGGTGGCTATTCATATTTAACCCTTTCGGGGTTGAAACTAACCCCTTTGGCGTAAAACATGAATAGCCTTATGTTTCACTTCATGAATTTAATTAATTTGGAAGCACAATGCGTAACATCGCGTAACATCAGTTAATTACACCAACTTACCATACGAAAAAACAAGCCGAATCTCAGCATCAAGAATCATCTTTTGTACTTCAGGATGAGCACGATAACAAAAAAACACGGGAAAAATTTCTCCATTCAAATTTTGCCGCGCCCGTTTCAATTGCTTGATGAATTTATTGACTTCTTTTTTGGAGACATTGTGTTTGGCTTCACCGACAATCCAAATCGTTTTGTCAGGTTCTTTTGGATCGGTTGCTTGACCAAAAATGTTTACCTCTTCGGGTTCTTTTCCCCAATTGTGCCACACTCGTTCAAGGACTCCCATTTGCCAACCCAACTCCCGTTCCAAAACATCGTGTAACACAATATAAGAGATATCTTCTATATCACCACCAAAATGTTCACTTAAACCACCCACTTGTTTCGCTAACTGTTTGACCGTTCTTTCAGTTTTCTCTTGGGCTTTGGCTAACTCTTTGACTTGTTGTTCTGTGGCTTGTTGAGCTTGAACTAACTCTTTGACTTGTTGTTCTGTGGCTTGTTGAGCTTTAGCCAATCCGCTGACCTGTTGTTCTGTGGCTTGTTGAGCTTTAGCCAATCCGCTGACCTGTTGTTCTGTGGCTTGTTGAGCTTTAGCCAAATCACTAACAACAGCTTTCAACTCAGCAAATTCCGCTTCAGTGGTATTTTGGCACAATTCTTCATACATACGACCCATTATGATCGCTATTTTTTCAGCAGTTTGAGCTTCTAAGCTTTCTTTGAGTTCGGTATAAATTTGGAAGGTATCAAGCATTGTTTATCTCCTTTTAATTTTAATCAGTCAATTGAGTACAACTGAGTACAACGAATTTGAAAAAACAACAACGAATATAATAACTGATGTTACGCACAAAGCTTCCCCAAGCCCTCATTGTTATACATATACTCTGAACGTTTAAGTTTTCGGATTTAATACCTGACAGGTTTTCAAAACCTGTCAGGTCTGGCGTGCGTTTTTGGTATATTCTCATAATCCGAAAACCTGAACGTCTAATGAGTTGTATTAAATCGTATTAGAAAATTCGTTGTTGTTTTTTCAAATTCGTTGTACTCAGAGGTTGTACTCAGAGGTTGTACTCAGATTCAAACTATGAAACGAAAAGAATTATGGATTGAGCAAAAACGAAAAATCCGTGTTTAGACCTGCCAGGTTTTCAAAACCTGGCAGGTCTGTCGCTAGAGCGTTGAAACGAAAAGAATTATGGATTGAGCAAAAACGAAAAATCCGTATCAATCTGTTTTTCAAGGTTGCGTACCTTTTCAACAAAGGCAAGGCCTTCTTCGCCAGATTTTAGGACAATACGTTTTTTCAGTTCACGATTACCCGGAAAAAGCATCATGCCTTCTTTCCAGGCTGCTTTGGCTTTTTCAAACTCTCCATTCTTAGCAAGCGCATCACCAAAACCGATGTAAGCCCGTACATGATAAGAACGTACTTGTTTTGAGGTGTCTTTGCTTTGAATTTCAAGCAACTTGAGGCATTTCTTGAAATCCTCTATTGCCATTGAGGAATGTCTGAGTGCGCGGGGCCAATGTAAGTGATTCATGGCGCGTGCATAAATGGCGGGCCACCACTTTTCGTCAGCTTCGATGAGTATGGTGAGTTGATCGAGAGATTGGCGAGCTAAAGTGCCTTTACAAACAATCGCTGCCATCCCCCCGCATTTCGGCATTTTATCTATATAGGTTAAACCCAGTTGTAAACGGATATTGCGAATTTTTGGGAGTTCATTGGTAAGTTGTTCAAAGAAATGCACTGAACGATCATATTCACCCAGTTTGATACATTGGATGCGGTACTTACTGGCTATCACTATGTCGTCTGGATGATTACGCACCTTTTCTTCAAGCTTTGAAAGTATAGCATCGCGTTCTGCGGGTGAGAGTACCATTTCAGGAGAGGCTCCCATCATTTCCGTATGGGATTCCATAATTTTATCGCGGGTGGCAGGAATCATGGATGCCATTTTAGGGAGTTCATCGGGTTCTTCGATAGTGATAATTTTATCTGCTCGTACATTTTGTATTACTTGTATTTGACGAGAAGGCCAGCGAATTTCAAGCGTATTGATGATCATATCGTCTCCCAATCCGAAATAAACACGGCGATCAGATTGTCCTGAATAACTGTTGCCCCCTTCTAATTCACGGATTTGTGGGCCACTTGCAGTCATAATAGTGACTCTTGCGCCAATAGCATCTCGGTTAGAACCACTCTTAGGATTACCAATGAGTTGCAGTCCTAACCAATGTCCACTACCTCCAATGTCATTACGATAAAAAGCAGGTGGCATTCCTTGATTCGCTAGATAAACATCTAAATCACCATCGTTGTCGTAATCGAATAATATCACGCCTCGACCATCATGATAACTATCAACACCAGCTTGTGCAGCGATTTCACTAAACCGTTGATGTCCGTCATTACGCCATAACCGTGTGGCTTCATTACCGGAAAAGCTGCGATCTCCAATAACCGGCCAATTGAGTGCGTCAGAGACATCTTGGCCCTTAACTGTCCAAGAAGCAAGGTCATACCAATAGTTTTCTTCCCCCGCTGTGATAAAACCATTGACTGCCATAATGTCTAAGTCAGCATCGTTATCAAAGTCAAAGAACTTTGCACCCCAGCCCCAACCGCCGTTATGGCTTCCTGATTCTACAGAAATATCCATGAAAATCGGTATGCCGTTTTCGTCAGAAGCCGCATTATGCCACAGCATATTACCTTCTTTTAAATATTCCGCCGTGGTAATGTTAGTCACATAAATATCAAGCCAACCATCATTATCGAAATCCCCAAAATCAACATTCATGCCCTTTTTGGTATCGGCACCAAACGCAGTTTCCGAAATATTGTTAAACGTGCCATCGCCTTGATTGAGAAACAGTTGATCGGTACCAAAGTCATTAGCGCAATAAATATCTGGCCAGCCATCGTTATTGATATCACCATGTCCCACACTGAGTGTCCAACCCTGATCATCTAACTTGAGTTTGGGCGCAACATTGGTGAATGTGCCATTGCCATTATTATGGAATAAGGCATTTTTCCCTGCGTTACGGGATTTCTCAAAATTATCGTGCATGATTTTTGTGTGTTTGAGATGCCAGAGATCAACAGGCGCAAAGTAGTTACCCACATAAATATCAAGCAAACCATCACCATCATAATCTACCCAAGTTGCGGCATTGCCGTTAGTCCAAGGGGAACCGGGTTCATTATTTTCATTGCGAAAGGCTTTGGCTGTCACATTAGTAAATGTACCATTGCCATTATTATGAAACAGGACATCACGTCCCCATTTCACCACGAATAAATCAAGATAACCATCATTATCATAATCTCCCCAGACAACATCCATGCTGACACCAGAGTCGTTATTGATATTTTCTGCAACGCCTGCTTGTTTCGCAACATCAACAAAAGTGCCATTTTTCTTATTGTGATAAAGATAGTTAGCTTTACCTTTATGCGAATCAGTCACATAAAGGTCAACAAAGCCATCATTATCGAAATCACCCGCAGCCGCAGCCGCACCAATACTGGTCATCCACGACATGATGCCATCTATCTTGGGATCGAGATAGGGTTTGTGATGAACGTGGTTAAAACCGGCTACTTTCGTAACATTAACAAAGGCTTGTGCTTCTTTCCCTCCTCTTTCTATCAGTCCTTCTTCAGGAGTGAGTACTGTTGTGAGAGGCGCGAAGAAAATCGGCCAAACAATCCAACCTGTTATTCCTAGTGTGATTAAAAAAATTAAACCAAAAATTGTCAAAACGTATTTACGCATAATATTTCCTTAATGATTGAAATGGAGTACAAAAAGAGTACAACGAATTTTAAAAACAACAACGAATACAGGAGTACAACGAATTTTAAAAACAACAACGAATATACTTCAAAGGGTCAAGATTTCGGATTTTAGAACTAAAAGGCTTTCAAAACCTGGTAGATTTAGCGGGCGTTTTTAGTATATTCTCATAATCCGAAAATTTGAACGTTTGCAGTATATAAACCCAAGAAGAATGTTTAGAGGTTAAGATAACGAGTGTAAAAATCTTCAAACCAGGACGATAGTCTTTGGAATAAACGACTTGATCCAGTAAAGCAGCACAATGATAGTGCAAAAAGCGGTGATAGTGATCAGGAAAACGAACATGCTGTATATCGACAATCACTCTATTTTTCTTGTCTTCAGCATAGAGGTCAAATTTTGCGGCGACATTGCCGATAGGTGGATCATAAACTTTATCTTTTTCAACAGTGTCAATTTCAAGATCAATATTCAGAAAGTCATGGACAAAAGCGGTAAAAATCTCTGGAACACTAAGGCTTTTTTGAAAATGACATCGTAACGTAAGGGAACAACTTGTTTCATGGTGTTTGTTTTCTCAACTCATTAAAAGTTTTGAACAAGATTAAACGAATTAAAGGATTGACAGGATTGATTTTGAGGTGTTTATTGTCTCAAATTTTTCTGAAACACAATGGATTAAATCCTTTAATCTGTGAAATCTTGTTCAAAATCAATGGCATTTTTTATATCTAATTCCCCACAATCCGCCGAGTATTCCAAACCCGTTGATATTCTTTTAAAGCACTGAGATTTGGGTTCGGCTCTGCCGGTGGATAGTTTTTCATTGCATGATAAGGGAGTGGATTTACCGTATCAGGTTCAGCGGTATAGATATCCATGTCCTTGCAATAACCATCACTGTGTAAGACAAGTGTACGACTCCATCCTTTGGGGAGTTTTGGAAGGGTTGAGGCATCAAATTCTAAAGCGATTTCTTCACCTCGTGCCATGATAACAAATTGATCATCGACATTTTTCAACAGTTCGCGCACGTCTCCAAAACGGGTAAAGTCTCCTGTCATGTTTTTAAAGGGAACGCCCATATCAAGCCGTTGGTAATCATAAACTGTAGGATCATTGCCGTCTGGCGAAAATTCACGGGGATATCCTAAATAACGCAATTCCGCAACAGTCGCTTGTAAGGTATTAACTTGTAGTTTTGAGGCGGAAATGTTTTCACCGATAAAAATTTGATCCCAGAAGATTTCCATGTTAGTACGGATTCGCATCAGCCCTTTTTTTCTAATGGGCAAGGAAGAAATATCAAAACTCATCATACGCGGTAAACCTGCTGGAAATCCCATTTCTGGAGTAACGATACGCCAACCGCCTTTACCATCAGGGACTTCAATCCACGGAGAACGCATAGTGATTCCTGCTTGATACGCAGCATAGTTAATGTGGGAGTAAGTATATTCCACCCAACCATAGAGATATAGTGTTAGTGATGCGTCTTTCTCAAGGTTTTGCAATTGCTTTCCAAAGTCTAATTCAATCCAATGATCATCAGCATAACCAACGAATCTTTTATCCTTAGGCGGTTCCACATATTGTCGATCAATTTTTTGGATATGTTTAAGCACATTCTCGCCATGATGATTTTTAGCCATTTTGGGAAAAATCTTGTCAGCAACAACCAAAGGTTTAGCGGTTGGAAATGGAGGACTACCTGTAAAACGTTCATCAGGGTAAACTTCCCATTCTTCGGGGTGATCATAGGCAACGAGGTGTGCTTGATCTAAGTAAGTGACTTCTTCTAAGGGTTCAGCTATTCGGATAAGGTAACGTCCCTTATTTGTTGCAACGAGTTCTGGTGGAATACGAATATCTTCAGTAGGATCAGGTGGCGCATACACACCGGGTTCAATAAAGAATCCAACACCGCCAACACCTAGAAAGTCGGTGACATAAGCAAAACGCTCACCGTCCCAAACAAAAAGTATAGGACAGGATGATGCTTTACGTTGTTTTTTATTGATCAGCCAACTTTGATTAGTAGCCACTTCCAATTCGCTTTGCAATATCGCATCTGACCAAAAAAGACGTACATAGTCAGCTTTAGCATGATTGCCTAAACCAAAATGTAAACGGCGTGGTGGCGCACCTAAATATCCAGAAGAAGCCACAACACTAGCCACTTGAAGGCGTTGTCCTGATTTAACTTCTACCATTAAACCATCAGCAACAGGATTTTTCTGTTTCTGACTCTTTTTTTGATTGACTTCTTGTGCAATAGCTTCAGCAGGAATCACTGTGAGCCAATGTTTATTTTCAGGTACAGGAGTTTTCCATAATTCTGGCGTTGCGCCAACTCGCGTTACAATCAGTTCAAGCGAGCCATCTTGATCAATATCAACAGCAACCGCTCCCCGGGAAGCTGGTGCTTCACCTTCTTCTCCAAAAGCAACGGGAGCTTCAAAATAACCGATACCATTGTTCATCATGATGCGATGGGCGATTTTTCCATTAATCATCGCGCTAAGCAGAATCAAATCTAAATCACCATCAAGATCAATATCGCCAAATAAACCGCCCGATGCACCTTCTAAATGCCAAGAGTTTGATTTAAAAATAGAGTCTTCAATAAAATGGCCTCGCCCTATTTGTAAAAATAAGCGCGGCGGTTCACCCCCTTTCAATAATAGAATATCTTCTTTACCGTTCATATCCACATCACCGAGTAATGCCCCTAAACCCGGCCCAGAATCACCTATTTCGGGAAACCATGAAGTTGCTTTGGTATATTGTCCTGCTCTATCATTCAAAAAGAGTTGGTTAGGCGCATTGTGGTTGATGAGATAAAGGTCAGTGTCTCGATCATCATCAATATCAACAAAAAGTGCTGACATACTGGCAATATTTCCGCCGTCTATCTTGGATTTAGTGGCAACTTCGGTAAATGTCCCATTTTTGTTATTTCGCCAGAGAAAATTAGGTACCCCCTTTACATCTATCTTTGATGAAGAAAAATTAGCAACATACAAATCAAGATCGCCATCGTGATCGGCATCAGTCCAAGCAGCACCGACACTAATTACTTCGCCACCTCCTGTACCCGTTTCCGCAGTCACATCCGTAAATTTCGCGTTGCCCTCATTCCGATAAAGCCGATTAGGACCAATACAAGTCAGATAAAGATCAGGATCACCATCAACATCGTAATCCCCAAAATAAGCACCAATCGCATTTTTGCCATTTATGCCACTCTCTTCAACGGGAAAAAATTGTCCATCGCGATAATGATAAAGGATACCTTCTGAATTTGAGGCTCCCTGTTTTTCTGAAAGCGAAGTGAGACCCGTTATATAGTAAAGTGCGTTTTCACCTTCTACATCGGCAACTGCAATACCAGGCCCAAAAGTGGTCACCATTTTTTCAGAAAATTCGCCAGGCCAATTGGGTGTACCAGGGGCGATATGTGTAAGCCCCACTTGTTTAGCGATATCTGTATAAGCAGGTATCGTTTGTCTCTCTAAATCACTGACAGGTTTACCAAAAGCACGAATAACGGAAGCATAGCGTCCCATTTTACCGTACTCCATGCCATAAGATTTACCTGAATCAGTGGCTGATTGGAGTGCAAGATGATATTTCAATATTTGATGACGTTTTAACATTTCTTGCGCTCGTTGTTTTTCTCCTGTTCTCTCCAATAAACGGTGTAGGAATAATGCGGCTTTTTCATGATGAGATTTCCGAGCCAAGGTTTTTTCAAAATGAACGATGGCAGCAGAAGTGTCCCGATCCTTAAAGAGAAAACCCATTTGATAATGCGTATCCGCATCTCCTGGATCGATTCTTAATACTTCTTGGAATTGGGTTATTGCATCTTCATCTAAATTGAGATGTTGGTACAACATGCCTAAAGCGTAATGGGCATAAGAGTTATCGGGTTCTTGTTCTATAACCCATTTAAACGCTTTTTCAGCACGAGCAAGCGTTTTAGCACGGACAATCTTGTTTTTATCCTCCGCATTTAAGAGGGCAATACCTAGATTTAATTGCCCTGTAATCCAATCGGGGGCAAGCTGGACAACCTTTTCAAATTCCTTGACAGCATCCGTCGACTTATACTGCTCCATAAGCGCAACTCCCTTATTGAAGGGAGTGATAACCTGATTGATAAGCTCTGGTGAAATCGTTGGATGCCTTTTACTTTTTGAAATTTGCGATGATTCTACGTTGTCATTTTCTTGTTGCCACGAAAACAATAAAAAGGCAAAAAGCAAAATCGGGATAGTCATAAAAAAAGCCATGGTGACTTTCTTTGGCATTATGATCTCCTATATGGTTTAAATTTAAGTTCGGTAAAGCACAAAACTTTGCTTTGGAAAAATGAGAAAATAGGGAAATTATACAAGCAATTAGGGGAAAGACCCTAATAATTTTTGGATATTTTATGCTTGTGCGTTGATAGGATAAATGAATTTAGCGTACATTTCGAGTACGTTTTTGTTACATAAATATATAGAGATGTAACATTTTTGTTACACGATATGTTACAGGTGAAAAAGTGGTTTTAACATAATTTAAATTGAAAATAGGAAGTTTTATTAAATTAGGAATGAGGATTTAATAATTTCCAAAACGCTTGAACCAAACCTGACAGGTTTTCAAAACCTGTCAGGTTTAAACGTGGACATTATTAAATCCTTAGTTTGGGATTTTATAAAATCCTCGTTCCTTTAGTGAGTAAATCTTAAAGCTTTGTACCTTTGCTCAGCGTGAGATAAAATTTAAAATAATGGTGCAATGTGAATGATATTTGTCATTTCAGGACTGCTCATTTAATTTAAGGCTGCCTATCTTTTATTATTATAATGGATTATTCTATAATTTTTAGACTTATTTTGAGTATATTCTTATTTTTCTGCGACAGTTCCTTTCAATTCTTTAAAAAAACTGCACTTACGAGACGTTGTACTATTGTTTGATAAATTGATAAATGAGAGTTTGAGTGGTGATTAATTTGATTATGGTGAAATATGGTCTATAAATTTAGTAAGGATTATCTAAACCAAAGTTAAAACATTTTTAACGAGACACACAATATGAGAAAATAAACCTTAATATCAATATTTTTCTTAATAAACCTGACAGGTTTTAAAAACCTGTGTTGCCCAATTTGAGTCAAATGACTTTGGGTTCTACGACATGATTGGCAATGTTGCCGAATGGACATGTTCCCCTATATTAAATGACAGTTATGACAAAGCAAATACTTGTGATACAGGGTTTTCGGTAATGCGTGGGGGAAGTTGGGGGCAATCTGGCAATGATATTCGTTTTGCCAAACCGATTTGGTATTTTAATGATAAGCGACAAATTGGTTTTCGGCTTATCAGAGAATAAGACTTCTGGTTACAATAAAAATTCTGGTTCCAACGCTCCAGCGTTGAAACCAAGAATAGGACGCTCCAGCGTCCTTTTTTACCAACTGTGACGCTAGAGCATCACTATCTGCATTCCAACGCTGGAGTGTTGGAACGAGAAAACCTCCCCTAAATCCCCTCCTTAAATTAAGGAGGGGACTTGTACCAGACACAATCGGGAAACGCTATACAACGAATTTTAAAAGACAACAACGAATTTATACTCTTTTTTTAATTTGTTGTTTATTATCAATTCGTTGAGCCAGACCTGACAGGTTTTTAAAACCTGTCAGGTCTTAAATCCGAAGTACAGCTATTCTTTTAAATTCGTTGTACTCCCATTCGTTGTTGTTGTTTTAAATTCGTTGTACTATAGCGTTTCCCGATTGCGTCAGGTACAAGTTCCCTCTTTAATTAAGGAGGGGATTTAGGGGGAGGTTGTACTTTATCCAATCGGAAAACGCTATATCATGGGACTTTTGATATGTGCATTGAAGCCATTTCAGAATCTAGTGCAAAAGAAGTGATACGGGATACCGTCATCAAAAAAGCGGAATACGCACAAGCTGGTGTTAAAGAATACATCATATTAGACGACAATGATAATCATACTGCGTTTTATCGCCTTAATGCAAGTGGTGTTTATGTGCCTATCAAACCCGTCAATGAGAATATTATCCAATCAACAGTTTTGCCAGGCTTTCAATTTCGGATTAATGACTTATACAATCGTCCTTTGCCAAAGGCAATGATTGATGACCCTATTTATCAAGGGTTTGTTTTACCGAGTTACACAGCTGATGTTACGCAGATAGATTCCAAACAGGAGTGCAAAATTGAGGACACCCCCCTAACCCCCCGTACACAGGGGGAAGTCCCAAAATAGAAAAAGCAAAGTGTCAAATGATGTTTGGTTCCACCCGTGTACGGGGGGTTAGGGGGGTATCCCCAAAATCTGTTACAATCAGCAAAATTTCATTTTGCACTACTCTGGTATTCACTTTTGAAGTACAGTGCGTAACATCAGTTACACAGAAGAAAAACGCGCCAAAAGAGAAGCAGAGCAACAAGTGCAAATAGAATCTAAAGCGAGACAGAAAGCAGAGCAACAGGCACATAGGGAACTGAGAGCCAAACAGAAAGCAGAGCAACGTGCGAAACAACTCGCGGAACAACTGCGAGCGTTGGGGATTGAGCCTAATTAAATTATAATCCATGATAAGTAAGTAGCTCAACAAAAGTCTTTTAACAAAACTACTATATATATAAATTGTTAAAATACTTTTGTGAACCTACTTATAATGGATTTGCTAATCCATTGTACTCAACTGAAGGAGACTTAAAAAAAATGTAAAGGAGTCCTAACTTTAGTTTAGCCGTTTTTTAAAATTGGACTCCTAACTCGGATTACCAAATTTTTGCTTTAATTTTTTATTCTACAATAATAACATCAAGGCTTTCTAAACTATAAATTACTGTGTCATCTAAGCGATATCCAAAGAAGATGTTCAGTCCACCGGGGGCAACAAATTGCCCTTCGTATATTTGCATTTCTATAGCCTTCGTCAAAGTGCTGACTGTTTTGAAAGAGACTAAGTTTGCAATATCTCCATCCCAAGGGATAAAGTTATCGTCTTCGTCTAACATGAAGAAAAGTGGCATCGTTTCTGTCGAACTGAACGGTGGTTGAATAACTATCACCACTAAAATATCAACGACTTGTCCAACATGTTCAGAATCAACTTCAATACTGCCGCGAATTTCAACAATGTCAGAAAGGCTTTGTGTGATTTGTTGTTCAAAAGCACTACCATTGTTTGAAACACCTCCTGAAATAACGGCATCAGTAGTCACCAGTTCACCTTGTGCGTTAATGGCAATGATTTCTTCGAGTACTGGCAACTCATCCGTTGTATGATTTATTACCATTTCAGCATCGTTATCTTCTTGAGATAAATGGCTAAAAGTTGCAGTGCAACGCATGTCTTCTGTGATATTGAAGGAAACTGAATTATCTTCATTTGCACAATCACCTGCCCAACCGGTAAATTCAGAGTCAATATCAGCAATTGCCGTTAAAGCCACATTGGTTTCACTGAGGTAACTCACGCAATCCATGCCACAATCCATTCCAGCCGTATTGGTAATGCTACCATTGCCTTCACCAGATGTTTCAAGTATTAAAGTATAGTTTGGCAATTTTTCAAAGACTGCTGTGCAACGTTTAGGGGCAGTCATTGTCAGTGAATCTGCACATTCAGGTTCTTTCCATCCGATAAAAAGAGAATCTGACATTGGCGTAGCGGTTAAAGTAATGGAACTATCTTCATAATACTTTTCAGCGCAAGCCGTTTTGCAGCTAATACCATTTTTAGAATGGTTTGATGATGATACTGTACCGTTACCCATTGTACGAAGAGTGAGTCTATGTTGAGGAACAACATCAAATAGTGCGGCGCAAGTCACAGCTTCTCTTATCGTGACAGTAATAGGGCTAGTTGTACCACGACAATCTCCTCCCCAACTGGTAAAACGTGAACCTGATTCTGCGGTTGCCGTTAAAGTAACAACCGTACCACTCAAATAATCTTCATCACAATCAATCCCACAATCAATTCCGTTCAATGTGCTGCTTACTTTACCATTGCCTTTACCCACGTTAAGGAGTTTAAGCAGATGGTTATCCAACGATGGTGATTGAAAAGTCTCTTCTTCTTGCTCAAATATTGCGACACAATTGATGGCAGTATTCATCGTCATGGTTATCGCTGGATTTGTGCCATTGCAATGTCCCGCCCAAGCGATAAAGTGTGATTTATTTTCAGGGAGAGCTATCAAAGTCAAACTGGTTTCGTTAACATAATCTTCCGTGCAATCCTTTCCGCAGTGAATCCCATCACTAATCACTGAACCATGACCCACTGTTGTGATAGTCAATGTGTGATTTGAAGATGTTGTTTCAGTCATGTCGAAACTGGCCATTTCAGCATTATTGGGTTGAGATATATTGTATTTATCACTGCTGTTTGTTTCCATACCATATTCAGTATTAGGTTGAGTAGGCATCGGATATGCAGGTACATTTACTGTCAGATTAATGGACGGATTACCAATATTGCTAAATACAGGACCACCATTTGCAGGCGTATTACAATTGTCATCGTCTATTTCTGCTTCAGAATCAGAATTAACTGTGTTTGAATTAGAACATTCATCGGAAATTGTATCATTCACGTTCACCGTAAATGTATCATTACCCAAATTTTTCTCTTCGTTGGAAATGTGATTATTGCTTTCTGTTTCAGAACTATTGTCAGATGGAGGCGTTGTGTTATCATCCTCTTCGTCAAAATTTTCATTATGGGGAGGATAACTGTCATTAGGTGAGTTTTGCCATTCGTCTTCATAACTCCATTCTGGCGTTTCTTCAAACTCGGTTTCATCAATCTGTGGTTCTTGCCATTCCTCTTCCTCATTTAACTCTGATGTATCCTCTGAAGGTGTGAATGCCATCACATTAATTGTAATCGTTTCTTCATCACTGAGGAGAGTAGAAGAAGTACCATAAGCCTCCATGACTGTGACTGTTAAATCGAAATATCCTACATTGTATGGTGTCCAAATAAATTCACCTGTGTCTAAATCAATGTATGCATCTGCGGGTGCATTAATCAGACCAAATTCTAAAAAGTCGTTCTCTGCATCAGTTGCGGTTGCAGTCAAATACAAGGTTTCGCCTTGAATCACCGATTGATTACTGATGGGATTAAGTACGGGTGCAGTGTTATATTCACAACTCCCATCGTCTGCTGTTGCATCAAGATTATGATTAGTGGCACTGGCATCGGTACAACCGAAGAAATCAGCTTCGTAGTGGAGAATTGTACCATTTTCTCCCACTGCAAACATATCCCCATTGGCATTGCCCGTTATATCCCAAAGCCAAGAAGAAGTATTGCTGTTCATGGTATTCCACTGGCTACCATCATAGTGAATAATTGTACCATCACTGCCTACTGCAAATACCTCATTATCTGAATTCCCCCAAACGCCATAAAGGTTAGAAGAAGTATTGCTATTCATGGTTGTCCATTGATTACCATTATAGTGGACAATCGCATTATCATCACCAACAGCAAACACATTTTGACTAGAACTGCCCCAAATACTATTGAGCCAAGAAAAGGTACTACTATTCTTATGTGTCCACTGATTACCATCATAATGGATAATCGTACCTCCATTTCCTACTGCAAACACATTATTACTACTACTTCCCCATACACCCCAAAGCGAAGAAGAAATTCCACTATTCATGGTTGTCCATTGATTACCATCATAATGGATAATCGTACCACTATCGCTTACCGCAAACACATCAGTACTAGAACTCCCCCATACTTCAATGAGTGGGAAAGAAATCCCGCTACTCATGGTTGTCCACTGGTTACCGTCATAGTGGAGAATTGTACCATTGTTGCCCACAGTGAAGACATTATTATTAGCACTTCCCCAAATGCCATAAAGTTTAGAAGAAGTATTACTATTCATGGTTATCCATTGATTACCATCATAATGAATAATCGTACCAGAATCACCCACCGCAAACAGGCTATTATCCGAACTAGCCCAAATATTGGTTAGCAACTCTTCGGTGGGAGATGGATTTTGTACTTCCCATTCAGCTGCATGAGCATTAGCAAATAAAATAGACAAACTGAGCATAGCCGTAATGCAGGTAATTACCCACAATGCAAAAATTTGATGATCGAACATTTGATTTTTCATGATACCCTATCTCCTATTGAGAAAATTTCGCTTTGGACAAATTATTAGGAATTATTTTGTCCTGAACAAAATATAAAAAATGAGTAAAATTAATTATTTCCACCTATATCAATACATTTTTTTTTATGACTCTTTTGCTACTGTAATGCAGCTAGTATGCCAATTTTATAACCTGTTAATAAATAAGATAAAAATTTATAATTAAAGCGATTTTTTCTCAAAATTGCTGAAAATCAGCAAGCACTATAATAGGAGAGTATTTTATAAGTTATTGATAATAAAATATAATCATA
>JAUCGK010000368.1 GCA_030378085.1 Candidatus Parabeggiatoa sp. HSG14
TAGTTAGAAAAACTCTTTCGTTTTCTAAAAAACTTTCAAATCACATTGGAGCCATTTGGTTTTTCATTCATCATTATAATGCTAATATCAATTAGATTTTATCACCACTACTTTGTGCAGGACTACCGAAAATATTATATTCAATCTTCTCAGATTATTTGAAATTTCATCATAAGGGCTTTTTCTCGTTCCCAGACTCTGTTTGGGAATTCCTGGGTAAGACGCTCTGCATCTTGTCATTGACTTTTTCATTTAAGACGCAGTAACCAACCATTATGGAAGTTGGTATTTTTCTCGTTGACTCATTTGTTTTTTGGTACAGGACGCGGAGCGTCCACTCAGGTATTCCCAAACGGAGTTTGGGAACGAGAAAATAAAATAATTCTTGCTGTAAAAAAAAGCTGTGATGTATAATAATTCATACTCTACATAAATTCAAGTACTTTTAATCTGTTGATAAGGAGACAAATAAATAATGAGAACCGTAACAATCATCGTTAGTGACGAACTTGTGGTGCAAAACAATTGAGCGACCAATCAATCCAAAATACAGTTGTAGGTAAAGCCTTAGAAGTTAGCAAACAAGTTGAATCTGAGGCATTAAGCGTATTAGAAGATAATACTTTAGGACTTCCTGAGATAAATAAAGCAGTTGATATTTACAATGTTGACACAAAAGAAGTGTTAATTTTTGTAGATGGAATTCAAGTGAAAAAACAGTTGGAATCACGTGTTTCAAAGAAAACGGCTACTGTAAAGGCGACTGCTACAGAAACCACTATGGAATGAAATTATAAAAATGATGTCAATCACTGAGCAATTCATTTGAACGAGTGGAATACGTTGTAACAGTTATTCATCACTAAAAAGAAAGCTGCTATCAATTTCTAAAAGTTCAAAAAAATTGAAAAAAATGTCGATAAAGATATTGGATTTCATTAAATTAGAAAGTTTGAAGGCTAATGTTAAGGAAAAATTGCTTGGTAGCAGTGAGATAATAGAATCAGTTTTTGGAAGATTAAAAGAGGTTGGAAAAGGTCAAAATGGATTTCTTAATGTTAGCAGCTATGGTATCAAAAACAAGTATAGATATATTATTTGAAGCATTAGAAAAGGTAAAAATAAAGGATGTTATCAAGTGAACTAAATATTGGACAAAGTACTCAATCTAAAAGAAAGAAATATCTTAAAGGTTCTTCAAGAAAAAATTTTCCTAAAGGTTATAAAAGGAACAAAAACGGGGAAAAGTTTTATTGCATCTATAGAGGAGTTTTTATCAGCCTAGGATACAGCTAAAGTGGGCATTGAAAATAAACGCCTCATGGCTGGTTGGGATAATTCTTATCTTGAAAAAAGTATTAGCAGGACTTGCTTCATAGAGCGATAGCCCTGATTAAGCAGGGCATTGCAGAAAACATTTCCCCAAGTCATATAGGTGACTTTTTGAAAAAAGCGGATATACAGTCGCACTGGATTCGATATTGGTTAAACGATAAGAATGACAAGCGGAAAGAAGAAAAAATGCGGATATTTGCGAAGTATATCAAGAGATTCACGATAAAGAAGACGAGGTGGCTTGGTGCGTTGACGAAATGACCGCCATTCAAGCATTTGAACGAATAGCCAATGATTTGCCAACGACACACGGCAAGCCTCACTGCCATTGAATTGTGGAGACACCCGGGCAGAAAATTTCACAGGTTTTGTTGAAAAAATTGTACTGGAAAATCCAGGATACAATGTTTATAGCGTTTCCCGATTGGATAAAGTACAACTTCCCCTAAATCCCTTCCTTAATTAAGGAGAGGACTTGTATCTGACGCAATCGGGAAACGCTATATCACTTTGTAGCAGACCAGCTTAATACACAAATCGGAAAGTTTGGTCAACTTTGTCGTGCAACATTGCAAAATAGACAAATACCTCGGAGTGAAAGGAAAGAACGGCATACTGAACTCAATGGAAATAAACGAATTTTGGGGACACCTACCTTTTTACCCCCCTAACCCCCCGTACACAGGGGGAAGTCCCAAAATAGAAAAAGCAAAGTGTCGAATGATGTTTGGTTCCACCCGTGTACGGGGGGTTAGGGGGGTGTCCCCAAAATTCTGTTACAATCAGAAATTTTTGTTAACCACCTCCAACTCCTCCTTATAGACGTTCAGATAAATAGTTTCACAAATCAAAAAAATTATTGCTTATTTTTCAATAAGTTAAAATATATCAGTGTGAAATTATTTACCTGAAAAACTATAGGAACGTGCATGAAATAATTTATCCAAATATTGAGTCAAACCTGACAGGTTTTGAAAACTTGTCATGTTTAGTTGGGGATTAAAGAAAGAATGGTTATCAGGAAGTTATTTTGTGACTATTCCTAAAAAACTCAATTCAGTGCTAGAATTACTGGACAATATTTACGAAAAAGTTTTACCCGTTATAGAATAAACAAGCATACATTACTCCCAAAATACTGCGTAACCATCAAGCTGCCTTAAAAAGGAGTGGGTATTTTGTTTTTTTGCGAGTAACCTGACAAAATGATAAGGTTTTGAAATTGTGGAATTATAGTTATCGCGGGAAAAAAAGGAGCCGGAATTTAATCAGCCTTTAACGATTACATTTTATGTTAAGGACTAAAGATTAGTACCTTCTATGTCTGCGATAACGATAGTTTAAAAGTTTTGCAAAAGGCTTAATGGATAAAATAATTTGGCTCTATTGGCTATTTCGGGGGTAATTAAATTATTTTAAAACAGTAAGTTACATATTACTGCTCATACGCCGTGAACCTGTTTTTTTTAAAATTATGTAGAATCAAGAAGTTGAAATACGCAAAAAAAATAGTGGCTATTCAACAAATGATTATTATCAAGTAAACTTCGACATACCGATCATCGATAGGTGGATACAAAAAAATCAGTAATCGTATCGATAAAATACTTGAGCCTTGTTGTTTAATTAGCAATATTTTGGGGCGATATCCTCGTTAAATTCACTCAGGTGTCGATTATCGATTTATCGTAAAAATGCCCGATTCAAATTTGGTTTGACGACAATTTGTTTTTAGTAGCCACTCTATTGTTATATGTGTTTTAACTTTATGATTTTAAATACTATTTAAAAAACAGGTTCTTACCTGATGAGTAGTAGTATGTAACATATTGTTTTTACGAGGTATAATTGCCCCGAAAAAGCCAAGAGAGCCAATAATTTTTTTATCACCCTAATATTTATCTAACAATCAGGAACTTTAGTCATCACAATGATTGCGATATTTCGTTAAATATTATGTTGTAACTCAATACCTTCGCCAATTATCCTACTAATTAACATGGTTATTATTCAATATTATTTAAATTCAATGGTTTACCATGTTTCACACCAGAATTTAAGCTTATTTTGAATCTTATTGGTTTTTAAGCATTTTTATAATAACC
>JAUCGK010000521.1 GCA_030378085.1 Candidatus Parabeggiatoa sp. HSG14
ACCCCCCGTACACGGGTGGAACCAAACATCATTCGACACTTTGCTTTAATTTTTCTATTTTGGGACTTCCCCCTGTGTACGGGGGGTTAGGGGGGTAAAAAGGGTTAGGAGGGTAAAAAGGGGGGTGTCCCCAAAATTCGTTATAATCAGAAAAATTTGAACAAAAAAATGAAATTATAATGAAATTATTCAGCACTTAAAAGTTATTATCACATTAGTTTTTTTTCAACTTTACAGTCAGATGTAAAAAAAGTGCCTTAATTACAAGATCAAGCGAATTAAATCTTTTTCCGTTCCAAGCGCCGATAAGTAATTGCTTCCGTCAAATGAGACGTTTGGATATTTTCGCTGTTCGATAAGTCTGCAATGGTTCTTGCCACTTTTAAAATCCGATACCAGGCGCGTGCCGATAAACCAAGTTGTTCAATTGCCGTATCCAATAAACGTTCATCGTTTTCTTTTAAACGGCAATGGCTGTCAATATCTTTACTGCTTAGAAGACTATTCTGTTTGCCACACCGTTGAATTTGGATTTCTCTTGCTGCTATGACGCGAGCGCGAACATCAGCACTGCTTTCGCTTGTCCTATCTTGACGTAATTCGGCACGGGGTAAATTCGGCACTTCTATATGTAAATCAATTCTATCTAGCAAAGGACCTGAAATTTTGGAACGATAGCGATTGACTTGTTGAGGATTACATTGACATCGATTATTAGAATCGCCACGATAGCCGCAGGGACAAGGATTCATTGCGGCAACAAGTTGAAAATTGGCAGGAAATTCGGCTTGATGGGCTGCGCGGGAAATGATGATGTATCCTGATTCCATTGGCTCACGCAAGACTTCTAATACACGCTTATCAAATTCTGGCAATTCATCCAAAAACAAAATACCGTTGTGCGCTCGTGAGATTTCACCGGGACGCGGATGACTGCCACCACCCACTAATGCAACACCAGAAGCTGTATGGTGCGGAGCGCGAAAAGGGCGAATTCCCCATAAGTCAGCATCAAAACCGCCTACTGCGATTGAGGCAACAGTTGCCGTTTCCAAGGCTTCGTTTTCCGCCATAGGAGGTAAAATACCGGGCATTCGACTGGCTAACATCGTTTTTCCTGTGCCAGGAGGACCCATCATTAATAAATTATGTCCTCCTGCGGCTGCCACTTCTAAAGCGCGTTTAGCGTGATATTGTCCGCGTACATCGCTTAAATCGGCTATGTGATAAACTGTAGCAGAATCAGGTGTATGTTCGGTGCAATAAGGTATAATCGGTGTAATATTTTGTAAATGTAGGCAAAAATCAAGAAGATGTTTGACAGGTAAGATAGAAGCACCACTCACCATACTGGCTTCAGTGGCATTATCATACGGCACGACAACTTGCCGTTGGGCATCTCTGGCTTCTAAAGCCATTGGCAATACGCCACGTACTGGGCGCAAGTCACCATTTAAAGCTAATTCACCAACAAATTCATAGTGTGATAAATCGTCAGAGGGAATTTGCCGAGAGGCAGCAAGTATGCCCAGTGCGATAGCAAGATCAAAGCGTCCCCCTTCTTTGGGTAAATCGGCGGGGGCTAAATTGATAGTGACACGCTGAAGCGGAAATTCAAATTGACTATTGATTAAAGCACTGCGGACACGATCTTGACTTTCTTTAACCGCTGTTTCTGGCAAACCGACGATAGACAAACGCGGCAAACCATTAGTGAGGTGGACTTCAATTGTCACCGGTAATGCTTGAATACCCACTTGAGCGCGACTGTGAACGATAGCTAGAGAAGACAGGGGAATTACTCGGTTTGGTTAGGTTGATCGGGTAGAGTGGGTTTTTGTATTGCTTCAAGAGCAGCTACTTTTACTTCTAAAGCTTCCAAACGGGTACGAGTGTGTTCTAATACGGCATATTGAATTTCAAATTCTTCTCGTGTCACTAAATTCATTTTGCGGAAAGTTGATTCCATTCCCACTCGTAGATTTTTTTCTAAATCGTGGTGTAAATTTAGTAAACCTTTGGGCAATGTTTCTGTAAACTGTTTAAAAAAAGCATCAAAATTAGGAGTGGCATTCATGTTTTGAAATCTCCGGCAAGGTATGTCTTGCATTCTAAAATAAATATTAAAATAAGGTTTAAACTTTATCCTTTAAGGAATGACGCTGGAGCATCACAATCTGCATTCCAACGCTGGAGCGTTGGAACAAGAATCTGAGTATAGCTCGGTGCATATAAGCTTACACTTTGTTTTATTGTCCAATTGTGTTCTGAAAGATATATAACCGTGTTTTCAGGTGCAAATTCATATGTACCAAGTTATGGTTACATCCTTTAAACGGTGTCTCCGTAGGACTTTTCACCCATTTTAATAGGTTCACGTCCTTGTTCTTTGCGTCTTTGGTTAGTGTTACGCAATGAATGAACACAACCACAGTATTCTTGCTGATAAAAATGTGCCTGTTTAGCAATTTCTATCATCCGCTGTGAACCGCCTTTTTTACGCCAATTATAGTCCCAATACGTTAAATCAGGATAATTTTGAGCGGCGCGTAAACCAGATTTATTGACTTGTTTCATATCTTTCCAACGGGAGATACCCATTGAACTGGTAAATACCTTAAACCCATTTTCATGGGCAAACAAAGCAGTGCGTTCAAAACGCATATTGAAACATTCTGTGCATCGAGTACCCCGTTCTGGTTCAAATTCCATACCTTTAGTGCGTTCAAACCAATTTTCCATGTCATAATCAACATCCACAAAAGATACATTATATTTTTTAGCAAAACGTTTATTTTCTTCTTTGCGGATTTCGTATTCTTCAAAGGGATGGATATTGGGATTATAAAACAAAATACTGTATTCAATGTTCGATTCCAACAGCATTTCCATGATTTCCCCTGAACAAGGCGCACAGCATGAATGTAACAAAATACGTTTTTCGCCATTGGGCGCAGAAAGTATGAGCCGTTCAGACATTAGATTTTTTTTAGTATATTTATTTTGGGGTGAATACTATTTAAAATTATTCCAAATTTGAATTAAAATAACATAATAAAATATAAAAACTTTAAGCATCAAAAAATTTAATCTTAATTATTTTTTGTCAAAATACGAGTATAAAATCGCTCCAGTTTCTGTATCACTCACTGATGTTACGCACAGTGTTTTTACAAGACTATAGATTATATTGTAGAGACGCGATGCTCGTGCCTATAAATGCTCGAAAGAAGCCAGCAATAAGGTTTACATATCATTATATAAACAAATATCGGGAGTAACTAACTGATGTTACGCAGAAAACTTCAAAAATGAATACCGGAGGGCAAAATAAATTTGAAACGAAAGTTTGCAAAACAAATTTGAAACGAAAGTTTGGAAGCTATCTGCGTAACATCAGTAAATAATCCCATGATTA
>JAUCGK010000369.1 GCA_030378085.1 Candidatus Parabeggiatoa sp. HSG14
GATTGTTATTCAAAATTTCTGGATAAAGAGGTTCAATATCATACAATTTGACAACTTTACCCATTTTGATATTGAGAATACCGTTAAATAGCTGTTCTAAAGTTATTTTATGGTGAAAGCGGATGATATTGTAATTTTGTTTCAACAATGTTTCACGCTGTCTTTCTTCTTCTTGATTGTAATAACGGTGATTTTGATACCCGTTACATTCTAAGATGAGGTTTAAGTCCTTAACAAAAAAATCTACTCGGTAACTACCAAAGCTATAATTGTGGTAAAATCCAAACCCTTTAAATACTTGAGCCAGAGTTTGTTCCCATTCTATCTCGCCTTTAGTGTCTGTCCTAACCAATGTACCCACATCGCCAAAAATTTGCTTTTTCAATTCAAGACCAACGACAGAATCTATACCCAACGCAATTTTACTGACAGATTCCAAACTATAACCATTCATGTGGGTTGCTTTACCACCACTGGCTTTGATAGTTGCATGGTCAAGTTTTTCGTGTGGAATATCATGTGTTTTTAAGTAACTATTGAGGGTACCAAGTGGTTTGTCTAGGAAACTAATGATGTCTCTTTTGGTATATATATCTTCGGGAAATTATGCAAAAATGAATATTTCAATCATTTCGGTATCATAAACAATGATATTTACACCTTTATGAGGACTATTTTCAGCTATTACTTTAACTGAGTTAGTCTTCATTGGTAAATCGTTATCAATAAACGGTTTCAGCGTTTTTAGAGGCCAGTTAGTCTTCAATCGATTTAACGCCATTTGGTTCATACCAAGAAGGTGGGCAGTTCCACGTTCGCTCAGACATTCAGACCCGTCACTTAAGATATATCCATCACTCTTTACTCCGGGGATTAGCTCAATTTCCCCATAATGCACGGCCTTTAGTTCTTCCATATTTTTACCTCATTTGTTACATTAAAAATATCAAGCTCGTTGGTTTTCGTTCGCTTGCGAACTCCAACACCATTTCACACCAACTATTGAATGTTGGACTTACCGGAGTCAGTCCAACCTACGTGCTAATTATGCCTATTTAACGGAATTTTCTACGATTTCAATTTCTTCGGGTGTGAGTTCGTAGAGTTCATAAACCATTTTATCTATTTCTTTGTCGGTTTGGTTTATTTGGTTTTGAAAGCTATTTATTTCGGTCTTATACGCATTAAAGTACTCTTCCCATTCGTCTTGCTGAATGAGTGACAGTTTAATTTTCTGTTTTTTTAATTCAGAAAGAAAAGTTTTAAAATCAAAATCGTAAAAATTGCTCAGTTTATTTGTAAGTTTGGTAAATTCTAAATTAATTTCTATCCGTTTAACAAATCTTTTTGTTTTTGTTTGTAGTTCAAACGTTAATCGAATGCGCTCTTTTGTAAGATGTTCAAATGTATTTTTTTGTTCCTCATTGATATTTGGTACTGGAAAATGCTCAAAATAAACTTTGCTTATTTCACGAGTTCCACCTTGCAGTTCAGGACAATTGTACCAAATCCAGAGTTTGGCTAATGATGAATTGAATAAGGCTGTTAAAAAGTGTAATGAAACTGAACTATTATTAGCTGTTAAAATGAAACATTTTTGGTTTCCTAATATTCCACTTTCATCGTACATGAACGGAAAAACCGAGGTCATATTGGGATAGATTATTTTTTGTTTGGAAAACTCTTCGATATATGCACAGTTTCGTAAATTATAAGGTGTCTGACCTTTATCTCCTCTTTTTTCTAATTTAGGATAAAAAGCGTCTAAATGTTGTTTAATTGCAGGATAGTTTTCAATATTTATTGGAGTTAATGGTGGTTTTTTATTTTTAATGCCATTATGGATATTGAGCATAAATTCACCGTCCAATATTCCATAAGGTACAATATTTCTGCCCCGCACCATTGGCTTTATAAGTTTTTCGCTATTGGCATCAGCTTCAATCAATTTTTGCCGCGTTTCCTCATTTATATAAAAAGCATCATTAAAGCCTGTTAATATTCCTCTATAGATTGAAATTGGTAAATCTTTCAATTTGGTACTATTTTGTTTCATCTTTTCCAGTTTACACGAATCTGCGTAAGGCTGTATACTCCATTGTTTTTCATCGAAATTTGATGCTGGATAATCATAAAGATTTGAACTTACTTCTGAAAGAAAGTCTCCATTATAGGTTTTCTGGTTAAGAGATAAAACTTCGACAGTATCTTGAGGTTTCTCTTTTTCGGTTACAAAGATGCAAACAATTGTAGTTGCTCCTTCAAAGAACTGTATATCACCAAAGTTAAGCATCTGCCTTAAGCCAGTTTTGGATAAAAATTTACGGAGAGGTTGACCATAAGCAACTAACATCCATTTGTTAGGCATAATAAACGACTGCAAACCTCCTTCTTTAAGTAGTTTATATCCTTGTTCAGTAAAAAGACAATATAGATCAGCTCCTTTGTGGAATGTCCTGAAATCGCGATTTTTGAGAATTTCACTCATTTCGCCCATTGCTTGCAATTGCACATAAGGCGGATTACCAATAACCACATCAAAACCACCTTTCTCAAAAACGTTCGGAAATTCCTTTTTCCAATTAAACGCTTTTTCTCCTGCCACTTCGGGATCATCAATCAGAGAGTTTCCACATTTAATATTATTGTTCAAAGAGGTGAGTTTTCTGCCACGTTGTGCGGTTCGCAACCAAAGCGAAAGTTTTGCAATATCAACACTTTCTTCGTTAATATCAACACCAAAAATATTTTTCTCCAACAGATGGTTACTAACATCCTGAAAAACAATACTTGATTTTAATAAATTAGCTTGTAATTCATCAATATAGGCATGTTCAGATATCAAAAACTCCAAAGTCTGATTTAAAAATGCACCACTACCGCAGGCAGGGTCGCAAATAGTTATTTTCAAAAGCCAATTGCGGTATTCTTGCAGATTATCGTACAGGGTTTTTACAATTGCTTTTTTTCTTTTTTTTCGTCCTTTGGCGTATTCTTCATCTACAATACCAAATTCCGCTTTTTTCTCTTCACAAAGTTTCCCGACGGTATTTTCAACGATGTATTTTGTTATGTATTTTGGTGTATAGAAAACCCCGTCTTTTTTGCGTTTGCTTTTACTTTTATCAATTTTCTGTCCTTCGAGTTGTGCGGTTACATTTTCAATTTCATTCAGCGAATTTTCAAAAATATGTCCCAATATATTTACATCTATATCGCTCTGAAAATTGTAAGCTGTCATTGTCAATACATGAGGTTTTAGTATCTCATCATCAATTATTAAGTTGTCTAATAATTCATCGGGCTGAAATAAACCACCGTTGTATGCAAAAATATCATCATGGGCTGTTTTACCTTCTTGCCCTTTATTGATATAACCAAAAAATTGTTTGAAAATATCATAAAGTGGTTTT
>JAUCGK010000370.1 GCA_030378085.1 Candidatus Parabeggiatoa sp. HSG14
TTGGTTCCACCCGTGTACGGGGGGTTAGGGGGGTGTCCCTAAAATTATTTGAAGTACAGTGCGTAACATCAGTTATAATAAAGGATTAAAAAATAGGTATTACGATCTTCTTATCGAAAAAATAATAAAAAAAACAAATCGAACCACAGATTTAATCCTTTTTTATAAACAATCCTTGTAGTTATATTATCGAAAAGACGATATTCTGGATTGCTCAAATAATCAAACCACAGATTTAATCCTTTTTTATAAACAATCCTTGTAGTTATATTTCGGAATACGCCTCCGACAACGATGACAACCCTATTTTTTCGTAAAAAAAACACCTCATCATTTTAAAGTAAGTGAACAAATATCTCCTGCATAAACAAGTAATTAACAATAAATACCACCCATCGTCAATTAAGGTATCAACTTAATATGGCACATAAATTGCCTAAAACGATTTCTTCGTTATCTTGTCGTTTATTATACCTCCTTTTAATTGAAATAAAAGTTAAAGTGGTAGGCATATCACCAAATCGTTTCAATTTCTGTTAGTTTCAAGATTTTTTCATCACGACTAAATAAGTGTTTTTTGAAGAAAGTTTTTCCGGATATGAAATATACCAAATCAGAGCATGAGTATCTGCCACGATAGATGCCATAATAATGTACCTCCCCACATCTCGCGGCGAGATTCAGCAATATTAGCCTCTAATTCCCGTTGCTTTTCTGGGGTTAAAGTATGTAACTTTTCTAATATAACTCGCTGAGCATTTGTGTTTATCATCTTGGTTTACCTTGATTAAAAGAAGTATAACAGCGTATCCCTTTAGATAAAAAAACCACATTACCACTATTGTTGAAAATAAAATCAGAAATTTCCTAATGTTATCTTGATTTGAATCATATCCCATAAGTGTGGCAACGCATTATAAAATTCTCTCCCATTTAATGTTACATTTCCAGTACTTTGTTTGTAACATTCAAATTTTATAAAATGTCACAAAATGTACATTGTGACAAATAAATTTTAAGTGTCTGTATTTATAGCGTTTTCCGATTGCGTCAGGTACAAGTCCCCTCGTTAATTAAGGAGGGGATTTAGGGGAGGTTGTACTTTATCCAATCGGAAAACGCTATAGCAATGGGAATTTATTTTGGGGAGAATGCGGCTAATTCATCGGGAAAAATACCTGTTAATTCTACAATTTCCGCTAATTCATAGCCTTTAGCTAACATTTTGCGGGCGGTGTCGAGGGCTTTTTGTTGTTGTCCTTGTTTAAACTTGTCCTATTGAAGTAGCCCCAGACTATATTCATCTGTACTACTTATACTTAATCTTAAATTCCACTCGCCGATTAATCTGATCTTTTTGTTTAGGCGTTAATTTCCAAGGATTAATAAATTTGATCGGCTCTGTTTTGCCTCTACCAAGGGTACTAATTTTGGTATTTCTTTTGACACCGGCTTTTCGCAAAAGCTTTTCCACAACTTTGGCACGCCGTTTTGAAACACGATTACAAGCAGCATTAGAACCTTTTCTATCACTATGTCCAACCAGAGTCACGAGAGCCACATGTCCTCGTTGCCCAAGTTTAATAAGATGTTTAGCAAGTCGCCGGACAGATTTTTTGCCTTTAAAAGTGACTTTGCCACCCGATTTAAACAGTATGGGTATCAAGCGTCTTTTGGGTCCATGTCCCCGCACAGTGCCACGCATCATGCCACGCGCATTCCCAGAGTCATCAATCGTATCTCCCAAACCGCCTGTTAACAGTTGTGCTTCTTGAGCCAATTGATATATCTTTTCAATCTCATCATTTGTGGGTGCTTGAGGTGTTGCTTGCGGATCGTCAATTAAGTCAAGGGCTTGATTAAAGAATTGGGCTGCCAAAAGCCATTGCTGGTGAAATGCAACAATATTCCCATGGACCACTTGAGTCTCCCATATCATTGTGGGGGCACGTTTTAGCCATTCTTTGGCTTCAGCTAATTTGTCTTGTTGCATCAAATCGTCCGCCTCTCTGGCGGCAATTTGTGCCATGCTTCGTTTTACAGCCTCTAAATAAAACAGTGGACAATCGGATTGCCTATTGAGCGTGGACAATAATTGCTCTAAGGTATTGAAATCCTTAGAACGTACCGCTTGCTGCACCTGCGATTCATAGTCAGCACAAGCGGCTAAACTGACTGTGGGTAATAAGCCACCACACAATAGTGTGGTAAAGAGTAAAACACGAGTGCCAACAGATAGCATAGTCATTTTTTTCTCCTCAATGTTGAATAAATACCTACCAGATTTTAAAAACCTGGCAGGCATGGACTAGATTTAATGCATAATTTCATAGTTCGCCACGTTGCTGAACCACTGTACAGGACGATTATCCGCTTGTTCATCATCTACCGTCATTGCCTCTAATTGTAGATGTAGTATTTGCAATAAGTGTTTTGCGTGTGTTGCTGATACTTTTTTGGAAACAAGGGGTAATACATTGTACCCTATCGCCAATTCATCCTCTTCTTCATCTTTCACCAAAACAGCAACCAATGTACTCCTACCAGTTGGTTCTTTAACAGGAAAGTCAAATTCCCAAAAGATATCGGGAATAATCAATTCTTTTCCTGCTTTAAGATAAGCTTGTTGAGTTTCACTGTACTGATTGGGAAAAAAGGTCATCAACTCACCGTCAGGCGTGATGTTAAACAAAAACACATAACCATCGTGATTGCTCTTGAAGCGTATTTTCATGCGATCATCCACCCGAAAGTCGGTAGTGGATTGCAGTACGCCATCTTGTTTTTCCAACAGCGTTTCTATTCGCAATTGTGGTGGAATATTTGGGTCCATCTCCTTATTGGCGAATAAACTGATCGCGCAGTTGGCTGAACTTTCATTCATATTGACACAAGGATCGGATGAACACAGCATGGGAACATTCAACAAACTACACACAACCTTTTGGTTGGGTACAATGCTTAATAAGTCCGCTAAAAATCCTACAATGAAGGCTAAAACAACAAAAAGGGCAATGAGCGTGGGGCGGTAATTTTCTTGCCTTACTACTGATGTTTTATCATCATTTGTCAGAGGCTTACTGTTATTATTTTCCGGTTTTTTCGGTTCTGATGTATTATCACTCATAAGTATTTTCGGGCTATTGTAAAAATATACTTTTTGATATGGCACATAAATTGCTAAGGCCAATTGATTTTTTGACTATCGGTTGTTTATTATACCTTCCTTTGGTTGAAATAAAAGTTAAAAATATACCCTCCACATCTCGCGGCAACTGATAGTTTTAATTTTTTCTGAATAGTTTTAATTTTTTCTGAAATGTCTGTATTAAGTACCTGATGTTACGCACTGCACTTCCAAAAGTG
>JAUCGK010000053.1:0-8197 GCA_030378085.1 Candidatus Parabeggiatoa sp. HSG14
GTCAATGTTTATACAAAACTTTTTTCTGATAAAACAATTAAAACAATTTTACCCGCCTGTTTATCATTAGGCAATTTCACCGAAGAAGCTATGCAATTTTGTGAAACACAAGGTATTGCGATGGCGATAGAAATTAAACATTATTAATATTTTTTTCGTTCCAATGCTCCAGCGTCACTGCCATTAAGTTAAGGGCAACCATAAAGGATTGCCCCTACATAACCAATTGATTTGTAGGGGCAATCCCTTGTGGTTGCCCTCAAAAAATGCATACTGTGACGCTCCAGCGTCCCATAAGAAGTGGCTTTTTGTAATACTCGTGTTTTTTGGAGTCCAAAATTTATTTTGGATAACCTACTTAACTTTTATTAAAAATATCTGATTGTAACAGATTTTGGGGACACCATACCCCCCTAACCCCCCGTACACGGGTGGAACCAAACATCATTCGATACTTTGCTTTAATTTTTTTATTTTGGGACTTCCCCCAGTGTACGGGGGGTTAGGGGGGTAAAAAGGTAGGTGTCCCCAAAATTCGTTATAATCAGAAAAATATTAATCAATGAAAATTAAAACTAAACTATTGGTAGGATTTTTATCAATTTCGACAATCATCATTGTGGCAGGTATTCTTAGTATTGTTGAGATAAGAACATTGTATTCTGTGAGTAAAGAAGTCGGTATTAAGAATGCACCTCTCGTTGATGCCGCGATGGAAATTAAATTAGCCGCGACAACGGCACATCTATGGTTTGAAGAAATCATTACTGGTGTCGAAGAAAAAGAAGTCATAGAAAAAGTGTGGCGATTGCTTGATGAGAGTCTGTGGTATGCTGAGACAATGTTGAAAGGGGGGAAAAATGCGGAAGGCACCTTTTACGCAGTTAATGACAAAGTGATAGAGGCGAAACTGCTCTCCGTTAAAACAGACATAGGGGCGTTTAAAAAAATTGCCCGCCTGCGTTTTGACAATCAATTTGGCTCAAAAAAACTTGTTGATCAGACATTGGATGATAAGTTTGACGCACTTTTTGATAGATTTATTGCCAATGCGGATGAAGTTGAAGAAATGCTTCACGATAAAATAGCACAAGATGCTGAAAAAATGAAAAAAACAGCCTCAAGAGGTACATTAATATTGGCTATCTCTACACTCCTTTCCTTTTTTATTGCGGGCATCGCCATTTATTTATTGAGTCGTGACATCATAAAACAAGTCGGTGGTGAACCTGCGGAAATTGCTGGCATTACTAAACAAGTTGCGGAAGGTAATCTTGATCTACAATTTGATGCCGACAAACAACAAAAAGCGACAGGTATTTATGCGGCTATCCAAATCATGGTTAAAAATCTCAAAGCCATGAATACTGAAAAGGAGCAACAAAGCTGGTTAAAAACGGGTTCAGCACAATTAAATGACTTGATGAGTGGCGAACAGAAAATCGCTATATTAGCAAAAAACATCATTTCTTTTTTGACGACTTATGCTAACGCACAAACAGGGTTATTTTATATTCTGAAAAAATCCGAACCCCGTCATAAAGAGCAGCACTACTTACAAGTCATCGCTAGCTATGCCTATACTGCAAGTGATAATCGCCCCGATAAGTTTTTAATCGGTGAAGGATTGGTTGGGCAAGTCGCACTGGAACAAAAAACGCTCTCCCGTATTCATACACAAGCAGAATACAGTCATATTATTCAATCGGGTTTATCACAAGCCGTACCTCGCCATGTGTTATTGCTACCTTTTTTATATGAAAATGCGATTAAAGGTGTCATTGAAATTGGCTCTTCTGAGCTATTGACGAAAATTCAGCAAAATTTTCTGGAACAAGCGATGTCAAATATTGGTATAGCTGTCAATACTGCTGAATCACGTATTCGTATGCAAGAACTATTAGAGCAAAGCCAGACACAAGCCGAAGAATTACAAAGCCAGCAGGAAGAAATGCAACAGATTAATGAAGAGTTGCAAAGTCAACGGGAAGAATTACAACATAAACAGGATGAGCTTCAACAAAGAAATGAAGAACTACAAGGACAATCAGAAGAATTGCAAAGCCAAACTGAGGAACTGCAAACCCAACAAGAAGAGTTGCGGCAAACTAACGAGGCATTGGAAGAACGTTCCAAAGAATTAGAGCGACAAAAACAGGATGTTCAACACAATAATCTTGCGTTAGAAAAAACTCAGCAATCCTTGGAAATAAAAGTCCATGAATTAGAAATGGCAAGCCAATATAAATCAGAATTTTTGGCGAATATGTCACATGAATTACGCACACCTTTAAACAGCTTGCTTATTCTTTCCCAACTTTTGAGTCACAATAAAGATGGCAATTTAAGCAACAAGCAAGTGGAATACGCCAGCACCATTCATGGCGCGGGTTCTGATTTGCTAGTGCTTATTAATGATATTTTGGATTTATCCAAAGTCGAAGCCGGTAAAATGGAAATTAATGTTGAAGCGTTATTATTACCTGATTTAGTGGAAGCAATGGACAACAAATTCCGTCCTATTGCGGAAGGAAAAAATGTGACTTTCCACACAATGATTGCTGATGATTTACCTAAAACTATCCACACAGATAGACAACGGCTTAAACAAATTATTAATAACCTGTTATCCAACGCCTTTAAATTCACCAGTGAAGGAGAAGTCAAACTAACGATACAGCAGCCATCCGATGATTTCCCTCTTTTGCAAAAGAAAGTTGGAAGGGATTTACACCTTGATCCTGCCAAAACTATTGCTATCAGTGTTATTGATTCTGGTATTGGTATTCCAATAGGTAAGCAAAAACTGATTTTTGATGCTTTTCAACAAGTGGATGGCACCACTAGCCGCCGTTATGGAGGAACAGGATTAGGTTTATCTATCTCCCGTCAATTAGCTAAATTGTTAGGGGGCGATATTCAATTGTCGAGTATTGAAGGCAAGGGCAGTACTTTCACCTTATATTTACCTGAAACTGCATCAACTACAGCCGCTGCTTCTCAATCCACAGAAGCCGATCTTTTAAGTAGTCGTCCAACACCCACTAAGTCATCAAATTATCACAATGTTGAATCTAGCTCACCAGAAGAAATTGAAGAAGAAATTAAAGACGACAGAAAAACGCTAAAATCTGAAGATAAATCTCTGTTGATTGTTGAAGATGATGGCAAATTTTCAAACATTCTCATGGAATTAGCGCGTGAAAAAGGTTTTAAGTGTCTAATTGCTGAAAATGGTCGTACTGGTTTACAACTGGCAGAAGAATACAAACCCAATGCCATTATCCTTGATGCCAATTTACCTCAATTGGATGGTTGGACAGTCATGGACAAACTCAAGGATAATCCCGACACACGACATATTCCGGTACATTTCATCTCAGCTTCTGATCAAAGCTTAATGGCGACAAAAATGGGCGCAATTGGTTTTCTTCATAAACCAGTCAGTATGGAGCAGCTTGGTAATGCGTTTAAGAAAATAGAACAATTCCTTAGCGATAATGTAAAAAACCTGTTAGTAGCTGTGGACTCTGAACCGCACCAGCAAAAAATCATGGCGTTAGTTGAGGAGGGAGATGTTAAAACTACACTGGCAATGACAACAACCGCTGTTTTACAACACCTTAAAACCAAATCGTTTGATTGCGTTATTCTTGACATGGATATAGAACAGAGTTCAGGCATCAAGTTGCTTGAACAGATGCAGCAAGAAAAAAGCTTATGCCAAACGCCGATGATCATCTATGCAGATCGTGAACTTACTTCTGCCGAAGAAGCTTTATTATTGCAATGTGCAGAACGACTGCCTATAAAATCCGTCAGATCGCCAGAACGGTTATTAGACGAAGCCACTCTATTTCTCCATCAGCTAGAAGCTAAATTATCAAATGACAAGCGCAATATGCTCAGGATGGTGCATGACAAAGAAGCCATCCTCAAAGATAAAAAAGTGCTGATTGTCGATGATGATATGCGAAATGTATTTGCTTTGGCAACTGTGTTGGAAGATAAAGAGATGGAAGTGGCTGTCGCGCAAAACGGTAAGGAAGGGATCAGTGTATTGGAAAAAAATGAGGATGTTGCCATTATATTGATGGACATCATGATGCCAGAAATGGACGGTTATGAAGCCATGCAAGAAATTAGAAAACAACCACTTTACCGTAAATTGCCCATCATTGCGCTCACTGCAAAAGCAATGAAAGGTGATAAAGCAAAATGTATTAAAGCGGGAGCCAATGACTACTTATCTAAACCCGTGGATACCGATAAACTGATTTCGCTGATGCGCGTGTGGTTGTATCGGTAATTCTAGCAGGTGTCGCAATTCCCGAAACAACGTTTTATGAGTTTTGCAAGAGCCTCTGACGATATTAATAAATTCATTCAAGCGGCAGAGGCTGTTACTATTGGAGAACCCCATTGGAGAATTTATAAATATCTTTTAGTTCCACCGGTTCCACCGGTGGCTATTCACATTCAACCCCTATCGGGGTTAAAACCAATAGGGAATTAGAAATCGGAAAATTATTTCATGACTATTCCTTAGCTTTTAGCCTTGAAATAAATTTCAAGTTCTTTCAAGTATTAATTAATAACTGATGTTACGCATCCTCGTTCCCAAACTCCGTTTGGGAATGCATGTGGCGACGCTCTGCGTCGCGGTTTGCGAAGCAAACCTAATCTGTGGGAACCGGAACAATACTATCAGGGAACGCTGCGCGTTCCGCGACGCAGAGCGTCGCTCCATGCATTCCCAAACGGAGTTTGGGAACGAGAGTGCGTAACATCAATTAATAATCTCAAAAAAGGAAAAACTTAACAATGAGTTTTAAAGAAATACTACTCACCGCAATAGTTGCATTAATCATTGGCATTTTTTTGGTGCATTACGAGAATTTAATGGATGACGAATCGCCATCGTCTGAAACGGTGCAAATTGATACTTTCCCATTATCACAACCTCCGCAGGTTCCCCAAACTCCCTCGGCAACCGAGGCAACTGCCACTTTGCGCCCGATTTCTCCCGCGCCTGATGAAGAAATCTCTCCCGTACCTACTGTAGTAAAACCACCCAAAACAGAGAAAGTTTCTCCTATCATCACGCAGTTGAAAGAATTACAAATTTTTAATGCGTCCATCGCCGTAACATTCTGGCTAGATGTTCAAGGCAAAACCCAATTCAGTACCAATGACAAATTAACGCTGTATTATCAAATTGCTGATGCCGAAACGTTAGTCAATGAGGGAGCGTTTTATTTTACATTATTCAATATCTCGCCAAAGGGAAAATTGGCTATACTTATAAACAACGAAAAAGTGGAAATCGGCAAACGCTATTCATTACCAAAAAGCCAACAAGAGTGGCAAACAGGACAAATATCCAGAAAAGACAAACGGTTACGTTTAGAAGCCGGGCGCGAATATTTTAAAGCGATAGTGACAAACACCCCAATCACCTCATGGCTAAAATTTTTAGCAACCGATACCAAAAACAAATTGCAACGCCAAAAATTATTGAGCGCAAAAAAACTATGGATAAAAGTTATTAGTGAAAAGTGAAATGTAGGGTGGGTAGAGGTACGAAACCCACCATTGTCAAGAGTTCGGTGGGTTTCACTACCCACCCTACGAAATATATTTTTATGTTATCGTTCCCAAGTTTTACTTGGGAACGCACTGCCAAGAAGCTTTGCTTCGTCAAACAATTCAAGCTTTAATTTAAATTGTTATAATAACTTTCGTTTTCATACTTGTTCTAAAATTGTTGAAGCGAAGCTTCTTATGCAGTACGTTCCCAAGTAAAACTTGGGAACGATAAAATTAAGCATTTTTCATTCGTTTATTTCGTCAATTCGTTGTACTACATATATTAAAGGAGGACTTTAAAAACTATGTCATTCAAAAAAAGCACGATTATTGCCACTTTTGTATTTATCATCGGTGCGGTGATATTGACGGCTTGTCAGGAAATACCTACTAGGGAGGGTACAAGTTCTACAAAGGGTATAACCTCATCCCTTGACGATTTGCCAATCTCTGCCCCTACGCAATTTCAGTCATCGTCTCAAAAGCGATTGGCTTTGGTGATTGGTAATTCTTCTTATGGGGGAGGTAATTATTTAACTAATCCCGTTAATGATGCGAAGGCGTTGGCTGGGGTGTTGCGTGAACTTGATTTTGAGGTGATTCATAAAGATAATCTCAATCGCAAAGCCTTTAAATCTGCTGTTCGTCAATTTAGTAAACAACTGAAGGAAAATCAAGGCATTGGCTTATTTTATTTCTCTGGACATGGCTTACAGCATCAGGGGATTAATTATCTGATTCCCATCGGTGCTGAGGATTCTTTGAAGGCGGTTTATGATTTGCAGGATGAAACCGTCACGATTGATTATGTCCTCAAAGCGATGAAAGTGGCGGATAACAATACCAATATCTTGATTTTAGATGCTTGTCGTAATCCACCCCGTTTTGTCAAAAGTTGGTATAAAGGCGAAGTGGCTGCCCCTGGGTTGGCTTCACAGAAAGGTACGCCGGGCGGTTCTTTGATTGCTTATGCGGCGGCTCCCGGTGCGGTGGCTTTGAGCGGTGAAGGACAGGATAACAGTCCTTATGTCAAATATTTGATGAAATGGATGCAAGTGCCTAATTTGTCTATCAATGATGTATTGCGGAATGTACGGAAGGATGTGAAAAGAGAATCGCATCAAATGCAGGAACCTCAATATACGGTAGCGTTAGATGAGCCTTTTTATTTTCGTCAAGATACCCGTGAGGAACAACGCCAAATTGAGCAAGCTAGTTTAGCGCGTCAACAATTAGCGCGTCAAAAAGAGGAAATGCAACGTCAACAGGCGAACATCCAAGCAGAAAAAAATCGTTTAGCCCGTGAAAAAGCAGAAATTCAGCGTGAACAGGCAAGACTTGAAATTGAACAAGAACGCCAGACTCGTCAAAGAATTGCCCCACCACCGCAACCACAGCAAGTTGCCCCCCGATATTCTAGTAACGATAGTTTTTCCCCTGGCAAAGTATTCCGAGACCGTTTACAAGATGGCAGTAAAGCTCCTGAAATGGTGTGGATTCCAGCGGGAAGATTTCGGATGGGAGATATTCAAGGCGGTGGTGATGATGATGAAAAACCAGTACATTCGGTGTCGGTGAATCGTTTTGCAATGGGGCGTTATGAGGTGACTTTTGCGGAATATGATAAGTTTGCCCAAGCCACTGGTAGAGGAAAACCAAGTGACAGTGGTTGGGGACGTGGAAATCGTCCGGTGATTAATGTGTCTTGGAATGATGCCACCGCTTATACCGAGTGGTTAAGTCAGCAAACCGGTGAACAATATCGTTTACCCACCGAAGCAGAATGGGAGTATGCTGCCCGTGCGGGTACTGAAACTAAGTATTGGTGGGGGAATGATGTTGGTTCAAATAAAGCTAACTGTTATGGAAACGACTGTGGTGATAGTTTTGAATATACTGCGCCTGTTGGTTCTTTTCAACCTAATCGTTTTGGTTTATATGACACGGTTGGAAACGTGTATGAATGGACTTGTTCTGAATATGAGAATAAGTACAAGGGTAAAGAGAAACAATGTTTAGGCAAAAATCGTGCCAATAGACGGGTGCTGCGTGGTGGCTCGTGGTACAGTTACCCTAGCTATTCCCGTGCTGCTAGCCGGTACAGGGACGACCCAGTCATCCGTAACTACGTTGTTGGTTTGCGTCTTGTTCGGGTTGCGCGGATTTAACCCTCTATACTTTTTACCCTTTTACCCTTTACCCTTTTACCCTTTATACTCTTTTCTTTTTTCTTTTGCGCCGCAGGCTCGATTTTTTTTTTGGTTTTTGGGGAGACCTTTAACTACAAGGATTGTATATAATAAGGGATTTACACATTCGTATTCCCCCCATTTTTATCCTTTATTATAAGTAATCCTTGTAGTTATATTCTCGTTCCCACGCCGGCGCGCTCATCGTTATACATAAGTCAAAAGAGTAAGAATTGTAGGGTGGATAAAGCGATAGCGTATCCACCTTATTAAGGGCAATTTTGGTGGATAAGAATTGTAGGGTGGATAAAGCGATAGCGTATCCACCTTATTAAGGGCAATTTTGGTGGATAAGAATTGTAGGGTGGATAAAGCGATAGCGTATCCACCTTATTAAGGGCAATTTTGGTGGATAAGAA
>JAUCGK010000053.1:8291-8430 GCA_030378085.1 Candidatus Parabeggiatoa sp. HSG14
TACGAATTGTAGGGTGGATAAAGCGATAGCGTATCCACCTTATTAAGGGCAATTTTGGTGGATACGCTGAAAAAAAGCTTTATCCACCCTACACAATACCTTATATATTTCAAATATTTAAACATTTATGTATAACGAT
>JAUCGK010000053.1:8530-22644 GCA_030378085.1 Candidatus Parabeggiatoa sp. HSG14
GGTGGATAAAGCGATAGCGTATCCACCTTATTAAGGGCAATTTTGGTGGATACGCTGAAAAAAAGCTTTATCCACCCTACACAATACCTTATATATTTCAAATATTTAAACATTTATGTATAACGATGAGCGCCGGCGCGTGGGAACCAGAAAACGTCCGCCAGACCTGACAGGTTTTTAAAACCTGTCAGGTCTTAAATCCGAAAAGCGTTTAGTGGATACGCTGGAATAAAAGCTTTATCCACCCTACCACTCCCAAACCTGAAGGTTTGGACTCCAATTACCACTCCCAAACCTGAAGGTTTGGACTCCAACCTCAACACGCGAGTATTATAAAAATGAATCCATTTTTTATTTTTTTGTTTTTAATTTCTTTAACAGGGTGGGCTTATGCCAGTTCAGAGACAACACCGTTGTTTTCATTCACGGTTCATCCAGTCGCTAGTTTAAAGTGGGGAGCGGGGGCGGGGCAAGTTGCTTTGAGCAAAGTGCCGGCTAATAATTTTGGTCCTCCCAGTGTTGTTATAGACGGAACTTCATTATATTTGCTGGATTCCGCTAATCAACGTATTGTTGTCATTAATCTGAGAGATAATGCCTTTTCGTCAATTCCACTGCCTTCAAAGGGGGCTGATGATTTTTGTTTGGGGGATAACCATCGTTTTTATGTACTCTTTAATGAGTATAAACAAGTGCGGCTTTATAATAGAGTGGGTAAAATTGTTAACACGTTTTCTGTCAGTGATGGGATAACGCCGTTGGGTATCCAATGCCATGAAAAACAAGGGGTTATCCTTGAGGGCTTTGATGGTTTTTTTTATCGCCTTTCCGATAAAACGCCGTTGCAATTTTTCCCAAAAGGGCAATATGCTTTTTCTGTAAAACGGCGCAATACTTCACAATGGATTTTACGGTTTCATCAAGACAATAAGAAAAATCGACAAATCTCGGTAAATAGTCAACAGGAAAAACTTGAATCGCTTAATGTCATCGGTGTCGATGAGGATGGCTATATTTATCTTACAGTGGAGGCTTTGATTAATGAAGGGCAACCGTCTGAAAAGGTGGTTATGATGCTTAGAAAATACGCGCCTTCTGGAAAATTAATCGCTGAAGGGGAGTTGCCGTATAGCCTTTATGCTTACACGTTGAAGGATTTCGTTGTTAGCGTATCGGGCGATGTTTTTCAAATTCTTCCCCTCAAGGCGCGTTTTGAAATTATCAAATGGCGTATTAATCGTAGGGGAGTCTTTAAAAGTTTTGTGGGGAAAAAGGCACAATATCAACAAAAGTTATTTTCCCATACCGAAGAACAGTCTGATGATTTTTATCCGTCTGAAACGCCAGATGATGATAATACGCTGTTTAATTCGTTGGATCAAGCTGGAGCGACTAAGGCTTGGCAAAATAGCATTACTCGTCAAGCAATTATTGCTCATGCCAAAGAATTTGCTAATTATCGTTTTCGGGTGAAATCCAAGAACCTCACTTCTCGGCATGGACAAAAGATGGGGGGCAAAGTTGTGATAACACCTATTTCTAATCAGGGGACTTATACCGGAATGCCTTACAAATGGGGCGGCAATAATAATCTCAGTGATTTTCAGGATGGTTTAACTGTTGGCAAAAAAGCAGGGGATAAATGCACTGCTAAACAATCGCAATGTCGGGGGCAATATTTTGGCAGTTTTCGTGCGGTGGGTATAGATTGTTCTGGTTTGATTTCTCAAGTTTGGGGATTAAAAAGGAAATACAGTACCCGCAATTTACCGCGTCTCTCAACACAGTTAAGATCAAAAAATGATTTACAGCCGGGGGATATTCTTAATAAACGTGGACATGTCCGATTGTTTTCTCATAAAGATGCTTTGGGGCGTTTTTTTGTGTATGAAGCAACGGGGAGTCACAGTGCTTGGAAAGTTATCGGGCGATCCTACCGATTGTCTCAACTCAAACAGTATAAGGCTTATCGCTATAAAAATATCAGTGGAGCAACGGCTATCAAGCAGCCCGCGCCTCCCCAAAAACAGCCGATTGAATTTGATAAACCTAAAAATATTGTCCAACAAATCAAGTGGCTACAGAGCCATAATGCAAAAGCCACTGTTAAATTATGGATCAACGCGGACAGCAAAACCCCATTGACTAGCCGAGATAACATCACCATCGGCTACAAAATCACTGGGGTAAACTCAACAAAGCGGCTTTATTTTAGCTTATTCAATGTGTCTCCCGATGGAAAATGGTCACTTTTTATTAATAATGAAACCGTTAAGGTTAATCAATTATACGCTTTTCCAAAACAAGTCCCTTGGCAATCGGGACAGTTTTATAAACGAGAACAGCGATTATCTTTAGAAACAGGGCGCGAGTATTTTAAAGCAGTCGTGACTGACACGCCGATAACCTGGGCAACATTTTTTGCCTCTAAAAGCACGGCGAAATTACGGCGCGTGTTAGGCGTAAAAGAAATGGGAGTTAATGTTAATTGATTTTTTGTTACTCCCCAAATCTATTGTACTAAGGAACGTGCATTAAATAATTTAGTCAACTTTAAAATAAGACCTGGCAGGTTCAAAAGAAAACCTGCCAGGTCAAAACCTACGTCAAAATCAAGTTTGATTGTGCCGAATACCTGCCAGGTTTTCTTTTGAACCTGGCAGGTATGGTTTAATCTGGTTTTATCCTTGCTTATATGTAATCCTTGTAGTTCTTGTTTTTTTTTAACATTTAAATATCGGAGGTATTAAAACCATGTCATTCAAAAAAAGCGCGTTCATCGTGCTAATTGTCACGGCACTCTTAACCACAGGGTTGCCGAGCTATGCCCAACGATTAGCTTTAATTATTGGTAACTCGGCTTATTCGGGCAATGCGTCTTTAACTAATCCTGTTAATGATGCGAAAGATTTGGCGAAGGTGTTGCGTCGTTTAGGATTTAAGGTAATGCTTCGGCAAAACCTTAACCAACAAAAGATGGAAGCCGTGATTAACCAGTTTGGTGAAAAACTCCGTAAAAACAGGGGAGTCGGTTTGTTTTATTTTTCAGGGCATGGGATACAACATAATGGGGAAAATTATTTGATTCCCATCGGTGCTAAACGGACATTGAGTAATGCTGAGCAGTTGCGCTATAAAGCCGTGCCTGCGGGTTATGCGTTGGCAACCATGAAATCAGCAGATAATAAAGCCAATTTTATTTTTTTAGATGCTTGCCGTAATAGTCCTTTTAAAAGTTGGTTTAAAGGTGAAATGGCTGCGCCCGGTTTAGCGTCAATGCCGACAGTGCCTGGTGCTTTGATTGCTTATGCTGCCAGTCCAGGCGGCGTAGCGGCGAATGGTGAAGGGCGTAATAGTCCTTATGTCAAACATTTGATAAACTGGATACAACAACCCAATTTATCCATCAACCAAGTATTAAGGAAAGTACGTAGTGCTGTCAGGAAAGAAACTTATGGTGTCCAATCCCCCGGCTATTACGATGAGTTAAATGATGATTTCTATTTTGTTCAACAACAAGAAGATGATTTCACCCCCGGCAAAGTATTCCGTGATCGTTTAAAAGATGGCAGTCAAGGCCCAGAAATGGTATGGATTCCAGCGGGAACCTTTCGGATGGGAGATATTCAAGGCGGTGGTTATGATAGTGAAAAACCAGTGCATTCGGTGTCAGTGAATCGTTTTTCGATGGGGCGTTATGAGGTGACAGTGGGAGAATTTCGGCGTTTTGTAAATGCCACCAGATACAAAACGGATGCGGAAAAAGGAGATGGTTGTTATGTGTATGACGATGGGAGTTGGGGTAAACAAAAAGATGCTAACTGGCGTAATCCTTATTTCTCCCAAAAGGATAATCAACCTGTGGTGTGTGTCAGTTGGAATGATGCCACCGCTTATACCGAGTGGTTAAGTCAGCAAACCGGTGAACAATATCGTTTACCTACTGAAGCGGAATGGGAGTATGCCGCTCGTGCTGGTACTGAAACTAAGTATTGGTGGGGGAATATAGCTTCTCACGAATACGCTAATTATGGTAAAGATAAATGTTGTGATGGTTTGGCGAAGGGTAAAGATCGTTGGAAATATACATCACCTGTTGGTTCTTTTCAACCTAATCCTTTTGGTTTATATGACACGGTTGGAAACGTGTGGGAGTGGACTTGTTCTGAATATGAGAATAGGTATAAGGGTAAGGAGAAGCAATGTTTAAGCAAGAATCGTGCCAATAACGAATACCGTTTGTCTTTCCGTGGCGGCGCGTGGTACTACCTCGCGAGGAGGTTGCGCTCGGCGTACCGCGTCAGGGGCGAGCCGGCGTTCCGCGGCGGCGGCTTGGGCTTCCGGGTTGCCAGGCTGTAACCCTTTGATATTTATCTCTTTTACCATTTTTATTTTTTGTTTTTTTTGTTTTTTTTCTTTTTGTTTTTGCGCCGCAGGCTCGATTTTTTTTGGCTTTTTGACAAGAACTACAGGGATTATATTTTAGAAGGGATTTATAAAACCTTTAACTACAAGGATTGTATATAATAAGGGATTTACACATTCGTACTCCCCCCATTTTTATCCTTTATTATAAGTAATCCTTGTAGTTATATTCTCGTTCCCACGCGCCGGCGTGGGAATGCAGTCACGACGCGCCAGCGTCGCGGCTTGTAATGGGACGCTAGCGCGTCCTGACTCGGTTCCCACGCTGGCGCGTGGGAACCAGAAATATTGCTATCAGATGTAGACGTGATGACAGAACCCCCTGAGGCGGATATCTTATTATTGAGACGACAAACGGCTCAATGGACAGCCGCTCAACGCGCTCTTTTGCCCGATGGCATTAGAGATAGCAATTCCTCCCATATTTTGATAGAGTTCAAATATACTCAATCATTTAATGAAAATGCGCTTCAACAAGCATTGGGTTATGACTTTTTTTTTAAACAAGCGAAACAGTTACCGGATAACGATCTACAAACAGTCATACTCAGTGCCAAAACGCCACGGACTGAGACTTTGGAATTACTGGGTTATTTTCTCGTTCCCACGCGCCGGCGTGGGAATGCAGTCACGACGCGCCAGCGTCGCGGCTCGTAATGGGACGCTAGCGCGTCCTGACTCGGTTCCCACGCTGGCGCGTGGGAACCAGAAAATCCTTTATTAGTGGTTTAAGAGAAATTTGGTTTGTTTTATTGAAAGGAGAAAGCAAAATGAAGATGAATTTTACCCCTGAACAAGTCACTGAATTTGGTAAAGAGTTAGGAGATGTCTGGTTAGCGGGATTAAAACCGTCAGAACGGCTGGCAGGATTAAAACTGTCTGAACGGTTAGCGGGATTAAAACCGTCTGAACGGTTAACAGGATTAAAACCGTCTGAACGGTTAACAGGATTAAAACTGTCTGAACGGTTAGTTGGCTTTAAGCCAGAGGAAATTGAAGACTACCTCAAACAGCTTAAAAAGCAGAAACATTAATTTCACTTGGAGTCCAAACCTTCAGGTTTAGGCATTTTTCTCGTTCCAACGCTCCTGCGTCAATGCCATTAACTTAAGAAGGGCGAACACGCAGGTTCGCCCCTACAGATAATGAATACGTGGGGTTTGTAGGGGCAGACCTGTGTGTCTGCCCTTAAGTTAATGGCATTGCAGCGAAAGCGTTGGAATGCAGAAGTGACGCTCCAGCGTCACGAATCACAGAAATGATAGTCAATTTCTGTCAATTTCTTTAAGTAGGACGCTGGAGCGTCCTAGACTGGGTTCCTTTGCCTCCGCGTTGGAACCAGAAAATTTCATTATCAACAAAAGGAAACACTCAATTATGCAAACTTTTAAAATGCCTAAAACACTCGTCTTAGGACAACTCTTTGTCACCTTGTTATTCCCAACCACACTTTGGGCGAATGCTTGCAGTAAAGCGGATACACTTGTTAGTCAAGCCTATTACCTCAACAATAATCCAGTTAAACAGAAAAGCGTGCTTCAACAAGCGTTGAGACTTTGCCCCAGCCATGCCAAAGCGCATAACAATCTCGGTGTGATTTTAGAAAGCGAACAGAATTACACTGACGCGCTTTATCATTATCGGCAAGTGCTTAACTCCCCTGCCAAGGAGATTCACACCAAAGCATGGGTAGGCATTGGCGATGTCTATTTTAAACAAGGACAACTCCCCCTCAGCTTGGAAGCTTACCTTCAAGTTTGTACCCATCATCCCCGCGCCCGTCAGCGAGTCACAGAGTTAATGCGCGACAACCGTTATCGCACCGTTGAAGCTAATCAGGTGATGAAACGTGACAGTTTAGCATTGCTCTATGATAAGCCACGTTTACAACAACTCTATCAATTGGCGAATCAGTGCCAATACCAATTCTTCAAATCATTTTCCACCAAAACCACTAAAGGAATGGTGACTAAGGCAATTCTTGATCCGGTTGTCATCTATCGCAACCTCTTTTTTAAAACGGGCAAACATGATTTGAGCCTGATTTCTGGTGAACAACTGGATGAAATCGCACTCACTTTAATCAACAACAAGGGAAAAATTAATGTGAGTGGACATGCAGACGCGCAACGTTGGGCAAATAAATCCTTAAAAGAAAGTAAACGGCTCAATGTGAAACTCTCAAAAAACCGCGCCAATTCGGTGAAGATAGCATTAATGCAACTTGGTATTTCAAAAAGCCGTATCAAAGTTTACGGTTACGGTGACAACCAACCCCTTGTCCAAGGAAATAATAAAAACGCTTGGGCAAAAAATCGGCGCGTGGAAATTGAAATGAGTGATTGATGTGAATTTTTTTCAAGGATCATACCAACCAAACGTAGAGACGTACAGTGCGTCTCTAGCTATAGCGTTCCCCGATTGAATAAAGTACAACCTCCCCTAAATCCCCTTAAATAAAGAGGGGACTTGTACCTGACGCAATCGGGAAATGCTATATATACTCTGAACGTTCAAGTTTTCGGATTTAAGACCTGACAGGTTTTGAAAACCTGTCAGGTCTGGCGTGCGTTTTTAGTATATTCTCATAATCCGAAAACCTGAACGTTTGGAGTATATCGGTAAATCCGTAACAAGGAGCCCAAACTTTAGTTTGGTAGTCATAACGGTTTCATCAAATCTTTTTGTATGCTAGTAATTAAGTGATTGACTCGCTTACGTTCAACTTTGTTATCTCCCAGTTGAAACAAATACATTGTCCCAGTACCAACACCAATAGCAACAATGGCAACTAATCCAACGCCGCTTGCCGCTGTTCCTAAACTAATGATGCCTGCTGTTAAACTTTCTGACAATAAAAGTTTTACCATTGTACTTCCAACACTAAATACTCCTGCCCCAAGCGTTCCTGCAATCATACTTCTATTAGCTGTCTTCAAATCAGTATATCCCAAAAAATAAGTACCATAAGAAAAAACCGCACTCGCCATCACACCAGCACTGAAACCCCCTACTATTGAAGCAGAAAACTTGGTAGACAATAATTTTGAAAATAATCGAGATTGATTATTAATCAGTGTTCGATGAACAACAGCACCTGTAAATGTGCCGGAATAACCACTGGCACCATTGAGTAAAGTCATACTGCTAAAGCGTTGCCAGTCAAATGCTTTTCCAGTTGATAATTGGCTAAAAATTTCATATCCCCCTCCCCAAGTCGCACCTGCTATTCCCGCATAGAAACTTTCTTTATGTAAGAGAGACAGCGAGGAATCTGTAGAAGTTATGAAGGTATTTTGTTTTTCTTGTGCCTGTTTTATGTGGACATAAACTGTTTCAGCAATATTTTGTTCTTCATTTTGGATTTTTACCACTTTTCCAGCAGTACCTTTAGAGACTGAAAAATTGGATTTATTGGATTGTACATTTTGTACGATTTTAAGCGAGTCTTGAGCAATATCTAGTCTACTCTGATAATCCGCAAGAAAAATACTATTGCCTTTCGTTTCTGTAATAAACTTGGCAGGTTCATTTTGATAAATCTGTTTTGGCGTAGCTGTTTTTTGAGAAAATGCCATGTAATTTATATGATTTGCCGAAGCGCGTGTGCTTTCATGACTCATTGCTCCCATTGTTCCTAACAAGGGAGCTGTTGGATCATTTTTACGGGAACTTGTCATTAAATTTACAGAAGTATTTCCTTGATTTTTAACGTTAAACAGTAAATGCCCTGTATGAAGGTTATTCGGTATGATTTGAGTAGTACTCACCATATTTGGATAAGTGGTAGGTATCATAATTCCAACAGGTTCAGAAATCGCAAATGCATTCACTTGGTTTTGAGACATGATAAACGTATTCTGTATTTGTATTTCTATCGCAAAAACACTATTAGACAAGCATAAACCAAGTATTGTTGTTAAAAAAAACTTCATAGTCATCTCCATAGATAAGGAGTAACGCTGGAGCGTTACGAGAGGCATTCCAACGCTGGAGCATTGGAACGAGAAAAAAGTATATTGTAGGGTGGGTAGAACGAAGTGAAACCCACCGAACCCTTGAAAAAGGTACGATTTCTCTTTTCCTAAACCTTGGTTATCGGAAATTTTCAGGAAATCTACTTCGAGTAATGAACGAAACGACTGTCAAAATCTAAAAATCAGATAATGATTTATTTTTAGTTAAAGTCATTTCTGAGGAAAGAGGGATTTTTAAATCATTACTGAGTTCCATATAAAATATATTAAAGACTTCATTGTAAGCTGTAGAAGAGGAGGTGGAAAGATATCTCGTGTCTATATTTCCAAGATGTTTAATGATACCAGAATATAGCCGGTTTTCATCAGTACCTACTCCCAGTTCGTCTTGATGGGAATTATAGAAATTAACGATGTTTTGGATAGCCCATTGTTCATATCTATGGTGTTGTTGTTCTTGCCACTCAACTATTTTTTTATGGGTTGTTTCCATCAACAATTGCATTTTATCAAGAAATTCTACAGAAGGCAAACGTCCAGCTTGTTGACTGAGCCATTGTTTAAATTGTAGCAGTTTTTCTATGGCTTCTTGTGCTTTTGTTTCTGAGATAAAATTGAGGTTGTTGAATTTTTGCTCAATTTCCTTGAAAACAATTTGTGACTGATTTCGCGCAATCAGATGTTTAGCAGACTCTAATTTTTGTGAAAGCTTAGCCATTTGAGTGGTTGCTATTTCTATTTCGGGTGTCAATAAAGTCAATTGACGAATAATAGATTCTGCTGAAGTCAGATAATACAAAATAAGCTCAGATTGTGGTGCTTCATTTTTTGCATTATCAATAAATTGCTCAGCACGTTGCACTAATGTTGAAACCATTTTAGCAGATTGAACGGTTGACAATTGTTTTTCAAATGTAGCGATATTTTTTTCAGTAAGCTTTACTTTATCAGCGATTTCATTGGATTCGGTTTCATTGAGAAGATTTGTATTAAGTGTTTGTAAAGCAACCAAATTAGTTTTTAGTTTATTAATATGTTCCGTGAGTTGTTGTGTTTCCTTGGTAAAAGGTGTACCCCACTCATCAAATACGGTAGAAGGGCTTCCCAATTCATTAGCTAATAGTGTTTTCATTAACTGGCGAGTTTTGAACAGGCTGATAGCTGCCATCATATCAGCTGTTTCCTTTCTAAATTCAGCGACTTCAGTTAATGTTTGATATAATTTCTCAATATTTGGCATTGTCAAAGAAGTAGCTTGGGTACGCAAAAATGCTTCCATTTCAGCTAACACGTTAAGAACGATTTCATAATTGCCATTATCACGAAGCCAGTAACAGTAATTCAAAACACTTTGTTGATAACGATGTATCTTTTCCCATTGTCCAGGATTTTGACTTAAACTATAGCTAAAATAAAGTCCCGCCTTAGTCAGATTACCTTGTTTTACCAAAGATTCCGCTTTCAGCAATGCTTCATCAGGCGTTGGTATTTTTTGCTCGTTAACGCTAACAGCTATACCCATTTTTTTTGCTAATTCTCTTTCGAGATGTTGAAAATTTCCTTGAAATTGACTCAGTGAAACAGCAAGATGATTAATAGTTTCGGTATTTTTATGAACTTCACTCACCACTTCTTTTTCAATCTGTTGAGTAGCTCCAATTTGTTTATCCGTTTTTTCCACTCTCAAACCAGCCAATAATCCTATTGCAAAAATAGCGACTAAGGATAAATATAAAAAATATAAAATTGTTTTTTCATTCATTATTGATACTTTATGCCTTTTATGCTATAGAGTTAATTTTATTACCTTTTTTGCAAACAATGCTGTATAATTATCTTTTATTCGCTTCATAAAATCTTAACTTCATAACAATATTATAGTACAACCGATTGACAGAATAAAGGGATTTTCTGATCCTAAATTCACCATAAATATAGACACACGGCTATGTGTCTCTACTTTCGTTCCAAATTTATTTTGCGATGGGTTGCGTTCTTAGTTGGCAAAATGAATTTGATATGACAGCACTAGCCGGTTTACCATCCTACTTATTTAGATTTAGTTGCGGTTAGTGGTTTAATTGAATCAATTAGAAAACATTTAACGGTACCTTCTGCCGTCTTTCGATATTTAGAAGCATATCACAATCAAGAAGAGGAAGAAAAACGTCAACTAAAACTTTTATACCCGTACCAAATGAGCATTTGCAAAAATTAGAGCAAGTAAACACGGATATAGATATTCCCTAAAAATCCGATTTTTTGATTATTAAAAATATTATTAAACAACAGGTTAATAATTTTAAGCAAAAATTATTCCTATTATTATTTGAGTATTTACCTATTTTGTAGTAATATGTTGTATTTTTTTGACTCAAAACGCTAAAAACGAGGTTTCTGATGGAACTAAATATTATCTTTCAACGCATAACCGATATGCAAAATCGAGTCAATGCGCTCAGGGGGTATCTTTGACTATACCACTAAATCTGAACGTTTGATTGAAGTCAACCGCGAGCTTGAAGAGCCTAGTGTATGGAATGATCAAATACGGGCTCAAGAATTGGGGCGCGAGAAAACCGCTTTAGAAAAAATCGTACAAACTATCAATCAACTTGATAGTGGATTGAATGAAGGGCAAGAATTGTTGGAGTTAGCTCAGCATGAGGCGGATAGTGACACAGTCAATGTGGTATATCAAGATATAGAAGGTTTAGAGCAACAAGTATCACGCCTTGAGTTTTCCCGTATGTTCCCAGGGGAAATGGATCCAAACAATGCGTTTTTAGACATTCAATCGGGTTCTGGTGGCACCGAAGCACAAGATTGGGCTGAAATGCTGTTACGGATGTATTTACGTTGGATGGAAAAACGAAAATTTAAAACGGAAATCATTAGCTATTCAGCGGGAGAAGTCGCAGGTATTAAAGGCGTTACTATTCGTGTGACAGGAGAGTATGCGTATGGTTGGTTACGCACTGAAACGGGAGTACATCGTCTTGTGCGTAAATCGCCTTTTGATTCAGGCAATCGTCGTCACACCTCATTCGCAGCCGTATTTGTTGCACCTGAAATAAATGACGATCTGAATATTGAGATTGATCCGAGTGACTTACGTGTCGATGTTTATCGTGCCAGCGGTGCCGGCGGGCAACATGTTAATCGTACTGAATCAGCAGTACGTATTACCCATTTACCGAGTAACATCGTAGTACAATGTCAAAATGACCGTTCTCAACACAGAAACAAAGAGACTGCGATGAAACAGCTTAATGCTAAACTGTATGAATTAGAAACACAACAACGTCGCTCCGAACAACAGGCACTTGAAAACAGTAAAGCTGACATCGGTTGGGGCAGTCAGATTCGCTCTTATGTGCTTGATAAATCGCATATTAAAGATTTACGCACTGGTGTAGAAACAAGCAATACCCAAGCTGTGTTGGATGGAGATTTAGACGACTTTATTGAAGCAAGTCTAAAAAGTGGTATATAAAGAGGAGTCCAAAATTTATTTTGGGTGTCAAGATAAATCTCAGACTCCAATAATCAGGAGTCCAAAATTTATTTTGTACCAAGATAAATCTCGGACTCCAATAATCAACTTTCTTTTAAGTAAGTGCCATTAGGCTAGTGCAAGCGGAAATTTCGAGACTATTTATAGGAGAAATCATAATATGTACTTAAGAATCGTCCCACATGTATATGTATTGGCGATTTTCCTTAGCAACATCACTTTGCAAGCTCAAGAGCCAGAAAACGTTACCACGTTTGTACCTGTTATTGGTGAAGCATCTCAAAAGCATCAACAGGAATTACGACAACTGAAACAAGAAAATGAGTTGCAGTTGGAGAAAATTAATCATGAAATTGCTAAATTAACAGGTGAACGTAAGCGGCTTGAGCTAAAAAACGCTATCTATGAGCAAACACAACAACAAATACTAGCAGCTCTCGAAGCAGAAAAAAGGAAACTTGCCTTAGAAAATGAGTTGCAAGAAGAACGTCTAAGAAGTGATGAATTGAAGAAATCACTTCAAAAAGTTGAAAAAGCCGCATACCTTGCAGAACCATTAGTGGATGGTCAATTAATCATCAGTGACAGAAGGATCGTTCTTGATGGCATCATTATGACTCAAACCGCTGATTTCATCACTAAAAGCATTCATTTTTACAATAATGAAGACCCCAACTATCCTATTTTTTTAGTGATAGAAAAATGTCCGGGCGGTTCCATTATAGAAGGTGCTAGAATCCTTCAGATTATGCAAAACAGTCAAGCCCCAGTCTATGTTGTTGTTAAATCATTAGCAGCCAGTATGGGAGCTATCATTGCTACTTTGGGAAATCGTTCTTTTGCTTATCCCAATGCACTTATTATCTATCATGAGGTTTCACAAGAATTTTATGGTAGTATGAATACGACTGAAATGAAGGGTATTTCAAGAATTACTAAAGAATGGTCCAAACGAGTGTTAGAGCCTGTGGCGAAAAAAATGGGCATTACTCTGGCACAATTCATTCAAAAAATGTATGAACATAATCCTCAAGGGGATTGGATAGAATTTGCAACAGAAGCCCAAAAGTTAGGATGGGTAGATGTGGTTATTTTAGGTATCCACGAAGCATCATTTCTCACTAATCCCTCTGAAGAAGAACTAGACGAATTAGAGGAAAACGATGAAATTGGTGCTTTATTAAAAAAAGAAGATGTCTATTCATCTACGGCTAAATTGCCACGTCTTCGTTACGGAGATTTTTATTACCTCTATAATTCAGAAAATCACAGCAATTCTCAATAAATGAGATTGGAGTCCAAAGCTTTAGCTTTGAAATGCCCAAACCTAAAGGTTTGGACTCCATGTTTATTCTAACATATCTGTTTTAATCAATTCACTTTTGATGATTTTTTTTAGGGTTTTAAGCATTTTAAAAATAGCAAAAATTTCTTCATCATCGGCATGATATGTTTTGCTAATAAAATACTCGTTACCATTTAAAACAATAAAATTCCAATTCAAGCCTACCACAAATAAGCCATATATTGGTTTTTGATTATTATTTTGCTCTCTAGCCACCAACATTGCTGCTAAAACTTGTGCATCAGGGGAACCTTGATTCTCTACACTTCGTTTATATTCGTGCATACAAAACAAAGGTATATCAGGTTCACGAAAACCTGTTGCAATCATGCCATCTACAATGCCTGATAGTTCATAATCAGCCACAATACTTGATAAACTACGTTCTAAAAAATAGCCCATTTGTTCATCATCAATATTAGCTGTCATTACCACCGGACTAATAAACTTGTTTTCAAGTTCAACTTCGTTCCACGCCCTACCTCCCCTAATAAGAGATTTTTGCAGGTTTAACAACGTTTTTTTCTCGAAATTGTCTATTTCAACTTCTTTGTTTTCCCATTTATCCATTAAGGAACATTCCCAAATTTGACGAAGCCCAAAAGCCTTATCAAGTGTGGTCAAAGTCCATTCTTTAAAAGTCGCTGTTTTCATATTTTTTAGTCCTTTCAGCAATACCTTTGCCAATATCAAAATTTCTGATTGTAACAGATTTTGGGGACACCCCCATACGCGCCAACTTAAGCCTAAGTCTTTGTAAAATAAAATAATTTTTTAAATAATCTGGTATTACCATAATATTTTTATGGATTATTAGGAAGTCAAAACTGGAGTACCTGGGTAAAATGGA
>JAUCGK010000054.1 GCA_030378085.1 Candidatus Parabeggiatoa sp. HSG14
TTTAAAATCAGTCAGATAACTATAAAATTTTATCCTTTCTTATAAGCAATCCCTGTAGTTATATAGCTGGAAAAACTGGAATATCAAGATTTAGACTTTGGAAACATAGTGCGTAACATCAGTAAATAATATATTCAATAAAATTTAACACTTCTGCTTGAAGTGATAAGGGTAATCTTTCGACATGATTAGTAATCGTTTTAACAGTATCCATAATATTTGATGAATTAGTTTTAATGGGATAAAAAACAATAATTGGGGTCACAAAAATGGGGAACCGAGAAAAATTAATTATCTCGAAACACAATAGCATTCCTCAATCAAAGAATCGATTGGCTGAATGCTATAGCGTTTCCCGATTGGATAAAGTACAATCTCCCCTAAATCCCCTCCTTAATTAAGGATTAACCTTTACCCACAAGTACCCAAAAATTATTTAATCGTATAAATAGTAAGGTTATAGAGAGTCGTAACACCCATGAAATCCAAGTATTACGAGAGGACAAATTTTTGCCCATTTCCTTTTAGAGTGATATCTCCCTATAACAAAAACCTATTGATTTCAATAAGTTTACCTACTTATGGATAAAGATTAGCTTTAATTAAGGAGGGGATTTAGGGGAGGTTATACTTTATCCAATCGGAAAACGCTATATAAACAAACATCTGGGTAAATAATTCCATGATTATTGGAGACACGAGCATCGCGTCTCTACAAATCTATCGAATGACTACTCCTTTTTTTTAAAGGATTAGCTTTAAAATGTGCAAATCCCAGCCCCCAGCACTGAAGAAGCGTTGTGCGTAACATGAGTTACTTTATTAAAAACCCAACCTAATGTATCAAATACTTCTTGCAGATTTTTTGTAGTTACTTGTTCCAAGTCTCTTTCAAACACATTACCTTTTAATCTAGCAAACTCCCACGCCCTACCTGTGGTAACAACACCATAACAAACTTCTGCACCTAATTTAGAGACGGCTACCATTTCAGCCAATGCCTGAGCCCAACCTTTTTTCCATTTTTCATCTTTCGCTTCAATGACACATAGCGGCGGGAGTCCCATATCACCTTCATCTGTTTTAGGGGCAAGTAAATAATCAGGACTACCTATCAAACCGCTTTTTTCATCAACATTAAAAGGTTCTTCAATCCATAAATCCAAGGGTTTATACTTAGCAACCACTACTTCTAAAATAGGTGTAATTATTTTGTTGCATATCGCGGTTTCATTTCTAAAACTTGTGCTGTTATACAATGAGTTTTCAATCTCCTTCATTTTATAATCAGGTACTTCAATCTTAAATTTTCCTACTTCTTTGAGTATAGGTGTATCTTTTACTTTTATCTTGAAAATTTTAGCCACTTTTCCAACCGATTCAAATTGTCCATAAGGCATAATAATATCCTTTTCGTTAATTAAAAATATCATGAGTAAAAAACGAGTAAAAAAAGGTAACCACAAGGGATTGCTCCCAACAATTTTTGGGGAGTGTCTATTATTTTATCAAAAATAAATTGGCTATGATACCCATAAAAAAAAAGCCATTGGTATAATAAACCAAATGGCTCTTTGCATTGATGATTTATACAGAAACAAATTAAATTATCAATGCAGTTGTTTTCTTATGCTCGCTTGATAGTTCTCGTCAAGCTCGTAGATTTTCGTTCGCTGACAAACTCCAACATTAAAAAGTGATGTTACCTTCTAAATGTTGGACTTCCTATCGTCAGTCCAACCTACGTGCTTCAGGTAATGGTTTTTCTAACCGTAAACACTCAGAATATTCAATAAATTTTGTAAACTGTCCATCAGTTAATTTGGTTTTATTCCAGTCCTTTAAGAATTGTTTATGGCGTTTTAAATTCATTTTAATTCCGAAGTTGAAAAATCATCGATATTCTTCCCTTGACGGGCTTCTTCAATGACTTTTTGAGTCAACTTATTTGGAAGCTTAACTTCAAAAGTAAGTTTTTTATTTAAGTTAACATGGTATAAAAATAAATTAAACGCTTCTCCCATCGTTAACCCTAATTGATTAAAAATATATTTTGCTTGTTCTTTTGCTACCTTATCTAATTTCACACGGGTTGTTTCTTTTACGATTGTGCCAGACATTTATAACACTCCAAAAAATTAAACACTTTAAATAATGACTTATGGTTCGGGCATTCGGGAATAATAGGGACAGATCACATTTATTTTCACATAAAACGTGGTCTGTCCCCTATTTTGCTATTTCCTAATGTCCAACCTTTAATTTAAAAATAACTTCAATCAAGGAGAATTGTCGTTATGATAGTTTGGGGCTGGCAAAATAATTCGAGCCTGGCCCATTTTTCTTCTTTTTCTTTGTTAATTATTCTGCACTACCTGGCTATATTATCAATCTCTTCCACTTCTATTTCCATCTTATCAAATTCTTTTTTCAAGTCTTCATACTGACTTTTAACGTAAGATAAACGTCCATAAGAATCTGTATGGGTTGGCGTAATCTTTTCAAGCAATTCTTTTGTCAATGCTCTAATAAAAGAAAGCACTTTAGTTACAAGACTGCTATCTTTTTTATTAATGAGTTCTATTATTTTTTGGTTAATGGGAATAGCAGATGCAGATTTCTTTTCAAGATATTTAGAAAAAACAATTTTAAAAAATCCGGCGTAATAGATACTATCATAAGAAAATCCCAAGGTATCACCCTGGTTTTTTATAAATTCTTCAATTAAATCCATGATATATAGTGAACATAACATATCCTCAAAACGGGTATTTTCATTAAAGATTCTTTCATACCAACCATTGGGATGCTCTTTATTTGAAACAAAATTTAAATGTGAGCCATGATGTATGATACTGGCAATATGACTCGTTGAATCTTGTAATTCATAAACGAGATATGCTTGTGCAAATTGTTCATTTGATATAACTTTAATACCTTCTGGCACGTTTCCTCTAAATTCATCTTGTCGTTTTTCATACCAAAATGTCGTCTGAAAAGATTCTTTTTGCAGTCTCATTTGCACTTCATCATTCGCATGAAAATCCCGATCTGAAATAGGATTTTGTGAGTTCGTGTAACGAGTGACCTGCAAATTAAAATCCTTGCCGCCCGATTTTAATAAACGCAAGGTTATCGAAATTTCACGATCCATCATTGCTCGTTCTCTGCCAGATGCTTTTTTATAAGCAGAATGAATGGCATAAACAGTTTGGGCCCCATTTATAATCTGGAAACCATAAACTTCAAACTTATTAGCCAATTTACTAATTTCCGGTAAAGAATCAACTATTGCCGTGATACCATTATTGTAATACCAAAAATAAGCGGGATTTTCTATAAGAGTGGTTTCTATTTGCTGATTAATGGTCGAGTTGACAATAGGATTTCGCACATTTTTAAAAAACAAATTAAAGCTAAATTCTTCAAATAAATTAAATATTAAGGCGGGTTTGACTAAAAAAATATAGGCATCAAAGGGTTTATCAATTTTAACGAAATCACCGTTATTTTCTCGTCTGATCACTTCCAATTCGATGAGTAGCTCTTCTGGTCGATAAGTATGTTCTAATGGATTGGCAGGTTTGATTTGCTTATATTTGCGTTCAATGTAATCATGTTTAATCCGATTAATATCAATAAACTTCAATTCATGCGGTTTAAATTCTTGATTAAAACTATCCACATTATCATGACTACTTTCTTGACAGAGTGCTAAAAAAATGAATTTAACCAAACCATTACTTTTAATATGTTTTAATAATTCAGCCAGTTTTTGGTTAAACTCATTGTTTTTAGTAGGTTTTTTCTGACCACGCAAGATAGTCGTAAAATCACTTAAAGCATATCCAATTTCGGTACTACCAATATTTTTGGCCACATTCTTTGGCGTATTCCATTTTGATTGGATAACGTAATAAATAGTTTGATTTCTACTATCTTTCGCATCAAAAATAATGTCACAAGAACTATTCAAAGGACCATCTGTGATATAAGGAACGTAATCGGTTTTTTTACCATAAAATTCTAAAAACCAAATCAAAAGCGCATAACTTTTCTGATTATCTTCTGCGTTATGATGTTTTCTTATCATCTCATCATCTGGATATTTTTTAATAATATCGGATAATTCTGTATCAAGAATGTTGTAAAAATCTTTAGTCAGCATATTATTTAATGGATGAATTTTGGTTGGCTTTGACAAGAATTGGGGTCAGAGTATGTAATTGCTGGGCATGGGAAAATGTGGGAAAAATTAGTCATTAATACATAAGAATATATTTCACAATCAAATTCTTCTTTGCTTTCTAATAGCCATTTTCGATAAAACTGATAATCTTCTTGTTCAGCAAAAATGGTTTTTCGGCTATTACCTCGAATAACCAAATGTACGGGAATTTTAGGGATAAAAAACCTTGCTTTACGTGGCATGTTAGTAGTTGATAATTTTTGTAACTAAAAAAGGGTACCGACCCCTTTTATTCGACCCCTTTTATTCGGGCAGGCAAAATAATTCTAGCCTGGCCCCTTTTTTAATGGAAAATTAACGAAATGGTGGGTTTCGCTATCGCTCTACCCACCCTACGCTCGCTGTTATGATGTTTGGGGAGGCGGCAAAATAATTCGAGCCTGAGCCATTGTGTGTGCCATGTTAAACAATAAATTGCCTTAAATAACTGTCAATATATTTCACGACTTTAAAAAGAAAATCTTTGTATTCCTTTACCTGAATTTCAGTCAATTGATGACTTACATCATCATGTATAATATCATGTCTTCTTCTTAAAATTTCATTGAGCTTGTTTTTGTCCAAAGCCGCTTTTTCAAAAATATTTTCACCGTTAATTTGCTTATATAAATCAATAAGTTCATTAACACCTTGTTTACCCATTGGAAATTGGGTACTAAACCTAAAATGATGATCTATTTTGGCCTCATTTAAACAGATTTTATGAAGTGATTTCAATTCAAAACTGACTTTATCTAAAACTTGTTGATTGTATCGTTGCGAATGTTCAAGCTTGTTAGGTAAAATATTTGACTGATTTAAAAGATATTTTAAAGAATGCAACCGTAGATTTATGGATAAATCTTGATACGTTTTATCTGAGTTTTGAAGTTGATATAAAAATTCTTCTAAGCCATTTTCAACACAAACTTGAAATTTGGTGACTAAATTGACTACCGCTAAATTTAAAAATAAATCATAGTTTTTGGTATTACCAGCGTTTTTTTCTTTGAGAGCAAAGTCAATTAATGTATCAACCGAATCAATCAATTGAAAAAATTGCGCTGTCGCGTTCAAATGATAAGACATCTTATGAATCTTGCTCCATTATCATTTTTGAGTCGAAAGACGCATCATCACATTATGCAAAATATCTGGATGATTATTTTTGATTAAAATGATACGGATGATACTATAATGAATTAAACGCTTGGCTTGCGGGGGTAACTCATTAAATTTTTTACCCTCAAATTCCTTCAGTATTGTTAAACCTTTTAGTGGATGAGTATTCTGATAAAAGTTGAACAGTGCTGATAATCTTTGGATACCATCAATTATCGACCATTTGCCATGCTCATTTTCGGAACAATACAATGGTGGAATCGGGAAATTCATTAACAATGATTCAAGAAGTACAGAGGCTTTTTCCACATTCCATAAAGCCTTGGTTGGGAGAATTGGAAGCAAAATTTGCCCATTTTCAATTAAATTGATGACACCATCAACTGCATAATCATAAGAAGTCGTTTCTAATTTCAACGGCTTTTTAGAAGTATTCAGTGCCAGTATTGAGTCATTTGGTTTCTGTTCTTTAATTGTTTTTTGTTCCATCTTATGCTTTATCTATTCGCCTCCACTATTTTTCTGAACGTCTATATCTCTTGGTAATTTAAAAATAACTTCAATCAATACGACTTGTCGTTATTATGTTTGGTGCCTGCAAAATAATTCGAGCCAGGCCATTTTTTAATGGAAAATTAACGAAATGGTGGGTTTCGCTATCGCTCTACCCACCCTACGCTCGCTGACCCCTTTTATTCGTTTGTACTCAATATCTAAATAATCATCAACTGCATCGGCATCTATGTGTCCTGCATTATGCCAAACAGATAACTCCTTTAAAACTAGCGTGCCAAACCTTGCCCAACCCACTAGATTTGTACGCAACAGAAATTGGAGCATGTTGCCACTAGAACGAAGTGCTGCGTCTCCTACATCAATAAGACAAAGAGAACCATGACCAATTAACAACATACGCCTAAGCTCTGGATTGCTTGCTGAAGGGAGACATTCGCTCCAAGCTTTTTTATGATAACTATGCTGTTTTACTACCCACATGAGACGAGTTAATAATTCTGTTACCAATACTGGAATTGCCAGAGCTAGACCATGCCTAAAATCATACCCTTTTTCAAATACTTGAACTGCTATTTTTGCAAACGATTGTCGATCCTTACCAAATGCTCCAACATCTACAAATTGCAGCAACGAGTAAAATGGAATTGGAATACCTGAACCTCTGCCAGAAGTTCCTGATGAAGCAGCAACATCAGAAAATAAGTGTCCTAGCCAATTTACAAACCCTGAAAATATTTTTGCAACAAAGTTACTCCCCTGAAGTTCAAAATTTTTCGTCTCAACAGTGAGCAATTTTCCACCATCAACGAAGTGTGCAGTGTTTGTGAATTGACCTAATATAGAAAAAAAACAACCCATAAAATCAGGAGAATGCCCAAGACTTTTAATATGGTGATTTTTTGGATATAAATCTTTAACTTTTCCACTCGTTCCATTTTTACCATTAGTGCTTGTTTGGTCATAATTTACCTTAAAATTTTTCTTTATCTCTAAAAATCTTATAGCACTCTTGGTAGGATTAGAACCTTGACGAGCACCTTTCCAACCACAAGCACTGGCAAACTTTTCCACAGCAGCATCAACAGCATTGTCTGCGACTTTCGTTAATTTGCCTTTTCCTGGCATACCAACTAGAAAAACATCTATCAAGCCTCCAATTACACCACAAGTTCCTGCAATCATGTAATCATACTTATCGCAATTAGCTGTTTTTAGAGTGAACTCATCTTTAATACGTTTTTCTAATTCAATTCGCTGAGTAGCAGACATCAACTGCTGATATGGATCAGAAGTTAAGTCAACATTGTGCTTGAAAGCATATTCTTCAATCGAAGCAACATACTCACTCCAGCTCATTTTACTGTCAAAGTCTATTGTTTCAATAGTATCTAGTTTGGGAGTGCATAACTGAAGTTCATCTTCAGATACTTGTATAGATGAGTCTAATTTTTTAAAAGTCTCTGAAGTAGTATTATCCGAATTTTCATCGAAATATATACCGTTTTGATCAAGTAAAGCCTCCATGTCATTTAGCATTTTATCTAAATTTGCTTCATTTTCATTGTCATTTAGCATTGAAACCAAACGGGCTTCATTTTCATTGTCATTTAGCATTGAAACCAAACGGGCTTCTTTTTCACTTTGACTCTGCCTTAGCGTGTCTAAAGCAGAGTCGAGTTCAGACATTTTGTTTTCTGCACTTGAAAGCTGGTGCTTTTGCACCAGCATTGCAGCTGCATGATCGTCTTTGTTGTTCATTTAGAAAAAAAGCCGGTAATTTTGCGTTTAGCTTTATCAGTCATGTCACTAGCTGCACCTTTCAATACATCTGCTGCCTTAAAATAACCAATCACTTCAAATATGCTTGCTAACTTTTCAAGCTCTTTAGTCGGTATTCCTTGCTTGCGCCTAAGTTGCTTCACATTTTGTGTTTCACCATTTTTAGTTTCTTCCTGAACGATTTGTTCTTCATAGTATTTCAGAACGATGGTGTAGTACTGTTTTTTAACAGGCTCAGATGTCAAAGACTTTAGTTTAGATTCATCTAAAACCTCTGGACAATTAGCACGTAATTCACGGTTTTGTATAGTGTCATATTTTTTATTTAACACCTCGCCGGCACCAGTCAATTGGCTCATCATATACATAAGCTTCTTGGTTTTTGCACTTTCTGTTCTGCGTGATAATTCTAATTTATTGATGTGTTCATCTTGTGTGATGCGCGATGATTCTAAATTCTTGATTTGTGCATCTTGAAGACTGAAGATATAAAACGCTTCATTCAATTTAATTGTTATGTAGTTTATATCACCTACTAATAAAGAAATTGTGGCTTGGATTTGCTTTATCATCTCATTTAACATGAGTACTCTGCGTTTGGTTTTATCAAGCTCGTTAGCACCAGTAAAATGACGGACTCCTTTGTATGCACCCACACCGAGCAATACAGCGACACCAATTCCTGTCGCCATACTAGAAAAACCTAGCACACCACCTAACCCCAAGGCTGCTAATCCTGATGTCATACCAGCAGCCGACATACCAATAACAGAACCAGACAAATACACAGCTGCAAGTGGAACACCCACAGCACCAGCGTTTGCAGTAAGTTCTTTTATTCCTTTTATAAATGCGGCATCAGTGAAATCTTTATCCAACATCCCAAAGTCGAACATAATTGTCTTAACCACAAACTCAATTTCTTCATCCGATACACCAAACAAAGATTGATTTGCAGTTAAAAACTCGAAATCTTTGTAAGAAAAATCTTTATAAGAACCCTCATTTGCACTTATAAATGTGCTAATTAAATCTTTCACCAAGGATATCTTGATTGATTTGTTGTGACTCCCTGCTTCTTTATCAATAGTATCTAAAAGCTGCTCAAGTAGTTCTTGCTCTGCTTCAGATATTGTATATTCCCTTAACTTAAAACGAGAGTCAGTGCTTAAATCAAGGCGAGTCATCAATGATAGAATTTCTGCCAACTCTTTTTCATCCACTTTGCCATCATCAGCAAACGTCATATTGATTATGACTTTAACGTAAGCGATTTTAAGCTCTTCTGACATTTCTGCCAAAGTAACGATTTGATTTTCTTCTTCAAATTCGTCAAAATCAGAAAATGCTTCTTTCAATATATCTGCAAGCTTTTTGTAATTGCAACTTAACAAATCCTTTAACGTGACTGTTTTACCACTACTCAGAGCAATCTCGATGTACTCTTCACGCTTCTCTTTGCCTTTTTCACTTACTGTGACATTTTCTATATATTCAACAGATTCAAAATCATTGAAGTGAAGTTCGGTAGGCTCTGAAGAGGAAGGTTTATAGATGATTTTTTCACCAGTAAAAACCAGCCCCTCTTTTGCACTACCAAATGAAGTGTTGTCGTAGATTGCGAGAATTGAATTGAGATTATCTTCACAATTAAACGCTTTCACCGCGTTATTCAATTTCTTGTTAGGTATTTTAGGTGCAACAGACACTTTTGTGCTTACAGCACCAATATTATCTTTAATAAAAAGATTTATATTTTTCATAGTTATACTACTCGAAAATCAAATCCATTATTGGAATTTGCTAGTACTCACTTCAACCAATAATTAGCGAGCGTAGGGTGGAAAAAAGAGCCAGGCTCGAATTATTTTTGGACACGTCTTTTCTGCCTCCATTTTTCTTATGTAAACCACGCAGCCAACTTGGCTACGATATCAATAGAATTATCAACATAAGCCAACTCACACAACTATTTTAAAAATCACCTATATGGCTAAAGCTTTAACTTTGAAATAGGCTATCAAAAGATGAAGCTTTGGATTCCAATGCTTATCAAATTGAGATCAAATAATTGGGGTCAGAGTAAAATTAATCCCTCGAAACGCATAATAGCATTTTTCAATCAAGCAAATCAATTGGCTGAATGCTTTTATGTAAACCACGCAACCAACTTGGCTACGATATCAATAGAATTACATAAGCCAACTCACACAACTATTTTAAAAATCACCTCCTTTAGTTAGGATGTGAAAATAAATGACATTTACATTTGAAATAAGGCTTGCTGTGAATTTAATGATGACAGGTTAAAAATAGTGTAAAGTTTATTTATTTTTAGTTCCTTAGCACGTTGGACTTTTGGATAGAAAGTTCAATATTTTATGTTTGTCTTCCCATGTTAGAGTTCGCAAGCTCACTTCAAGCTATAAGATTAATAATTTAAGGATTTGGGGCAATGAGCTTGTCCAATACCAATATTGATAAATTTGGCAAAACTGGCCAACGAACATCATTGGTTAACAATGCCGTTGCACCCGATTGTAAGGCGGTTGCAATCTGAATCGCATCTGGTGTGCGTAGCGAATATTGACTGCGTAACTGGGCCGCCTTTTCAGCAAGATTAACCGAGACTTCTACAGTTGTTAAGCCTTCAACATTAAGTAAAATATCCCGATATTGTTGGGCTAGTTGGGTATCTCCATCACGTAAAGGCTTTACCAATACTTCTGATAAGGTAATGACAGAAGTGACAACTCGTATAGAACCTTTGTTGAGATTTTCAAAAAAGGGATCAATAATGGGCAAATAAGTCGGATGTTCTTCAATAAAATAGATAAGCGGTGCTGTATCTAACGCAATGAGTTGTCCTTGTAATGCTTCTATCCATTCCATGAATCACGCTCTGTATTAATATAGTCTTTGACTGAAATATCTTGCCATAAGTGTTTACCTAAACCGCGTAACTCTAAAATACTGCGATGCGTTTTTGGTTGTAACACGGGTTTATCTTGGCTAGGATTTGTTTGTTCATTTTTTATCTCATTCGACAAAGTTGACCATTCATGTTTTTTTTTGGTCGTTAATTTAAAATCGTTTTTATAAATAATATATTCAACAAAATTTAACACTTCTGCTTGAAGTGATAAGGGTAATCTTTCGACATGATTAGCAATCGTTTTAACAGTATCCATAATATTTGATGAATTAGTTTTAATTGGATAAAACAGAAAAAGGAGCCAGACTTGAATTATTTTTGGACATGTCTCTTCTGCTCCCATTTTTCTTATGTGAACCACACAGCCAAATTGGCTACGATATCAATAGAATTATCAACATAAGCCAACTCACACAGCTATCTTCAAATGTACCTCCTTTAGTTAGTGAATGAATACAACGAACACGCAACTTTGAGCTATGCAGCCCACTTAACGATAATTTCCATAAATAACCAAATAGCCAAACTCAACGTGGGCTATCGAAAAGGTTGTATCTCGTGAGTAGTGCATAAGCAATAATATCTTTCACCCCGAAATTCCTCCCCATTAATACTCACGATACAAGTATTCTCTTTCCAACGGTTGTAGCCTACGAGCCACTCTCTGTTTTTATTTTTCAAAATCAAACGCTTAATCATTAACAACCTTTCTTAAAAATGCCAGCTATATAACCAATCCTATCAACAATATCAGCGACAGACTTGATATAGTAATTATTTTCATCCACCGAGAGTATGGCATTTTCTAATCGAAGGAACTCCCACACTTCACCATCAGTTATAATTCCATAGACCTTATCCTGTTTAAATTCTTTTAATGTTGCGTACATTTCAGCGATACATTGACCTAAACCATCAGATAGGCTACTTTTTTTAACTTCGACAACCGAGATAATGGGAGAACTAAAATCAATTTCATCAAGACTCAAAGCACCATCATATTTACCATTTAACGGATGTGGCAAATCAGGTGTTTTCTCGGATGAGAGATTGACAGGCGGTTCAAAGAATACTCCCAAGTTATAAACAGCCGCGGATTCCCATAAAATACGTGAGACTAAAAGACTCCCCCGGGTTGCTTCATTATCAAATTTTGATAATCTCAGGCGTGATGACATCTTTTTGACAGCGAGCTGTAGAGTACTATAACTTTCACCACTTGGTTTAAAATGATTAAATAGAATCTCATTATTTTTTATGCGGATTTTAAATATTTCTTCTAATTCAGAAGCTTTATAATCTTTATATTCGCTAAATGACATTATCAATTTCCCAAATGGTTTTATTGACGGGCCTTCGCATCATTTCTAAAAATAATTCGAGCTTGCCCCTTTTTCGTCTAAGCACGTAGGTTGGACTGACGGTAGGAAGTCCAACATTTTGTAGTTTTTTTCTTTCTTCTAATGTTGGAGTTCGCAAGCGAACGAAAACCTACGAACTTAAATAACTCTAACACCTGCCAATGAGGTTTTTCGATAATGAATAATTGGTAGCACAAGTCATGCCTCTATCATTGTTAGTATCTCATTTTTAACAAATAACAGGTTTTTGTAGATGGCTTTTAAATCTTCTATTTTAGTCGAGTCAAACTGTTGCGAGATAAAATATTGATATTTATGACGTTCTAATTTCTCCAAGATAACAAAATGCCAATTGCCACCAGTAATATAAGCTCCTTTGATGAATTGCCAGTCATTTAATTCAACCGCACTGATGAGTTCGGCTAACAATTGTGGTCTTGGATTGCCATACTCTTCATTTCTTTTAAACTCTTGAATAAAAAAATACGGTTTTTTACTCTCGACTAAGCCTTCGGACACGACAAAATCACAAGTACCATTTAAGATAAATTGACTCGTTTTGTAAGTCATTGGTAGTTCATAAAAGTCTCGAATTTTCTTGTCAAAAGATTTAAACTTGACTTTATTCAAAATTGGAGCAATAAAATTAATTTTTAAATCTTCTTCACTGTAACGCTCAATTAAAGATTCATTCTCAGCAATTAAATCGTTTAAAAATACTTCCACTGACTTATCTATTTCAATTCGATTGTTGAACCACTTAAAAAAAATCTGTTTATCTAAATTCGGTTCAATCTCAAATAACTTTTTTAACTCAGTATCTCTGATTTTGCTGTATTGGTAAATGGGAATTTTATCTTTACCCGTTAGGATAGCAACTTGTTTTTTTAATTCCTCTATCTCTTTTAACAGTTTTAATTCAATTTCACTGTTCATAAAATATTAAGTACTTTGAATTGAGAAATAATCGAAGACACGAAATTTTATGGAGTCCAAACCTTCAGGTTTGGGAGTGTTGCCAAACCTAAAGGTTTGGACTCCAACTTACATTACCAAATCTTTAGCTGTAATGGTTCTCCTCCGTTGTAGAAAATATTCCCATTTTTTAAGCGATACCCAAAATAAATGGTATACATGCCTGGGATGTTTTTGAATTGATCCTTAAATGGGGGAATATTCTGATGTATTGCTTTAAGCGTGACATCAGGTGTGGAGGCTTCTAAGACAACCGCTTGTGGCTCCCAAGCTCCCCACAAAAATACTTCTGGTTGTGAATTATTTAACGCCTGCCAATCCTGCCGAATCACAACCATTAAAATATCAACCTGTTCTCCAATATGTTTTTGATCAACTAAAATCGTTGTATCAAATCCAACCGTTTCAGCAAAAGGACTTTGATAGGGATTACCGAATTTCCTGTCTTGATGAGTCCAACTGAGAAATTGGCTCGTGGTATAAATCCGATCTCCTTCGGGATTTAAACCAAAGCCATTAGCAACCGTCAAATGAATCGGCATAATACCATTGAAAACAATGACACCATCTTCTAAACGATAACCAACGTAAACTTTAAATACACCTGGCTTCCCTATAAGAGAACCCACATAAACGGGTATTTCTAAAATTTCTGGCAAACGATGATAGTGTTGTGCTGCTAATAAGCTTTCAATCCGATGATCCCAAGTTTCCCAAACGGGACCCACACGAGTATAAGAATGCTGTTTGACAGAACCGGCATATTCAGCAACCATCAGAATATCGGCGGATTGTCCAACATGCTGTGGATCGAGACTCACATACGAGGAAACCGTTAAACTATCATCATAATCAAAAATAAGCGCATCACCCGTTTTGCTTTTGGTGTTATGAACAATCCCTTCAAACACGCTAGTTGCACGAAGGTTATTATTAATATCAGCCTTTTGTGCATAACCCGAAGGTGCTACGCTCGCACTGTTAGTTATCCAAAAATGGATGGGTTCAGCACCATTATAAATGATAGTACCGTCTGTTAACCGATAGCCGGTATAAACTGTAAATTCCCCTGGATCAAAGCCAAGATTATCTTCATAAATGAAGATTTCTATACTGCCAGGTAATTTTGGATAATGTTGGGCTGAAGGCAAATTACCAATTTGTCCATCCCAAATATGCCATATTTGCTCATCTCGATAGTATGCCGTTTTCTTACCCAAAGTGGTCTGTATACCCACCATCACAATATCAGCCACTTTATCCACATCAGTAGGTTCTATAAGAACCTTAGCTGACACTTTGAGTATTTTAGCTTCAGAGTGTGTGAATCGACGGTGGTTGGGTTGCCAATTTTCACCGACATATAAGTTACCTGTAAAACATGTCTGGCTATTAGTTCCAGGGTTGCCTTGAGCGTCAACGACTAACGCTTTTTTGCAACTTTTATCAGTTTCATCCATTCCATTGGTTTCGTCAGTTATGCCAATCGTTGCATCACTTTCAACCACTGTAATATTGAAAGTGGTTTTTTGTGGGGGATTGGCGCGATCACTGATGACAACTTTTGTTTGACCAATGCTAATACCTTTCAGCGTAAATTGGCCAGCTCCTGTATCACCCAAAGGTGTCCACGTTTCCAATAAAACCAAAGCAGGATTGGGGATTTCGGTGACAGAAAGCTCACCTTGTCCACCGGCAACCGTTAAATCCATGTTTTGTCCCACTCGGATAGTTGTCTCAAGTGCTTTAATGCCAAAAGTATCTCCCTCCCCTGCATTGTCAATCACCGTGATGTAAATGGTTAACGTTTGCAAAGGGGCTGCACTGTCACTGACAACCATTTTGGTTTCACCGACACTGACACCGCTTAGAGTGACTTCAGCCGCGCCTGTATTGATGGATTTCCAATCATCCAAAGAAACAAACGTTTTATCAGGGATTTCCTTGATTAATAATTCCCCTTTCCCATCGGCAAGCGTCATCTTCAGAGTTTCACCTACTTTAATCGTTGTTGTCAATGATTTTACATTAAGATCAGAGCCTAATAATGGGCTACAAGAAGGACAACACACTTGACAAGTCGATGTGTTATAACAAGAGGTTGGTGAAGTTGAGGTTGGTGAAGAGATTTCGTCATCAACAATCGTTAGTATTGCTTTGTCAGGGGTTGCAAGGGTTGTGTAACCCGTGGGATTAGAGAGACTGAGATTGACATCCTCATTTTCTTCTGGGGTACTATCATCCGTAATAGTTACCGTAAAGGTTTTATCACTGCAATCACCATTTGCCCAAGCCAGTGTTCCACTTGTGGGTACGTAATCATTATTTTGAATTGCGGTTCCATCTTGAGTCGCATAGTTGACAGTAATGTCGTTATCACATCCACCAGTGCGTGTTGCTGCAATCGTGGCAACATTGCCGTATTCATTCACTGTGTAAGTAGGCGATGAAAATTGCACATGCCCTGGATTGATTGTCAACCCACTGGTATGAACGATTTTACCATCAGCGGGGGACTTATCTCCCAAGCCACCATCAGTCAACGTAAAACTGGCAGTAGGCACTGATTTTCCTTGGATAGTTTCTACACCTTGTTCTACTGGTAAATCTTGCCATAAGAGATTACCTAAATCATCCCGATTTTCCGGTGCATATTGGCGATGTGGATTATCCCCTAAATCATCAAGTCCATGATAATAAGTCTTGATGTCTGCTTTTGGACAAGCTAAATCCCAATCAAGCAGAGAGGGCATAGAGTAATCGCCATCAGCAGGTAAACTTTGGTTATTCAATCGTACATCATTGATAGTACAGCCATTTTGTTCTTCAACAGTGATGTAGTTACCATCTGGCGTTTTTAGGGAGGCGACATGCGCTTGTTGACTATCAAGAATCCCATCATTGTTACCATCTCCCCCATTAGGCGCGGCATCTTCGATCTCGTTAGCGACACCATCATTGTCGTCATCAGGAACAAAGTTAGCTTGACACCGTTTAGCGGCTTCTATATTTACCGTAATCGTTGGGCTTGTGCCACTACAATCACCTGTCCATTCTGTAAAAGTGTAACCAGGATCAGGAGTTGCTGTTAATTCTATCTCAGTGCCATTGAGCAATGCTTCAGAACAATCACTGCCACAGTCAATCCCAGCACCCGAAACACTTCCATGTCCCAGCCGAGCCACATTTAAATCAAATTGCAGGGAGCTGGCTTCTACAAATACAGCTTTACATTGTTTATTGGCATCCATTGTGACACTCCCTGTATCATCACAATGGCCTCGCCATCCTTCAAACACCCATCCTGTATCAGGGGTTTGTGTCAAAGTCACTTTCGTATCGCCTTCATAAGTGTGAGTACATGGCGCATTGTTTTGGTTACATTCAATACCCGCAGGATTACTGATAACAGAACCATTACCTGTAATTGTTAATATCAAATCCACTTCTGCTGTTGGTCCTAAAACCGCTACCTCAATATTAGCTGTATCACACAAAGGCGGTGTACCAGAATCACAGACTTGATAAGTAAATGTATCATTTCCAGAAAAATCCTCATTTGGCGTATAATTAATTGTGCCATCAGGATTGACAGAAGCTGTTCCATTTTCAGGGGGTTCTGTGATAGTCACACTCCCCGCATCAATATCACCGTTAGGATCACTGTCGTTATTCAATATTGGAATAGTCGCCGGCGTATTAGCTTCGGTGTTAGCCTCTGTCTTATTGGCAACGGGAGGACTATTTGCGGGAGCTGTCACAGGAATGGTTACTAAAGCAGGACTACTGACAACACCCATATCATCGGTAGCTGTATAAGTAAAACCGGCATTACCGATAAAATTTGGTTCAGGTTGAAAAAAGAGTTGATCAACTTGTTCTGGGGTGAGTGTTTGTCCAGCGACTACTGGTGTACCCCCGCTGGCAGGATCACCTAAATACAAGATACCTTGATCTGCTGAAGGTAACGTTGCAACAGCATAAGAAACGACAGTGCCATTATCGGTGGCTGATAAGGGAGGTAATTGTTCTGTCGTATCATTGGTTGTTGCTGGGGCTGTTTTGTTTTCTGCATTGGGCGGCTCATCAATGATAGGAACGAGAACAGTGACTTGTGCAGTATCACATTCTTGAGGAGAGCCATTATCACAAATTTCATAAGTGAAGGTATCGCTACCTATTGTAAAACCAGGATTATGGGTATAAGTAACAGTACCATCAGTGTTAACAATGACATTTCCGTTGGAAGGCATAGCAGTAATGATCAAGGTATCAGTATCAAACCCGCCTTCTGGATCACTGTCATTATCTAAAATGGCAATATTGATGGGTACTTCAGGATCCGTGATCCCACTATCATCATTTGCGACAGGTGGTTTATTATCATCGGGAGCTTCTATGACAGGAATGGTGACAAGAGCCTCGGAACCTTTAGCACCTTGATCATCGGTGGCACTATAGGTAAAAGTTGCATTACCTGTAAAGAGTTCATTAGGTTGAAAAAAGAGGTTAGTTACTTCATCAGGTGTCAGACTTTGCCCTTTAGTAATTGGGACACCTCCTTTAGCAGGATCACCCAAATATAAATCACCTTGACTTCCTGACGGTATCGTGTCGATAGTATAAGAAGCCACAGTGCCATCAGAATCAGTGGCGGATAAGCTTGGTAATGGTACAGTGGTATTATTGGGTGTTTGAGGTGTTGTTTTATTCTCTGACACAGGGAGTTGGTTAGCCCCTGCTAATACACCAATAGTGACCGTTGCAGTATCACATTGTTGAGGAATACCAGTATCACACACTTGGTAAATAAATAAGTCAGTTCCATCAGTGAAACTGGCATTAGGTGTGTAGGTAACCGTACCATCAGGATTAATGGTCACATTACCATTAGGCGGTTGTGTGGTAATTGTGAGACTACTACGATCAAGATTTCCCTCTGGATCACTGTCATTATTTAAAATAGGAATAGTCACCGGGGTATTAGGCTCGGTATTCGCAGAAACATCATTAACAGTGGGGCGCGTGTTTACGGGGGCTGTTACTGGGATGGTTACGAGTGCGGGACTACTGACACCACCAAGATTATCAATGGCTGAATAAGTAAAGCTGGCATCCCCTATAAATTCATTGTTAGGCTCAAAGAACAAATTGTCCACTTGTTCGGGCGTTAATTGTTGTCCTTTAGTAATTGGAACACCACCCTTAGCAGGATCACCTAAATACAATACACCTTGCTCTGAGGGAGGTAACGTATCAATCACATAAGAAGCTATCGTACCGTCTAAATCAGTGGCTGATAAAGGAGGCAATTGTGCGGTTTCATCATTGAGAGTACTTGAAGCTGTTTTATTATTTGCGATAGGCAATTTTTGAGAAACTGGCACAGAAATGGTGACGGTTGCCGTACTGCACAATATGGGCGTTCCTGTATCGCACACTTGATAAGTAAATATGTCAGAACCCTCTGTGAAATCAGCATCAGGGGTATAGGTTACAGTACCATCTGTATTAGTAATCGCTTCACCTTTTTCTGGTGAAGTATCAATAAACACATTACCCGGATCAATATTATCGTTGGGATCACTGTCATTGATTAAAACAGGAATAGTGACGGGTACGCCAGGATTTGTGTCGCTACTATCATTATTGGCAATAGGAGAATCATTAGGGGGTTGAGTCACAGAAATACTGACTGTACTTGGATTACTTTCTGCACCTTGTTTATCTATTGCTGTATAGCCAAAACTGGTATCACCTGCAAAATCGGGATTAGGTTTAAAGAAAAGATTTGCAGCTTCTTCCGGTGTTATTGTCTCAGCACCAGTGAGAAGTCTCCCTCCTTTGGCAGGATCACCTATATAAAGTAAACCTTCACTTTCAGGCGGAATAGTTGTGATTCGATATTCCACCACAGTATCATCATCAGTCGCCTCTAAAGTGGGCAATTGTTCAGTAACGTTATTGGGTGTGGTGGGTGCTGTTATGTTGTTAGATACAGGCGGAGTATTAGAGGGTGTGACTGGTATAGTCACTGTTGCCGCTGCACTTTCCGCTCCTTGATTATCGGTAGCTGTATAAGTGAAACTGGCATCGCCTGTAAAGTTAGGGTTAGGCTTAAAAAACAGATTAGCCGCTTCAGCTGGTGTGAGTTGTTGTCCTGGTGTGATTGGTATCCCTCCATTTTCAGGATCACCTAAGTACAGTATTCCTTCTGATGCGGGTGGCAGTGTTGTTATCGTGTAAGATGCGATTGTGCCATCAGGATCTGTTGCCGATAAAGCGGGTAATTGCGTTGTTGTATCATTGGGCGTATTGGCTGCACTTTGATTCTCTGCTTCAGGCGGTTGAGTTGGTGGTACGGTAACAGTAATGGTGACTGTAGCTGCATCACTGGTTGCCCCTTTATCATCCGTCGCCGTATAATTAAAAACGACATCGCCTTCAGTAGCATTTGGGTTGGGTTTGAAAAAAAGCGTGCTGATTTGTTCGGGTGTAATTTGTTGCCCTTCAGTTAGCAAAATACCCGCCGCATCAGGATCGCCTATATACATTGAACCTTCATTTGCAACAGGTAAATTAAAGGCGGTATAAAATGCAATAGTACCATCTTCATCATTGGCTTCTAGTGCGGGTAATTGTACTGCTGTATCGTTGGGAGTTGTGGTTGTTTTGTTATTAGCAACGGGTTGTTTATTAGCAGGTGGGGACAATGTAAAAGAATCCTCAGCCGTTTCTGTTTTAACATCTTCTGTCGAACCTTGTGGGTTAGTCACATCATTTGGGCGGGTGATTGTCACGGAGTTACTAATCGTTTCCCCAATACTTGCACCACTTATCGTTGTATCAATCGTAAAGGTTGCTGTGGCCCCATTTTTTAAATCAACGGTGGTATCAATGGCTCCAGAACCTTGCTTTAAAGCACAACGACTTTTTTCGGATTCAGACACCGCACAAGTCCAAAAAGATTCGGTGATTGTGGCTGGCAAACTATCTTGTACTTTTATCCCAACAACATCACTTGGACCACCGTTATGAACAGTAATAGTATAAGTTACTGGCCCATCGGGTACTGGAGGCGGTGTCGTAATGTGCGTTTTAGAAACGGTTAAATCCGCTTTTTTGAGATAAATGTCACCCTCTAACGTTATTGGGGGAGCCAACATTGACCAAGTATCTATTCCTTTGTCAGCACTAAATTTGTCATCAAACGTTTGTATCCCACCACCACTTTTGATACCGCCAAGTGCCGAAATAGGATCAGATGGTTGGCCTTTTGGCTCCCAGCGAGAATTATCATAATACACAAAATCATTTTCTTCACAGGGTGATTGATCGGGGACACAATTAATCCGCGTTATGGAAAAACCGTCTGGGCTTTTATCAGGATCGAGAAAAGGAAAATGAACGTCATCAATGAGATTCAATTTAACATTAAACGGAAGTGTTTGTGGTACTAAAGGTTCGTTATTTCCATCTAAACCATCCCAAGGTATTTGATTGTCTCCCTCACCAACTCGTCCTTTGAGTATTCGATCATTTTCATCTCCATAAATATCATTGCCATTAATATCTATTACCATCAGATAATGGCCAGCCATTGTGGTATTAAAACCAAAAATCCCTACCGTTGGTTCTATGGGTGGTACTGCATCTGGTGCTGGTATTGGTGGAATCCTTGCTTGATTGGGTGTTCCTTCACTGCCGGTAAATTTGAAATTCGTCACTTCAGGCAATGGAACGGGTGGAGAAAGTAGCCACGTTTTTTGACCATCTGGCAAATTTGCTTCAGCGGGTAGATCAGAAGCAGGTGGGTTAAAAAAAATCTTGTGGGTAATATCAGTACTCGTATCTGGGATAGCCGGATTATGAAGAAAAGCAGTTCGATTCTTCTTATTGGTCTCAGAAAGTTTTATCGACTGAAATAGTGGTAAACCACTCGCATCTTGAAATCCTTTATTATTGGAAAAGATAACCATATTCAATGGGTGCAAACCATTTATATCAACACGATATAGATATCCAGTATTGCTCTGAACAAACAATTTTGTCTGCATAAGTGGGCGACGGCCTCCCATTCTCGTTGGCAAATAATTGGTATAAACGCGCCCTTTTTGTTCAATGAGTTGACCATTCACATCCTTTAAAACAGTGATATCCCAAGCAGCAACAGCATTTCCTTGCTGTTCTTTTTTGAGAAAATTGGCTGTGACTGTTTTTTGCCGAATAAAATCAGGATCAACCGAAAATGATTTTAAAGAATAATTAAAGTGTATTTCATAAATACCCTCTTCATCTGCGGTAAATGTACAGGGCATATATCCCTTTGGGTTAATGGGTAAAGGGCCTGCTGTTTCTTTGGCAACGGTATCAATATAGCCAAAGCCCGTCTGAAGCACATTACAACTGTTTTCGCTACCATTTGGACTACGATAGACAATGTCTTTTTCATCGACAGCATCGTAAATACTGGAACCCAGATTGACCTGTTCTCCCTTTTTGACGTAAACCTTCATAACTCCCTGAAGTGGAATATCAACACTATCAATATATCTTCTTGTGGGGTCAACTTGAAGATAGGGACGATAACCTCCTATTGACACCAATTCACGGCTTCCTTCAGCATACACTGGCGATGACAAAAACGGATAAGCCGCCAATAGTGATAAAGTGAAAAGTGAAAAGTGAAAAGTGAAAAGAAAGTGAGAGATAAAATCTCTTCTTAGGTGTTTAATTGATCTAAATAGTGTGGGTAACATATTTTTTTCTCCTACCCAGTTTATTGTAAAAATGACCATGAATTGTATACTAAAAACGCTCAATCTCTTTGATTTTAAAACTAAAAAATTTTAAAAACTCAGGTTTTGCTGGCATTTCTTAAATCAGTCACTGATGTTACGCAGATAGCTTCCAAACGGGAGTGCAAAATTCATTTTGCCAACTAGAGTGTAACCCCTCGCAAAATAAATTTTGCACTCCCGTAGAGACACACGTCCGTGTGTCTCTACTTTCAATCAATAATTGATGTTATGCATTGAACTTCTTAGGTAGGAATGAATATTTAATACTTGACTATCAAGTTTTTAAAAGATTGATGATTATTAAGCGAGAGACGCAAGCATTGCGTCTCTACCAAATTCCCTCAATATGTAGAGACGCGATGCTCGCGTCTTCGATGCTCGCGTCTCACTCTTGAATTTCATTGTCACAATAAAAACTTGATAGTCGAGCAATAACTGAAAAAACGCTTGAACCAAACCTGACAGGTTTTCAAAACCTGTCAGGTTTAAACGTGGACATTCTTAAATCCTTAGTTTGGGATTTTATAAAATCCCCTTAGCTTTGGAATTTATTTCAAGACTTGAGGAAGCTTTGTGCATAATATCAGTCAATAAATTAAATATTTATGTATGACAATGAGACTACAGCGAAAGAACACATATCGTAATGCTCTGGCGTTGCTCCTTATAAAGCTTTTGTGTACTTATGAAAATTCAAAGGTATGAAAAATCAAATTTTCTTCACTCAAGAAAAATCTAATTTTTTTTGATAACATACTTCAGGATAATATTGAGAAGTCGTGAGGATTTGTTGTAAATTGGTAAATAAATTTTATAATTACTTATAGTAATGTCATATTATATCCAAAATAAATTTTGGATTCCACTTAAAATATCCAAAATTAAAGTG
>JAUCGK010000371.1 GCA_030378085.1 Candidatus Parabeggiatoa sp. HSG14
GTTCGATGTAAAAATAGAGTTAATTCAATATCGTTCCCAAATTTTATTTGGGAACGCACTGTCTGCCAAGCTTTGCTTGGCAAAACTCGAAGCAAAGCTTCTGATGCATTGTGTTCTCAAATAAAATGGGGGAACAATTGTCACAATTATCAGTGTATTATATAACAAATACAATTAGTTATATTCATCAACTTATATCGAACTCAGGTTATAGATAACTAAAATGAAAAGATTTAATAAATTTCTGAGCATAAAGCTGATACAGGTTATATTACTGTTTTCTTTAATGATAATCGCAGTACTTATTACTGCCCATTTCATTATTAAGAGTGCTGAATTTCAAGCCCAGTATGCACTCAATGATAAAATACAAAACCATCTGATTGCTATTCGAGATACTAAAAAAGTGCAAATTGAAAGTTATTTTCAAAGGCTATTTCATCAAATCAAATTGTATGCCCATCTCAAAGAAATCACTGAGGCGATGCGTGATTTTAAAGAAGCCTTTCCAAAATTCAAAAATGAAACACAAAGTGCCACTGTGTTCCAATTGAAGGAAAGAAAGTTACAACAAAAAAAATATCGTCATGTTTTAGCAAAGTATTACAACAATGAATTTGTTCAAGCATATAACCGACTAAACATTCATTGTGTACCAGACATGGCAAATCTGCTTAATCAGCTAGACAACAATAGTATTGCTTTGCAATATCATTATGTCGTTGCTCATCCTAATTCGTTAAACCATAAAATTGAATTGTCAACAATTTCTGATGCTTCAAGTTATACCCGTTTGCATTATCTTTATCACAATAATATCAATGAGTTAAAAAAAATCGCTAAAATTGAGAATATCTTTTTGATTGATTCAGACACTGGCATGATTGTCTATTCAGTGAACAAAACATTGGAGTTTGCAACCTCACTGATAGATGGTGCGTATGCAAAAAATGGATTAGGAAAAACTTTTAAAAAAGCAACACTTGCTACCCGTGATGAAGTGGTATTGGTAGATTTTTCTCCCTATCTCCCAGCTTACGATAATTACAAAGCATTTCTTGGTACTCCCCTTTTTGATGATGAGAAAAAAATCGGCGTACTCGTTTTTCAGTTGGCGATTGACAATATCAACGAAATGATGACTGATGGGAAAACGTGGCGAGTTGAAAAATATGGAAGAACGGGCGAAACATATCTTGTGGCGGGAGATGCTACAATGCGAAATGATAGCCGGTTTTTGGTGGAAGACAAAGAAGATTATCTGTTATCGGTTTCAGAAATAGGATTAGCCCATGAAATTGTCTCTACCATTGATATAAAAAATACCAGTGTTGGATTGCAAACCATTGACAATCCAAGCACTACATTTTCTAATATACATGGATTTGATTTTTATGAAGATTATCATGGAGAATTTGTATTTTCAGCTTACACTTCTCTTGATATACCAGGATTGCAATGGGCAATATTTTCAACTTTGCAAGAAGAAGAGGCATTAGAACCTTTAGAAAAGTTCATCCATCAGATAAAATCTGGCGCAACTCACATTGTAATCATTGTTTTAGTGATAGGATTAATTAGCATATTACTTATATTACCATCAAATACTTTGGTTGTTACTCGTGCAGTAGGAAACACTGAAATATCAAATCATCCTACCCCTATTACAAAAACCTATTCTCTTGAACAACTCATTGAACACATTAATAAATTAAAATAAATCTTGCTGCTCAATCTCTTTTTATAAGGAGTGACGCTGGAGCGTCACGAAATTACATTCCAACGCTGGAGCGTTAGTACAAGAGGTTGAATTTGAACTCCAAACCAATAGTCTCACGGAGTCCAAAATTTATTTTGGAAACTATGCTAACACTGGAGGCAATTCTTTAATCAGTGTTGCTTTTTCTGCGATTTTTGTACCCGTTAATACACAACCCGCTAATTTTTTTTCCGGTGTATAAAATAACGCCTTGATATCTTTACCTTCAGCTTCAATTTGCCATTCTCCCTCAAGTCCTATTGCTGGCGGGGATACCACAATAGGACATGCGGGCGTTTTTACCGCAATTGGCATTGCTGGATAAATCACAGGTGTCAATTGCCCTACTAAAGTTTTTGCCAACACACGAGCAGCATTCATCAATGGCATCACAAACGGTAGCACTAAACCCTCAACTTGAACACAATCACCGAGTGCATAAATATCTTCAGTACTGGTTTTTAGAAAACGATCCACCACAATGCCTCGTTCCACCGATAAACCCGCATCAGTCGCTAACTGAATACGTGGGCGTAAACCAATTGCAGATAATATGACATCTGTGTCTAATACACTGTCATCTGTCAGTATTAAACGATAACCGGTTTCAGCAACCTCTACGCTTTTAACCGCTTTTTCAAAATGCAAAGTTACTCCCAATGCTTGTAATGCATGTTGCAATGTTTGCCCAACGACTTCTGGTACTAATCGCCCTAATGCATAAGGAGCAGGATCAATCAATGTCACCGAAAAACCAGCCGGCTGTAAATCATTAGCAAATTCACAACCAATTAACCCTGCCCCCATAATAACAACTCGTTTCGCCCCTTTTAATGCAGTACGAAAATGAGCATAATCAACTAAATCATTGACTGACAATACTTTATTCGCAGCATTTCCAGCTAACGGTATGTGTATCTGCTCTGCGCCACACGCTAACACTAATTGACTATATTCTAAGTGTTTTCCATTTACTTCAATAATATGTTGCTGAGAATCTAATTGCGTGACTTGAGTTTTAGCCAATATGTCAGCATTGATCTGTTCTGCCATTTTAGTCACAGGTATTGTAACCAACGTTTCAGGCGTTTTCTTCTGAGCATAAGCATTAGATAACATAGGCTTAGAATAAAAATGCCCATCATCTGAGCTAATCAGCCGCAAAGGACAATTTTTATCAAGTTTGCGTAACTCACGCGCAACGGTGTAACCCGCTAAGCCCGTGCCGATAATAGTAATGGGAGACATTTGGTTATTTTCTTCAATTTGGGTAAATGTTAATACCTTCACCAATTAATGGTTATTTCGTTCATTGCACTACGTGTATTTCCTGAAATCATAAATTTTGACATTGGCGAAGGTATTGTAAATGTAGGAGAGATTTTTTAATTATTTACTGATGTTACGCACTGTACTTCAAATAATTTTAGGGACACCCCCCTAACCCCCCGTACACGGGTGGAACCAAACATCATTTGACACTTTGCTTTAATTTTTCTATTTTGGGACTTCCCCCTGTGTA
>JAUCGK010000055.1 GCA_030378085.1 Candidatus Parabeggiatoa sp. HSG14
CACGGGTGGAACCAAACATCATTCGACACTTTGCTTTAATTTTTCTATTTTGGGACTTCCCCCTGTGTACGGGGGGTTAGGGGGGTAAAAAGGTAGGTGTCCCCAAAATTCGTTATAATCAGAATAATTTTTATTCAATTTTAGATAACAATACCTTCGCCAAAAGCTTGAGTATTAAACTCAACTATTATAAAAATGCTTAAAAATCAACGAGATTTAAAATAAGCCTCATTGGGGTTAAAAATACGGTAATTGCTTGAAATTAAAGTAATATCATATAATAACCTACTTGTCCAGTAGGATAATTGGCGAAGGTATTGAGATAAATAAACGTGTATTTTTAAGATTAAGTGTGAGGAAATACGATTATGTCATTGATGTATAATAAAAAGCTACTTTATTTGCTAGGTACGATTGTTTTCTCAACAAGCGCAGGATGTGCAACCCCACTTCCAACTCCCAATCAGGCTTGTTATGTTGAGGCTCCTAATCTTCGTGGTCATTATGAGGGAGAGTGTCTAAATGGCAACGCACATGGACAGGGTAAAGCAGTGGGTAAGGACATGTATGAGGGAGAATTTGTTAATGGCATTTTAAATGGTAAAGGACTTTATATGTGGATGGATAAAGCCTATTTTGCTGGACGGTTTAAAAATGGGATACCTCAAGTACCTCATGTTGGTTGCTATGTTGATGATCCGCGCCTTCGTGGTAACTATAGCGGAGAGTGTAGAAATAGCAAAGCTTATGGTCGTGGTAAAGCTAAAGGTATCGATCTTTATGAAGGTGAGTTTATTAATGGTATAATCAATGGACAAGGCACTTATGTTTGGCCCAATGGAGATCGTTACGTGGGACAATTTGAGAAGGGCAAAGCCTCTGGACGTGGAACAATGAAATCTACCGATGGTTTTGAAAAATCGGGATTTTGGAGAAACGGCAAATTTGTTGAATAATATTTGAACAAAAGTGATTTAAATCTTAATGGCACTTAAGAAAACGTTGATTATTGGGAGCTAAGATTCATTTTTTTGTAACTCAGCATAATAAAATACCAGTACCACCAACCCTAAAAAATGGAATAAAACCGCTGAGCGATTACTTTCCTCAATTAAGGATTCGGGATTTAATAACATACGAAACTAAACCTGACAGGTTTTTAAAACCTGTCAGGTTTGAGCATTCCAGTTTTGGGGATTATAAAGGACGAGTTGGGAGGGGTTGTTTTTTGCTGTTGGTTTATTAATTTTTTCGAGTTACTTAACTCATAATATTTATATATAAATTCATTTTTTAATTCACATTGATAATATTTCGACCAGGCACACTGTTATAATCGTAAGGAGACAATTTTATGGAAAGACCCGTTGAAAGAGGTTTTTTATCTTGGTTTCAAACCATATTTGGTATCCCTCTCTCCCCAGAAAAAGAAGAGGAGCCATCTCCATCACCTCAACCTAAGCCACCACCTCCCGTAATTGTAATTACCCCCCCAACGCTTGAACCTGTTCATCCCGATACAACGTTTAGCAAAAATAACCAGACTATGCTCAAACAACTTCAAGAAGCTTACAGATATCAAGCTATTATTGAAGATGCTGCACGTCGATATCCTTTTTTGCGGCCTTCAATACTCTGTGGTATAGGATCACGCGAATCACATTGGGGATTAGCACTCAAACCACCTGGGCCTGGGGGACGTGGTGATTTTGCCAGGCGTCGCCCACGGGGTAAAAGGCGTACTCCAATACCACCTGATGGTGGTGGATATGGGCGTGGACTTATGCAAATTGATTATGATTGGCACAATTTTGCTCGCACGAACAAATGGAAAAATCCTAGAGAAAATGTTATGTATGCTTGTGTAGTGCTAAATAACGCTCGAAAATTTTTTCGGCAAAGGGGCGTTAATTTGAGTGATGAGCAAATGCTAAGGGCAATAATTGCTGCTTATAATGGCGGAGCAACGGCTACCTTAAAAGCTATTAGAGCAGGACAAGATATTGATGCTAATACAACGGGTAAAGATTATTCCAAAGATGTGCTTAATCGTAGTGCTTGGTTTGAATGGCATGGCTGGCGATAAATATCCTTTTAGAAAAATTTGCACACCTTTTAATCCCCCTTTCAAGATAAAACTTAATAAAACATTTTCATAAAATTGGGGTGGTTAAAGCATTAGCCATAAATATTTGTCCGTCATTCACAATGATCGTTGCATAGCGAAAGTACTTCGTGTCACAACTCACAAATTCATAATTAGAAAAGCATGTCAGTTATTGAGTTTAAAAATGTTTGTAAAGATTACCAAAAACAGCAAATTCTTAACCAGATTGAATTACAAATACAACCTGGCGAATTTTTTGGTCTTGTTGGTGTAAATGGAGCAGGTAAAACAACTTTGCTTAAAAGTTTGCTGAATTTATGTGAAATTGACAAGGGTAGTATTTACTTATTTGGTACTCAACATACCAATCATAATGCGCGTGCCCATCTCGCCTTTTTACCCGAACAATTTGTTCCCCCTTATTATTTGACGGGAGAAAATTTTTTGGCGTATATGGCTCAATTACATAATCATATTTATGATTATGATCAGGTAAAAGAGATTTGTCAGACTTTAGATCTCGCGGTATCCGCTCTTAAACAACCAGTGCGTGACTATTCTAAAGGTATGGCACAAAAGATTGGACTCGCTGCTTGTTTTTTAAGTGGTAAACGTTTATTAGTATTGGATGAACCTATGACAGGTTTAGATCCCAAGGCACGCGCTTATCTTAAACATTTTTTGCTCAAACTAAAATCAAAAGAGATTACTTTGTTTTTCAGCACTCACTTATTAGCTGATGTTGACGCTTTATGTGATCGGATGGCAATATTACATGCGGGACGTTTGCAATTTATAGGCACACCTGCTGAATGTTGTACTACTTTTGCTGCCGAAAACCTTGAAATGGCCTATTTGAATTGCATTGAAAATGTGGAGGTGGATTAAGTTTTTAGAGGAGAAATTGAGGAGAAATTGGAGTCCAAAATTTATTTTGGGTGTTTTTCAACATTTTTTCCAAAACTAAAAGGTTTTATTTAAAATAAAGCAGTTGATTTAGAGAAATAAGTTATGTAGTATAACGTACCCTGAATTCGGGTATATTTAAGTCCACAATTGTTAGTGTTTATTTGTTTATTAAGTGTTTATTTGTTTATTATAGGAGAAAAATAAAATGGCTGAATGGCGCAAAGTTGCAAAATCTTTCGCATTGGGAGATGGACATATCAGTGAGAAAGAAGTTGACGTTCTTCGTAAAGCGTTATTTGCTGATGGACACATTAGCAAAAGCGAGTTAGATTTTCTTAAAGAGATAAAAGGGGAGGCTAAGACACACGTTAAAGCTTTAGATACACTTATTGAGGACTGTGAGAAGGCTTAATTAAAATCAACTTAAAGCCTTAGGAATGAGGATTTAATAATTTCCAAAACTTGAATGTTCAAACCTACCAGGTTTTTAAAACCTGGCAGGTTTAATTTTGGGCTTTATTGAATCCTCAGTTCTTATTTGTTTGAATACTTCTTGCATCAATGGTGAGGTTAGGTAGGATTTTGTAACCCCAAAAACTAAACCTGTCAGGTTTGACACAGCCAAAATCTTACCCATCCATTCTAAAAGCATCGGATATCCAACGTAATTGCGGATTATCAGACATACCACTGATTAACACCACATCAAAACGACAGGTATATTGTTGTGTCCATTGATGAGCTTGTAGATAGTGATTTGCTGTGATTATAATCCGTTGCTGTTTACGAAAATCAATGCTTTCTAAACTACCACCATAACGCTGACTCCGACGGTAACGCACTTCTACAAATACTAAAACCTCCCGTTGTTGCATGATCAGATCGATTTCTCCCGCCTTGCAATGATAATTACGTTCAACAAACTGCAAACCCTGTCCACATAAATAATCATAAGCCAAATTTTCAGCCCATTGTCCTTGATTCAAGTGAGTATCCACAAGTGTAATAAACTATTATTCTTGAGAGAAGGTGGCTGTTTCTTCAATTAAATAGGGATTTCCGCCAAAAAAACGTGCCCAAGACAATTGATTACGTATAATTTTCCCCGTCTTCTCTAATGATAAGTGTCCTGTGTAACCTTGCCATTGAAATTGATCCAACTGTTGTAATCTTGGTAACAAATGGTAAGCATCAACACCCAAAGCATATAATCGCGTATATTTCTTAATTTCTTCAGGTTTAAGTTGTTGTAATATTTCTTGTAATTGCACTGCATTGGCATCTGGTGCTAACACCCAAGGCATGTCTACAAACATAATCCCCTCAAGATCAGCATCACTCTCTGGTTCTGGGACACCACTATACACACGAGAAATGCTGTAAATAGGTAATTGGTAACCAAGAACTGAGTCAAAGAGAGGACGTAGTTGCCGCGCATGTTGAGGAAAAGCAACCATAAAAGCCATATCTATATTCTTTGTTTTGGCTTTTTTAAGGATTCGTTTAATCGAACTGTTAAAATTTTTGCCATAAATATGTTGAATAGCCAATTCTCCTCTTTGCTTCTTCCATGCCGTTTGAAATGCAGCCAATACCCGTTCTCCCCACTCACCATCAGGTGCTAATACCATAGCTGTTCGATGTCCATCTCTCCCAGCACGATTTGCCACAGCCTTAGCTTCATCCTCAGGTGACAAACCAAATTGGTACAGGTTACCAGCATTAAATGAGCTTTCTAAATGATTTAAACCTAAAGTAGGAACAGGGAATTGAACTTTGTTTTCTGCTAAAACAGTGAAGGTATTCTTGAGTAAAGGCCCAACTACAAAATCAGCCCCTTCAGCCACCACTTTTCGATACACTGCCAAAATATTATTTTCATTGACATGATGCATAGTAACAGTTGGGAGGTTGTTATTTTGTTCAGCCGCTGCAAAAAAACCATTTTTAATAGCTTCAGCGTAACCTTTAAATTGACCTTTAAAGGGCAATAACAACGCAATTTTTTTGGGTGAAAGCGTAAAAGATACGTTTTGCAACAGTGAGGGAACAATATATTGAGTTGCGGGGTGTTCTGGAAAACGCCATTGCCAATTATTAATGCTTTGCTGTAAATGTTTTTGGCTTACTGTTTTCTTCAACAATGCTAAAGCTATCCAACCAGAAACAAGCTCTCCCTGTTTTTGTGATATATGCTTAAGATCATAGGAACTAGAAACCAGACTACGCCATAGCGATTGGTGATTCCCACGCACAAGGACAGGATCTGCATTCAACAAATTATCAAGCTTCATTGATTCACGCACTGCTTCCCGTATTTCACCTTTAGCTACACGCATCTGAGTGTGTAACTGTTTATACTCTATTTGTAAAGGTTTTGACAATGTTGTTGGTTCAATTCCCTTTAGACGTTGAGAAGCTTTATGAGTACGTTTCTCGGCTAAGTCGATTTTGGTATGCACAAGTTCTAAGGGAATTTCCAAACCATAGCTACTACGAAAATTAAATTTGGCCAATTCCGATTTTGCGGCTGTTAAATCATCGTCTTTGAGAAAAGCTTGGATTGCTAATAATTGATAAGTTTGTTGTGCAGGTGGAATATTTTGCTTGGCTAATCGCAAATATTCAAAGGCAGCCTTTCGGTAATGTCCCTTTTTTTCCAATTGTTTACCAGTATGGGCGGGATCTTGAACGATGTCGCTTGTTAATGAATTACTGTCTTGGAGTAATGGGCTGCATCCAAACAATAAAGAAAATAAAAACAGATAAGCTAAAGTCCGAATAAACATAATCTTTAAGAGCGTTAAATGGTAGGCGAATAGCAAATAGGTATTTTTAGTTTATACTTCATAAATATTGCCACAATTTGTGCAAAAATACCTAAAAGGCATTTAATGCGTTATATTAAAAACTGGTATGTAATTTGCTTAAATATAAAATTATTAATTATCAAATACTTATTCAGTTAAATAAATTACTAAGTACTTAGTAAAAATAGAGTTAATTCAATATCGTTCCCAAATTTTATTTGGGAACGCACTGTCTGCCAAGCTTTGCTTGGCAAAACTCGAAGCAAAGCTTCTGATGCATTGTGTACCCAAATAAAATGGGGGAACAATTAGATGTTCAGAAAAATAATTTTTCGATCAAACCTGACAGGTTTCTAAAACCTGTCAGGTTTGCTCCATAAGTATCTAAAGTCAGTAGGTACACATAAATGTTAAGCTGAGTTCGATTGTCACAATTATCAGTGTATTATATAACAAATACAATTAGTTATATTCATCAACTTATATCGAACTCAGGTTAAATGTTAACATTTTTAAAAGAATGAGAAATCCGATTTTTTCAAAAAATCAGATTTCTTTAAGCAGATTAAGAATGTTAAAAAATTTTTGTTGATTTACTTAAAAATTATATAAGAATTTTATATCCTTTTTTTAACTATTTGATTTTACTAAAAAAAGTATCATTTTAAAATAAATTAATAAGTTAAACTAAATTGGTATAATAAATATTGTTAGTTTTTGCGTCTTTGCGTAAAATTTGAAATTTAGGTTATCAAAAAATTTATAACGAGTAAAATCTTATCATAATTTTTTCTTAAGGAATGAGGATTCAATAAAATACGAAAGTTGAAACCTGATAGGTTTAGCACCAAAATTTTGCAAATTATTAAATCCTCATTCCTAACCATGGTATTTTTTTATTGTATACAAATCTACTCCCAAACCTTGTCTCTCAATATTTAGTTTCTATTCTTGCCTTTTCCGTATATTTCCACTCAGCTTCCCTTGATAAACGATATAATCAAAAAAATAATTTTTTTTAAAATAAAGTATAATAAAATATTATCAATACCTAATAGATTTCCAAAATTTGCTATAGACATTCAATTTTTAATTGATATCATAATTATTTAAAAATACAACACAATGCCTTGCATGTAGAATATTGCAGTCGTTATTATTATGTCATGGTAAAATCAAATTAGTCCGATGAATTGCCGTTTATTATGATACTTTTTTGTGAACCTTTGATTTCAGAATTTTTGATTAAATACGAGGTAATAATCAATGAGAGGCACTATAGATTATCTTAAAATTTCTAACTATCGTAGTATTGATGTACTAGAATTACATGATATTAAACCGTTTTCTGTATTTGCAGGACCAAATGGTTCTGGAAAAAGCAACTTTTTTGATGCCTTAGATTTTGTGAATTGGGTTATTCGCTTTGGAGTTGATGAAGCTCTAAAAAAACATGGTGGCTTTGAGAACATTCGTTGCTTGAGGCGATGTTCCGATGCTGCGCGTGTTTTTGAGTTTGAATCGGTTTTTAAGTTTGAAGATGATACTAAAAAAACAGAAACGCTCACCTACCACTTTGAAATTAGTCAGTTAGATACCTCTCCTACCTTGGACGAATATATTCAGAAAGGTCATAATGGCAAAAAATGGACTGCAAATGATGTTTTTAAAGACAATGAAGAATGTCGTCAGGCTAAAGCAGAGTTTTTACGTCGTGGTAAATCATTTTTGCCCATTATGTTCTCTGGTTTAAGAGTTCATCTCTTCAACAATTTTCGTTTATATCGAATTGATCCTGTAAAAGCAAAATTACCCGTTAAAAACTATGATGATTCTGAATTAAGTTTGAAAGGACGCAATTTAGCGGCGGTATTAAATCGTTTAGAAAAAAATGATGATATACGTGGAACAATCCTAGAATGGATGGAATTTATTATCCCTGGTTTTGAAAAGGTGCATACTGAAACAGAAAGATTAAGTGGTAGTACACTTTTAGCTTTCAAAGAAAAAGGTATAGAAAAACTTTTTCCAGCGCATTTAATGTCCGATGGTACAATTTACCTGTTAAGCCTATTAATTATCATGCTAGATCGTCTTTCATTAGGGATGACATTGATTGAAGAACCAGAACGCGGCTTACATCCCAAAACAGTTATGAGGTTAGTTGATGCTTTTCGCGAAAAAGCCTCATTTGAGCATCCGATTTGGCTGACAACCCATAACGAAACTTTAGCAAAATGCTTAAAAAATAATGAGTTATGGTTAGTTGGTAAAAAACAGGGTAAAACAGAAATGAAATCTGTGCAAATTGCTGACAAGTTAGCATCTTCAGGTAACACCTGGCTAACGGATGTATTGAGTGGAGAACCTATATAGTCAAAATTACCAAACCTGACAGGTTTACTTTCGGATTTTTTTGACTTTTTATTCCTAAAAAAACAAGAACAATATTGGACTATAAACTCGAAGGGTTTGGAGCGATTGAGATACTGACTTTAGCCCAGCTCTATTTAAAAATGATATTTAATTTTTCAATTTTTATTAATTTTATTAAATATAATTATGAGGTAACTTCAAGAAATTAAAATACCCACACATAATATTGGACAACTATAAAGGATTGCCCTTGGGTCATAAGTGTTCGGGATTTTTTAAATAATTAATTTTATTAACTTTATTATCGTTCTTAAATTTTATTTAGGAACGTACTGCACAAGAAGCTTCGCTTCAAGAATACCCAAAATGGCTCCTAAAAATTCGTCAGATATAAATTAAAGGGTTTTTTTATCGAAGCAAAGCTTTTTGTGCAGTGCGTTCCCAAATAAAATTTGGGAACGATAAAAATCTCGAACACTTATGGCCCTTGGGTATATTATTTTTTAGGAGTTACCTAATAACTTGATTCTTTAATATTTAGGCATGGTTCAAAATAGTGTAATTACAAAGTGTAGAGTTTAAGTCATCCAAAATAAATTTAAAACAAAGCCAGACTGTTTTGGAGTCCAAAATTTATTTTGGAAACCAAAAAGCGGATTTATACAAAGCTTCGCCTTAAAGCTCCAAAATGTTATTTTAATATTGAACCATGTCTTTATTTAAATTCAACACTTCATCATAAAAAATAAATCATGGGTAGAAAAACACCTTTATATAATAAACATTTAGAATCTAAAGCAAAAATGGTTGATTTTGGCGGGTGGGATATGCCTTTGCATTACGGCTCGCAAATTCAAGAGCATCATCAAGTACGTCGTGATGCGGGTATGTTTGATGTATCACATATGACAATCATTGATTTAACGGGGCAACGAGTACGTGAATTTTTGCGTTATTTGTTAGCCAATGATGTGGAACGCTTAAAAAAAATTGGTAAAGCCCTTTATAGTTGCATGTTAAATGAAAAAGGGGGCGTGATTGACGATTTAATTGTTTATTTACAAAATGACAATCAATTTCGTATGGTGGTTAATGCAGCAACGCGTGATAAAGATATTGCTTGGATTACCCAACAGGCTAAACCCTTTCAGATACAAATTAATGAGCGTGATGATCTTACTATGCTTGCTGTTCAAGGGCCAGTTGCCAGAGAAAAAGTAAGAGATTTATTACCAGAAAATTTGCAAACTTCAGTAAAAGCACTTGCACCTTTTTATGCGACTTGGAATAATGGTGAGTTTTTTGTTGCTCGCACCGGTTATACGGGTGAAGAAGGATTTGAAATTATATTGCCCGCTTCAAAAGTGTCAGATTTCTGGGAGGCTTTACTCGTAGCTGGGGTAGCACCTATAGGGCTTGGAGCGCGTGATACGTTACGCCTTGAAGCTGGTATGAATTTGTACGGGGAGGATATGGATGAAAACAACACGCCCTTAGAATCGGGCTTAAGTTGGACAGTCGCTTTTAAGCCAGAAAATCGAGATTTTATTGGACGGCGAGTTTTACAAGCGCAACGTGATAAAAAAGAACATCAAATTATGGTTGGTTTGATATTGCGAGACAAAGGCGTATTACGCGCTCATCAGATAGTCTCTATTGAAAACGGTGGTAAAGGACAAATCACCAGTGGTACTTTTTCACCCACTTTAGGCGTTTCAATTGCTTTTGCTCGTTTACCGGCGGGGAAATACAAAGATGTTACTGTGACAATACGCAACAAACAGTTATCCGCACAAGTGGTCAAACCACCATTTGTACGGCATGGCAAAGCCTGTATTGCTTCATAGTTTTATTTTGACTGACATTGACTTTATTAGAGATGCAATGCAAACCTTGTACGAAATGAATTTAAGGATATGAAGATGAGTGAAATACCTGAAGATTTGAAATATTCCGAATCCCATGAATGGGTGCGTTTAGAAGAAGATGGCATTGTCACTATTGGCATTACCGATCACGCTCAAGAAGCGTTAGGCGATTTGGTTTTTGTAGAATTGCCAAACAAAGGCAATATATTGAATACGGAAGATGCTTGTGGTGTGGTTGAATCAGTTAAAGCCGCTTCCGATATTTTTAGCCCCATTACTGGTGAAGTCATTGAAGTCAACTTGACTGTACCTGACGCGCCAGAATTGGTTAATGAAAGCCCTTATGGGAAAGGTTGGTTATTCAAACTCAAGCCTACAGAAAACAGTGATCTCGACAAGCTGTTAGCGTATGATGGTTATGAGCGATTTCTTGAGGCTGAGGAATAATAGCCTCTTCCCTAATTCTACTTTGTTAAATTTCGTGTAGGGTGGATAAAGCAATAGCGTATTTACCTGATTATTCGAGAGTTTTGGTGGATAGATAAGACTTTATCTACCCTACAAGTCATTGATTTTATTAAATCTAACAAAGTAGAACTAAAATCAAAAACTAAACCTGACAGGTTTTTAAAACCTGTCAGGTTTGGCAGTGTTATTAAGTCCTCGTTCCTTATCACAAATTCAAAAAATTAACATGCCCTATATTCCCCACACTCCAAATGATATCACTGCCATGCTTGCCACTATTGGCGTGGGCAGTATTGATGAATTATTTGATGAAATCCCCACAGACTTACGTTGTGGTCAAGAAAAAGTGCCATCGTTCTTAACCGAAATGGAAATAGGACAGCTCATGCGTCAACGTGCTGAGCAAAATAGTAATGCTGTATGTTTTCTAGGTGCGGGTGCTTATGAACATCACATTCCAGCAGCTGTGTGGGAAATCACTACGCGAGGCGAATTTTATTCTGCCTACACACCCTATCAAGCCGAAGCCAGCCAAGGGACACTGCAACTCCTCTATGAGTTTCAGACAATGATGGCAAATTTAACGGCGATGGAAGCCTCCAATGCATCTTTATATGATGGGGCTTCGGCTTTAGCAGAGGCTGTATTAATGGCTGTGCGTTTAACAAAAACTAAAGCAAAGCGCATTATAATGCCAACAACGGTACATCCTATTTATCGGCGCGTAGTTAATACTATCGTTAAGAATCAAGCTATTACACTAACTGAAATCCCTTATGATATTGACAGTGGTACGATTACCCTTGAAAGTCTTGCTCATTTGACTGAAGCAGACATTGCAGCATTAGTTATCCCACAGCCTAACTTTTTTGGGGGATTGGAAGCGGTGGATGAACTCACTGATTGGGCGCACACTCAAGGAATATTTGTGATAGGAGTTGTTAATCCTATGACGCTCGCAGTCTTATCTCCGCCTGGTGAATGGGGGATAATGGGTGCTGATATTGTTTGTGGAGAAGGTCAACCTTTGGGCATTCCCCTCTCAGCAGGGGGGCCATATTTTGGGTTTATGTGTTGCAAAAAAGCTTATGTACGACAAATGCCAGGGCGTATTATTGGGCGTACTGTAGATTTAGACGGCAAAACGGGTTACACATTAACTTTACAAGCGCGTGAACAACATATCCGTCGTTCTAAAGCAACTTCTAATATTTGCACAAACCAAGGTTTGATGGTAACAGCCGCCACTATTCATACGGCATTACTGGGGACAAAAGGTTTACAACATACTGCGTTAACTTGTCATGCGAATACCACTGCTTTAGTTGAAAAATTGACAGACATAGAAGGAGTGAATCGTATATTTAAAGGGCCATTTTTTCACGAAGTTGTATTACGCTTAGAAAAACCTGTGGATGAAGTTTTGTGTGAGTTAACAACACATAATATTCTTGGTGGATATAACCTGATGAAATTTTACCCGGAATTAGGTAATGGTTTGTTGGTGTGTGCTACTGAAATGCGGACACAAGCAGAAATAGATAATTTTGCCAGTCAATTACAAAGGATTATGAAAAAATAACCTTTTTTTAATGGTTTTATTAAAAGTATTATTTTTTTTTAGATTAATTTTTTAATCATTAAGGTTTGATTTAAGTCAATGTAGCAATCTATTTTTCTGATTATAACGAATTTTGAGGACACCTACCTTTTTACCCCCCTAACCCCCCGTACACAGGGGGAAGTCCCAAAATAGAAAAATTAAAGCAAAGTGTCGAATGATGTTTGGTTCCACCCGTGTACGGGGGGTTAGGGGGGGGGACCCAAAAATCTGTTACAATCAGCTATTTTTAAATCTTTCAGTTAAAATTTTTCTCCATAGGAAATTTTTTTTTGGACACTTAAATATTCATTAAATTATGATAAAAGTGTTACTTTCTTTATTTGCACCGAAAATGGGGGATGGATAATTAAAAATTCATCCCCCCTTTGAAAACGGTTTAATTTATAAAATCACACAATCCCATCTAAATATACATAACTACTTAAGTTGATTGATTTGTTCAATAATTTGATCGGGTGTATAAGGTTTTTGTACTAATCCCTTTCCCCCCGTCATTTCAGCCCATACACGATCCGCTTTTTGGCCTTTACTGGTAACGAAGATAATTGGAATATTCTTGGTTGCATCACTATGAGTCAATTCTCGACAAGCTTGATAGCCATCCATGTGTTGCATCACCACATCTAAAAAAATTAAATCCGGTTTTTCAGCCGCAGCCTTCTCAATCGCCTCTTGACCTGATGCTGCTGTGATGACTTCATAACCAGCATCAGAAATAATGTTCTGAATATTTATCAGATCAACTTTTGAATCATCAACGGCAAGGATTTTGTTGATACTCACTATTGGGGTCTCCTTTTTTATTAAAACTTAAAAATTAATCAATGTCGGGCGGAAAAAATCCTACCCTTGTCAACACCCACTTTAGGATGAATTTTAGTTTTTATTTTTTATCATCCCACTGCTGGCTTATCTCAATTAAATATTGAAGATAATTGTTTTGCAAAAATTTTACTTGCTTTTTTAATACCTTTCGTCAATGTTAAAATTTGTTATTTCAGGAATGAGACACAATTTCCCTATAGTAATATATTCGAGAAATCCTAATGTTATTCCGATCACCTGTTGTTATAGAATTTTTTAATTGGTAAAGGTATTATTTAATCTAAAGATTTTTTTATAAAAACGAGTCCACAAAAATCCTAAGTTTGTTTTACAAAAATGGAATTTTTTAGAGTTTAACATTATTTTGACCATGACACTTTTTATAAAAATACTTAAAAAAATTAATTTAAAAACTGTCCAAGGTATTGTTTTATTCTTAATAAAAAACATTTTATCACTTCAAAAAATTTTATCAATAATATATACTAACAAAAATTATAAATAACAGCTTAAACATCATACAGGAGTTCAACATGGCGCAAAAATTGATCACTATCCCTTTAGATGATGATAACGAAGAGGATATGACGGTACGAGAACATTTAACTGACTATTTGGAAAATGATTGGAAAATTATACAAATGACTTCAGTTGGCAGTGGTGTAGGAACTGGCGATAATGAAAGTGACGGATATGTAGCAGGTTGGATAGCTGTTTTATTAGAAAAAGTTTAATTATCCAATATATGAGGTTGATTGATTTTGCCTAACAGTGGATAGTTTCCTTTTTGGCATGGTTCAAATTCAGGCTAATACTCAATATAGACACTGGAATCCAAACCTTTAGGTTTGTACATTCCCCACAGGAGTCCAAACCTTTAAGGTTTGTGCATTCCAAATCTAAAGATTTGGACTCCATGTATTCTTTACCTTTTTTGAACCATGTCTCCCTCTTTAATAAACGTTAACTACCAAAAGAATTTATTTTTTCCAACTCAATCATCCTCGAACCATGAAAATGCCTTATTCAGAATAAATTTAGGTTAAGATGTCAAGTGTAAAACCATTAAATTTTAATTGCCATTACTCCCTACTTTGAATCATTTATTACTCATTTAACAATATTTTCGTTAATAGGTACGATTTCCCAAAACAACAAATTCCGGCATTGACGAAGGTATTAATTTAAAAAAGGAATTATTTATGAATCATACGATTATCTTGATAATCCTTGTTAGCTTATTAACTCCAGCTTTGGCTCAAGAGGTCGATTTTTCTAAAGCTTATGTCATCATTCCTGAAACATCACCTTCTATAGAAGAAGAAAAGCAAAGAGTACGAATTGGTGGCGTAAAAACGGTTGAGACTCGTGATGACGAGGTGACCGTATTCAATTGGACATTGTCATTGGATTTTGATCCGGAGAATGCTTCTTTTCATTTGTTGGAGGCTCAACTACAAGAGGAGGAATCAATAATACTTCAACAACGCCTACGTGGTACTATCTGGAAGGGTGATTATAGAACAGTTAACAACTTGTATTTAACTGAATTACGATTTAAAAGTGTGCAAGAAGGTTTTGTAGGTGGTGAAATTATTCACACAACCAGTGAACAGCCAGAACCTTCTAGCTTTTTACATGCAAAAGTAGCCGGTGATATTACCACTCAATACTTCATTAATGAAGAAAGAGAAATTGATGAGGAAAATGAATTAATTTGGGTGGATGTTGACAAGTACAAAGAAATTGTAAATAGTGTTCAGGAAAAGAATGAAGGTAAAGAAGAAGACGAAATTGTCCCAATACCTCCAATTTTAGAGACTCGCCATTTGATTCGCCTAAAGCGCACACGTCCCATTGGAAAACTGATACATGCCACTGGCCATTGGGGTAGTCACAATGAATACCGTCTGACTTTAGAACAAGATCGATTGGTAGGGAGTGTAGGTACTCCTGCTAATAGCTATGGTGTAAAGGATGTTCTAACGGGTAATGGAGAATTGGAATTAAGGATGTTTATTGAGCCTGCAGAACCTGCACCAGAGCAAATTTTAGAATAAGGTTCTTCTCGTTACAATGAAATTCGTCCCGAAAGACCTCGGAGGTTTTTAAAATCTCCGAGGTTTCATTCCGAAACTAAAACAGAAAAGAGGAAATAATTTCGTAACTATTCCTAAAGGATATAACCACGCTCTTCGTGAAGCGCGATATCTAATCCTTCGATTTCTTGTTCTTCATCAACACGCAAGCCCATAATTATGTCGATAACCTTGAGAATAATAAAACTCATAACAGCAGTAAAACCCATTGTAGCAACGACACCAATCAGTTGAGCTATTACTTGAGTACTCATTGTCGTATTATCACCACCAAAACCAGCACCGCCCAATGTTGTTGCCGCGAATACGCCTGTTAAAATCGCACCTATAATGCCGCCCATTGCATGTACACCAAATACATCTAAAGAATCATCATAGCCAAAAACTCTTTTCAGTCTGGTAGCCGCAAAAAAACAACCAATACCAGATGCTGCCCCAATAGCCATTGCTCCCATCGGACCTACTGCTCCTGATGCGGGCGTAATTGCAACCAATCCTGCAACAGCTCCTGATGCAATACCGAGTACACTGGGCTTACCGTGTGATACCCATTCACTGAACATCCACGCCAGTGCTGCTGTTGCCGTTGCAATTTGAGTCACAGCCATCGCCATGCCCGCAACACCGTCTGCTGCTAATTCACTTCCTGCATTGAAACCAAACCAACCAATCCACAGCATAGAAGCTCCAACAACAGTTAAAGTGAGATTGTGCGGTGGCATAGCAACGTGTGGAAAACCTTTACGTTTGCCCAGCATAATCGCAGCCACTAAGCCCGCAACACCTGCATTGATATGTACTACTGTACCACCAGCAAAATCCAATATACCATAACCATCAAGCCAACCGCCGCCCCAAACCCAGTGACAAACAGGCGCATAAACAAATGTTGCCCATAATGCCATAAAAATGAGCATGGCAGAAAATTTCATACGTTCCGCAAAAGCACCCACTATCAAAGCAGGAGTAATAATCACAAAGGTCATTTGGAAGGTCATAAAGACCGTTTCGGGGATTGTTGGCGCATTTTTATAGATAGAGTCCACACCAACACCCGCAAGAAACGCTTTATCCAATCCGCCCACAAAAGCGTTTACAGCACCACCATCCGTAAAAGCAAGGCTATAGAGATATAATACCCAAAGCACAGTCATTAATGAGGTAATGGCAAAACATTGCATCAGTACTGATAACACATTTTTACTACGTACCATACCCGCATAAAATAAAGATAATCCTGGGATTGTCATAAACAACACCAATGCGGTTGCCGTCAACATCCAAGCAGTATCTCCTGAATTCAGAGAATCTTCAGCAAAAGCTAAAGAAGGCAGCATTGACATAAGTACTATTAGCGCACTTTTCACACGTCCTTGAAATTTTTGTATTGTCATGTTGGTTTACTCTCGTGTCTGCCGTCAATTTAAAGGGCCTCTCTGCCAGTTTCTCCAGTACGAATGCGAATAGTCTGTTCAAGACTATAGACAAAAATTTTGCCATCTCCAATTTTGCCGGTATTGGCAGATTTAGTAATGGCATCAATGACTTGGTCAATCATATCCTCACTCACAGCCGCTTCAACTTTCACTTTAGGTAAAAAATCTACCACATATTCTGCCCCTCGATACAACTCTGTATGGCCTTTTTGACGACCAAAACCTTTCACCTCAGTCACCGTGATGCCTTGTACACCTATTTCTGAGAGTGCTTCGCGCACATCATCCAATTTGAAAGGTTTAATAATGGCAGTTACCATTTTCATAGAAATATCTCCTTAATAAGAGTATTGAAAAAAAAGTGATTTACATGAGTTGGAAATTCGGAGTTCAAATACGAATCCTGACAAAGCTTCGCTTTAAACTTCAGCTTATAGAGATTCAGAAAAATCAAGGTTATCAGACCTGCCAGATTTTCAAAACCTGGCAGATGTTAAGGTCAAAATATTTATCTGATTGGTTATTTCAAATGTTTTTGTTCACAAGCGTTGATACGTAATCGTACCCGTTTTTGCCAGTTTTTTAAATGCAAATGGCGTGATAAGACATCTTGTAGATATAAATTTAGAGAATAACGACGGAGCCGAAATAAATTTTTCATAAAACGATTATGTATGTACTTACGCCAACGTAACCAAGGCGTAATTTTTAAAAGCGGTAAACCACTTAAGGGATAACCTCTTTCTGTCAACAAGTCGGCTATTTTGCTCTCGGCTAATTGTATTTCACAGTCTGTCAACTGTTTACGCCATCTTTCTACAATTTTTGGGTCAGGTAAACTATAAGTGCTGGTTTTGGCATAGTCAAACATTGTTTTATCGAAAGGTACACCAATAAAATGACAAATTTGAGTCAATTTTTCTTCAGGATTTTGAATCAACTCCTCATAACGTATCGTCATTTGCTGATGAGGAGCTAATTGGCTACTCAGTTTTTGCCATAAATGTTCGGCGGTTATCCAAAAATCAACCCCTGCAAACATATTACCTGCCCATCCCATCAAAATATTAGAACGTGCGACATCGCGTCCATCACGGAGTAAATGAATAAATTTTGCTTGGGGCCAAATTTTTGTCAAATGATGAAATTTATGATGTACAGTTGCTCCAACAATAGGCTTATTGTCCCGTTTTTGTAAGAGAAAGCTATTCACTAAATCGGGATAATTTAAATTCTCATCAATCTTGAAGTCTGTTTCTAAAAAGATACGATGATAGGCTAAATACTCATAATATGTAGATAAATCTGGAAAATTACCTGTAGCATCTATCTGATCAACCGCAAATTCAAACTCATAGTTAAAAGCAATTTTAGGATGATGATCAAGCATCAAACGTAATAAAGTTGTACCTGATCTTTCTGCACCCACTAAAAAAATAGGTGTTGTAATGTTCATAATAAGTCTACTCGTAAAAATATTTTGGGAGTCCAAAATTTATTTTGGAAGTTAAATTCCGGAGTCCAAACTTTAGTTTGGTAAATTTCCAAGATAAATCTTGGACTCCAAATCCAAAAAAATAGCTTTAAGCATCAGGGATTGGTGTTTTCTCATTCTCTGCAATCTGCGTTACTTCTTGCCTTGCTTCTTGCGTTGCTTCGGAGAACATACCATCTGTCATTCCTTTGATTCCCAAGTCGATATTAAAGCCAAGTTCTTTCAGTATATTGTCAACCAAAGGCGTTTGCATACGATAACGTAATGCGGCATTGGTGACTTGTTCTGCTAAGTTGCCGTTAGCCACATTTCCTCCCTGATTTGTACTATTACCAACATTGAGTCCTTCAACTTGATAAATTTTAATGCCTTCGATTCTTTCCATCGGCTTAACACTTTCTGCAATGACGGTGGGTAATTGTTCAAGAGCGTTAAGTTTTACTTGCATTTCTATTTGTGCATCGGAAAGCATATTAGCGGCTTCGTTGATTTGACGTTTTCCTTCTGCTTCCACTTTATAATGTTGCTCATCCGCCTCTGCTCGAATCTTAATTGCTTCCGCTTCTGCTGTTGCAGTGATTTTGCGGGCATCTGCATCACCTTGAGCGCGTAAACGAACAGATTCCGCTTGATCTTCAGCGGCTTTCTTTTCTGCTTCTGCGGTGACAGTGACACCAATAGCGTCTCGTTCTGCTTGTTTTCGCGCTTCAATGAGTTCGATTTGTTTTTGACGATCTGCTTGTGCAACTTCGCGGGAGGTCGCCACTGATTCTTCTGCTTTGACAGCTTCGGCACGGGCAACATCCGCTTCTGCTTTGGCTTCCGATTCTTCTTTGGATTTATTGGCGATAGCAATGGCCCGTTCTTGTTCTGCTAATTCAATGGATTTTTTACGTTCAATTTCAGCAGTTTCCACTGCTTTTTGTTGTCCGATTTCCTTTTCTTGAATGGCTTGTTTCTTTTGAATTTCAGCTTGTTCTACTTGTTGTTGGGCCGCAATTTTAGCTTCTTGAGCGGCACGTTCTTGATCAGCCTGTTGTTTGGTGATTTCTGCGGCTTGTTGAGCGCGGTAATTTTCGATTTCACGTTGTTGATTCAACGTGGCATATTCAGTATCTCGGCTTAATTCTAATTTCTTGCGCTCTGCTTCCAAATCTTTAGTCTGTATAGCTACCAGGGTATCCTGTTCAACATCATTACGCCGTTTTCTGCGTTCTTCAATGGATTGCGTGAGTTTGGTTAACCCTTCGGCATCAAAGGCATTTTGTGGATTAAAGTATTCTTTATCCGTTTGATCTAATCCGGTGAGAGAGACTGTTTCCAATTCTAAGCCATTTTGATGCAAATCCTCAGAAACAGCGACTTGCACTTCTTGAACAAAATCAACGCGCTGCTCATGGAGTTCTTCCATCCCCATTTTAGCGGCCACTGCACGTAACGCATCCACAAATTTCCCTTCAATGAGTTCCAAAATTTGGTTCACATCTATTGTGCGTCTACCTAATGTCTGGGCAGCAACGGCAATAGCCTCTTCATTAGGCGAGACTCGCACATAAAATTCAGCCGTAACATCAACACGCATACGATCCTTGGTAATCAAGGCTTGATCTTTAGCCCGTTCCACCTGTAGCCGTATCGTGTTCATTTTCACGGGTATCGTTTCATGTACAATAGGTAACACCAAAGCTCCACCATTCATAATGACTTTTTGCCCACCCAAACCGGTACGAACAAAAGAGATTTCTTTAGTGGAACGCTGATAAAGTTTGGCAAAAATAAGTCCAATCGTTACGAGCGCAACAATGACAATAAGAGGGACAAGTAACAACCAACTACTCAACAATATTTCTAACATAAATTAACTCCTAATGTATAAAAATGAAAAATGGATACAGTATACCTGACAGGTTTTTAAAACCTGTCAGGTATAATAACTTTGTTTTTTTTGAAAGTTTATATAATGTTTGACAGTGTCATTATCTATTCTTTCAAATGAAATATGATCTCAGAATAAGCTGAACGATCTTTTTCCACCCGATTTAATACGGGCCTTTTGTATTGATTAACAATCTTCATATTGGCTAATTCGGCAATTTGAGGATAGATACCATATTTGTCATTGGCGACTAAAAAAACATCGTAATCATTTTGCATAAATAATTTGCTATTTAATAACACTTGGGCAATGCTTTCCATATACAATTTTCTGGCTTCAATACCTTGTCCTTTATATAATGGGCCTATTTCCAATTCATCTTTTCTATCAAAATCAAATAAATCATAAGCATAAGCATGTTGTTCATGATAATTAATCAGTCCAACATAGGGAGGGCTGGAAAAGATACCTTTAATTTTTTGTTCTCTGGTTAGTTTTCCAAACGCAGGATATTTTTTGTCAAGTTCGGTGAATATATCAATATCTCTGCTATCGCCCGTTAAACACATTTGGAAAGTATTTGATCGATATCGATTAAATTCCAAAAGTCTTTTCAATGTGTCTTTACTATATCGATCCCACCAACTTAAAATAGAAAACAATGGTTTACAAATTTTACCATGCTTTTTACAAAAATAGGTTGCTAAAACAGGTTCTTTTAAGGAAGCTAAATCAGCATGGGTTGTCGCCCGACAGGATCGAATGGTACGACTCAAAATCACCGCTAAAATCTGTTTTGTTTTGACATTTTTTACCTGCTTTAATTCTTCAAAAACAAAATTGATTTCATCTCGAACTGTTTGCAAAAACCATTTATCAAGGAATGAATCATTACTCGCTTGATTTAATTCTATTTGATAATCATTGACTAAGCGGTTATAAATAACCAAAAAATCTGCTTCTTTGGTTTTACCGTATTCTTTTTCGTTTATTTCTCCTTGACGAACTTGGTATCTAAAATCAGGAGAGGGAAAAAATTTATCATTAAAGATTTTTAGTGCTTGAAGTAATTTTTGTTCAAATTCAGCATTGTTTCTTTTTTCTATAAATCCCCATAAGCGATTTGTGATTATGGCAATATTTTGTTGAATGTCATTAAAATCATAAGCGTCAATTTTTGCATTGCTAATAAGCGCATTAAATGCTGAAACATCAATACCTATTGCATTCAAACCCAATTCATTGCTTTGTACTAATGTTGTTCCGCTGCCACAAAAGGGATCCAATACAATGTCGTGTTGCTTAAAAAATACTTTTTTCTTAAATTGATCGGTATGCGTATCTAAAAAATATTCAACAAGTTGGGGGATAAATTTTCCTTTATAGGGATGCAAGCGGTGAACATGTTTTGTTGTCTGTGATTCTTTGTACTGTGAAAAAGATAAAGTCCAATTCAAATCCTCACCTAATTGTTCTTTCCATGCTGCTTCTTTCGTCAGAAAATGCGATCTGTAATATTCCTCTAAGTCCGCTTTTCTAATGAAAACACCCCCATTGTTTCCTATTTTCGGGATTCTCCCATATTGGACCAAATAAGAAATATTAGAAAGGGTAATTTCTTTCTTTAAATAGTCAGAAGCCCAAATACTTGCTTCTCTAAGTGTAAATAATTCTGAGTGCATATTTTATCTTTAATTTTAAAATTTTTAAAAATTTCTTACTGTAAATGATTTAGTCGTCCTCATTTAAAAAATATGAAAACAGAAAAAATTTATTTTCGTATTTTTAGAATTTCATGGCAAATTTTTTTACCGATCCTCTTTATTTTTCCAAAAGCGGGTTAATATTGCGTACTGCTAAAAACTTTCCCCCAATACGTTCTACTAATACGACAACATTTCCCTCAGTAAATTCTTCATCTTCTTTTTCAGGTTCAACCATAATTAAATGTGTTGTCCCATAATTATCTTTAAACTTAGCACGGGCGGGACGACCTTTTTTGGCAGTACCCAAAGTAATGCTGGCGAGTCGCCCAATAAAAGTATCTTCAGAAATGACCTCAGTTTCATCAGTTGGCATAATTTTACCCACACCTTGCCCTAATACACGCACCATTGGCAACGCTAAAAAAAAGACGACCAATGCAACAGGCAAAGCTGGGAGCATCCATCCTACAATGTTCATAGAAATGGCTTGCAAAGTATAACCAGTAAGACCAAAAACCGTCAAAAAAATGACCAAAAGAATCATAATGGGTACACGCCCGATATTAAGCCAACTGAGCAATTTACCAAGAGAAGACTCTGAACCAATCTCCCCTGTATCTATATTTTGATTGACGTGAATATCCGTGTCAGGCAAAAAACTACTTAACAAACTGGAAAGGCCAAATCCCAAAATGGTAGTGATACCTTCTAGTAACGCAATGCCAAGCATAATGCCCAAAGACATAGTAAAAGGCATATTATGGGGGTCTAAAATAAAAATCATTAATTATTTTCCTTATTTCCGTTTATTAATGTTGAAGACTAATGCGAATTAAGAGTTGGGCAACTCATTGAAAAATAACACGATCAAAATTGATGATTTGACATATCTTGCCCTGTTAATTTTCTAACATACTGTTTTTACTAGATATGAAAGTTTTAACCCT
>JAUCGK010000522.1 GCA_030378085.1 Candidatus Parabeggiatoa sp. HSG14
AAATTAAAGCAAAGTGTCAAATGATGTTTGGTTCCACCCGTGTACGGGGGGTTAGGGGGGTATCCCCAAAATCTGTTACAATCAGCAAAATTTCATTTTGCACTACTCTGGTATTCACTTTTGAAGTTACAGTGCGTAACATCAGTTATTTATGTGAAAAACTTATAGATGCAACCCCTCACAAAATAAATTTTGCACGTAGATATCCACTTTTGGAAGTGCAATGCGTAACTGAAGCAGGTAACTAACGCTATTGCTTTAAGTGTTAGTATCGGTTAATCGATGTTAACCTAATGAAGGTGAGAAGAAATTCTCACCTTTTTTTGTGTAAATTATTTTAGTTTTTCTTGTTTCCAGCTAGGGTTAGAAATACCTATTGCTGATTATAACGAATTTTGGGGACACCCGCCCCCCCCAACCCCCGTACACAGGGGGAAGTCCCAAAATAGAAAAATTAAAGCAAAGTGTCGAATGATGTTTGGTTCCACCCGTGTACGGGGGGTTAGGGGGGTGTCCCCAAAATCTGTAAAATCTGTTACAATCAGCCTATTGCAATATTTAGCATCACCAGTACCACGTAATACAATACGTAAACATTATAAAACCGCTTCTAAACGTTTACAGACAGTTTTGATCATTTGTACTCGTGCAAAGCGTTTATCGTTTCCTGCTATCAATGTCCAAGGAGCAAAGTCAGTACTTGTCCGTGCAATCATCTCATTAACGGCAATGGTATAATCCTCCCATTTCTCACGATTACGCCAGTCTTCTTCGGTGATTTTATGCTTCTTGTAAGAAATCTTTTTGCGTTCTTCAAAACGGGCTAATTGTTCATCTTTAGCGAGATGAACCCAAAATTTAATGACAATATTATTGTGTTTAGCGAGTTGTTCTTCAAATTCATTAATCTCTAAATAGGCGCGTTGCCATTCTTTTTCCTGAGCAAAACCTTCAACTCGTTCAACCAATACTCTCCCATACCAAGAACGATCATAAATTGTCACTCTTCCGGCGCGGGGGATATGTCGCCAAAATCGCCACAAGTAATGATGTGCGCGTTCTTCATCTGTGGGTGCGGCTGTAGAGATAACTTGATATAGCCGTGCATCCATTGCTTGTGTCATTCGTCTAATGGCACCACCTTTGCCAGCAGCATCCCACCCTTCAAACACAATAACCGTGGAACATTTTTTTTGATAGGCTGCCCAAGCCAAGCGATGTAGTTTACCTTGATAATTTTCCAGTGCTTTACGGTATTTTTTATTGTCCAATTGCTGACTTAAATCCACCGTATCCAAAATAGTTAAGTTGGAATCCAATGATGTGGATTGATCAATAATTGTTGGAGTAACCGATTTTTTAGGTATTTCAGGCACAACAAGATGCTTGCGTAATGCATCCAATACAGTACATGCAACAGTTAAATCACGATAACGCCAGTCAGTTGCTTCTACCAATATCCAAGGTGCTTCACCAGAATCAGTATGTCGTATTGCTGCCTCACCCGTTTTAACAAAGTTTTGATGCAATTTGACATGTTTCCAGTCTCGTTTAGAAACAGTTCGCTTAGTGTTTGGATCTTTTTCTAGCTTTTTTAAGCGTTTGCTTTGTTCTTCTTTCGATAAGTGCAACCAAAATTTGAGGATTAACGCGCCATCTTCTACCAACATCGTTTCAAAACGGCGAAGGTGTATCAAGACATCATCAAAATTCTCTTCTTCTATTTTTTGATAAGCTCGACGTAAAATTGGATCGACATACCACCCACCGAAGAAAATACCAATACGTCCTCGTGCGGGTAATTGTCGCCAAAATCTCCAATAATAAGGACGTTCACGTTCTTCATCAGTCAACGAATCTAAGGCTGTCGTTTCTAATCCTCTCGTATCCAACCATTCGTTCAAGGCATTAACCACATCACCTCGCCCAGCACCATCAATCCCAGAAATAATGATGATGACGGGTGTATTCGTTTTACTCAAAGCAAATTGCGCCTGTAACAAACCTGCTCTTAATTCAGGTAACTGTTTTTTATAATCCTTTTTACTAATTTTTTGCCCTAATTCTGCGGTTTCAAACATATTTTTTAGCTTTCAATTATTCAGTGATTATGGAGTCCAAGATTTATAGCGTTTTCCGATTGGATAAAGTACAACCTCACCTAAATCCCTTCCTTAATTAAAGAGGGGACTTGTACCTGACACAATCGGAAAACGCTATATCTTGGATGTTAAAACTAAAGTTTGGACTCCTCAATGGAGTCTAAGATTTATCTTGGATATCCAAACTTAAAGTTTGGACTTTTCAGAAAAATTAAATGTAGCCACTACGGGTGTATGATCGGAAGGCCGTTCTAAACTGCGAGGCTCAGTATCTATTGTACAAGTAATACAATCAGAAGAAGGGGTTTTACTGGCTAAGATTAAATCAATACGAACTCCACGATTACGCTGAAATGAACCCGCACGATAATCCCACCAACTAAAACTTGCGGGAGGTTGTTCAAATAAACGAAAGGTATCACTTAATCCTAAATCAAGCAGATTTTTTAAAGCATTGCGTTCTAGTTCACTGACCAATATTCGCCCTTTCCACACGGCGGGATCATATAGATCGCGATCATCAGGGGCTATATTAAAATCGCCTAACACGATTAAACGGGAATAATTCTTAAGGCTCTCACGAACATAATCATGCAAGTGTTTAAGCCAATTCAATTTGTAGTAATATTTTTCGGAGCCAACAGCCTCGCCATTAGGTACATATAAATTAAGAACTCGTACTGAGTTATAAGTTGCACCCAATACACGCCGTTGTGGATCTTCCATAAGGGGTAAGTCAGTAACAATGTCGTTCCCTTCTAATCGACTGAGTAGAGCAACACCGTTATAAGTTTTTTGTCCTGAGAATATTGCATGATAGCCTATTTCCTGTATTGTTTCGATGGGAAATTGGGCATCAGTCATTTTGATTTCCTGTAAAGCAAGGATATCTGGTTTATGATTTTGCAACCAATCTAGTACATGCAGTAAGCGAACACGTAGTGAGTTTACATTCCAAGTAGCAATTTTTAACATTTCAAATCATCGCAATTAAAAAATTTAAGAAGTAGTATAACATGTTATGGCAATAGCCATAATTTTTGAATGAGCATCGCAATTTCATCGTATTTTAAGAAATTATGCCAAGATAATTTTTATAATCAAATACTTATCTCTTTTATGGTATAGATAAAGCTTTACTAA
>JAUCGK010000372.1 GCA_030378085.1 Candidatus Parabeggiatoa sp. HSG14
GAACCAAACATCATTTGACACTTTGCTTTTTCTATTTTGGGACTTCCCCCTGTGTACGGGGGGTTAGGGGGGTGTCCTCAATTTTGCACTCCAGTTTGAAAGCTATCTGCGTAACATCAGTTAATTATGTTTAAGTCAATGCTCATATTCTATGTTTCCATTTTTACACAAAAAATCAAAAAAAATCACGTTTGTAATCCATTGATTTTATTACTTACCTACAGTTCTTATTCTTCTCATTAATACCAAAATAAGGTATTCCTAATTAATGTATTTGGGAGTGCCTTTTTTTGTTATTTTTGTATTTTAACCTATTCCGATACATAGCTCCTTTACATAGCTCCTTAAGACAAGCATTTTTTCTATTGCGAAAGCGGAAAAAACTTTTAGCAGCTCAAATCAAGAAATCGTAAACTCTGCTATTCCTTCCATATCACTTGTCGTTACAATAACCCATCAATCCCACTCTTTTTGCTTTGCTGTGATTAAATCGGGTTTGAAAACTTGTTTGCGCCTATCTTCAGTATTTTTCCTCCAATTGCGTCTATTCTGAAATATCCATTTATACCAATTTGCTTTATATTTAACAAAACGATAAACTATAAAACTTAACAAGTAAAACAACAAAAAATTACCACTCACTCAAAATAAACAGATACGGAAATTATGTACAGACCAGAAATAAAAGTACTTGATTGCACCATTCGAGATGGCGGCTTAATCAATAAATGGCAATTTAGTGATGAACTCGTGCGAGCAACTTATAAAGCAGTTTGCGATGCTGGTGTCGATTACATGGAGATTGGATACAAGGCTTCTCCTGAATTTTTCGATCCAAAGGAATTTGGTAAATGGCGTTTTTGCAAAGAAGAAGATGTACGGGAGGTACTTGATGGCCTTGAGTTGAAATCGAAATTGGCTTGTATGGTCGACATTGGGCGAGTTAAAGAAGAAGAAATCTTACCGGCTGATCAATCTGTGTTTGATTTGTTCCGAGTCGCTTGTTACATCAAGGACGTTGATAAGGGAATCGCGCTTGCTAACCACATTATGGACAAGGGTTATGAAGTGACACTCAACTTGATGGCGGTATCAACCAATCTTGAAAAAGATATTGATGAAGGATTAGCTCAGATAAACAATACCGAAATCCCCTGTGTTTATTTGGTGGACTCTTTTGGTAATATGTACTCTGAAGACATCACATTTTTGGCAAAGAAATATTCGCACGCTTTGCCTGGTAAAACAATAGGTATTCATTGCCATAACAACCGTCAACTTGCTTTTGCAAATACCATCCAAGCAATTATCGAAGGTTCTAACATGTTAGATGCTTCTGTTTATGGCATTGGTAGAGGAGCGGGCAATTGTACGCTGGAACTCCTTATCGGTTTTCTCAAAAATCCCAAATACAACCTCAGACCCGTTTTAAAGCTTATTGAAGATCATTTTGTCTCATTGAGAAATCAAATAGAATGGGGTTACATCATTCCGATGATGATAACAGGAACACTTAACGAACATCCCCGTTCTGCAATGGAATGGAGAGCAGGACCACAAAAAGACAATTACGTTGAGTTTTACGATAAACTAACGATGCCAGAAATTGTGGAATAAGGAACAGCATCTATAGTTTTTCAGGTAAATAGCTTCACAAAACCTGCCAGGTTTCCAAAACCTGGCAGGTTTGATCGAGAAATTATTTTTCTGAATATCTATATTTCGATTTTCGTCATTAAGGGATGAAGTATTATAACTTCAGTTTTTAAACCAAACCTGACAGGTTTTAAAAATCTGTTAGGTTTAGTTTTGAGTTTTATTGAATTTCTATTCCTAACCATGAAAACTCAACTTTCATGCAACATATCACCAGTGCTGCAACAAGTCTTAATCAAGTCAATCCCGCCATTAAAAACGTATTACCCCACTTATCGGGTTTAACCGTCCTTGATATTGGTGGCGGTAAATATGACACGAATAAAATCTACGCGACAGGGCTGGGCGTTAAATTGTATATTTATGATAAATTTAATCGTCCTGAAGCAGAAAATACGCAAGCATTAGCTTGTAACCCTGACATTATCGTTTGCAATAATGTGCTGAATGTGATTGATGATGGACAAGCCATGCGGAATGTTATTGCTTTATGTGCTTCTTACCAAGTGCCTTGTTATTTTACCGTGCATGAAGGTAATAAATCGGGTATCGGTGGTATTTCAAAAAAGGAATGTTGGCAACGCAATTGGAAAACGGCTGATTATGTGCCTATTTTACAAAAATACTTTTACAGTGTCGTTTGTAAAGGCAAACTTATCATTTGTCGGTAATGGGAAATTTAATTTCAAAATCTCTAATCGCGGTACTGGGGTCGTTGAGTGGGATTGATTAAAATCGCGTAAATGGCATGTGTGAAGTATTCCTATTCAACGACTCCAGTACCTCAATGCGTAAGTCCTATAAATTACAAAGTCCCCGTTTTATCTCAGTTTTGATTTTAAGTGATGATAAATACTATCAATATTGTTGATTGTTTTGTATGAACAAATTCCCGAAACATCAAAAAAGTACTTGATATTTTTGATAAAGCCAAATATAGTATAACGTTTTCGAGTTTAATGCGTTAGAGTTTTTTTAGTTATAGCGTTTCCCGATTGGATAAAGTACAACCTCCCCTAAATCCCCTCCTTAATTAAGGAGGGAACTTGTACCCGGCGCAATCGGGAAACGCTATAATACCTCATGTTACGCACAAAGCTTGTAGAGACGCGATGCTCGCGTTGTAAATAAAGCTTATTGCTGGTTTCTTTCGAGCATTTAGAGACGCGAGCATCGCGTCTCTACAAGGTATATTAATTTTCTGTTATAGAAACGCAATGCTTGTATCTCCTTAGAGATGTTCAGAAAAATAATTTCTCGATCAAACCTGGTTTTGGAAACCTTTTAGTTTTTGTGAAGTTTATTTATGTGAAAAACGATAACTCTTCATTCGTTTAATAGAATCGCAAAAACTTTATTTTTTATCCTATTGAAAAATAATGCCTTTTACTAACGCATTTTTTGTGCCATAGAATTTTTACTCCCAGAGAAATTTATTTTTTCCTGAATCTTTTAGCTTCGATGCTTAAACTCAAAACATATAACTGCTTTATTTCAATACCTTCGCCAATTATCTTACTAAATAAGATGGTTATTATGTCA
>JAUCGK010000056.1 GCA_030378085.1 Candidatus Parabeggiatoa sp. HSG14
CCTTAACTACAGGGATTGTATATAATAAAGGATTGATGTTACAGGATTTAATCAATCCAAGATAAATTCATAGAATGAGTCATTTTTAAAATCCTTTCTTATATACAATCCCTGTAGTTCCGGGTTTTTAAAATCCTTTCTTATATACAATCCTTGTAGTTCCAGATTTAGTACAACGGATTTGACGAAAAAAACGGATTAAACCAGAGGGATTAATAGAAATCAATAGCAAATAAAAAAAACACCACTAAATACAACGGATATCTTATGGTTTCCTTGACTTAATTAACACCACAACACCAATCCGTTTATTTCGTTAAATCCGTTGTACTTAACGATAACAAGAACTACAGGGATTGCATGTAAGCAAGGATAAAAACGGGTCACACTCCGCCTCGAACGGGCCATACATAGCAGTAGCCAGCCTTATAGCCGTTGTTCACGTAGCCATCGTCGAGGGTCACGTACCACGCGCTGTACGTGACGTGCGCGACCGTGGTAGACGACCAGTAGACGTTCGTCTGCACGGACGAAAACGCATCACCTTCCTTCCATTTATCTGTACCCGCCGCATTGGAAAGTACAGGATTTTTATATCTCGTATCTATCATCGCTTTCCACTCTTCTTTCGTAGGTAAACGCCAATCACCAGGTTTTGAACCATCACTGAGTCCACATTGTCCATGAGCCAATTTAGCAGCCAGTTGCATAGCCGTTTCCCAATTTTTTCTGCCAAAACAATTAGCATTTTTTAGCCATATCAACCCTGTTCGATAGTCTGTGACGGTACCATTACCGTTGTCAATATAGCGGTAAAATACCAATCGTTTATGAGCAATTTCCGCTTGTCTTCTTTTTTCTTCTTCAGCTTTCTGTTTAGCAATTTCCACTTGACGTTCTTCTTCAGCTTTCCGTTTTGCAATTTCAGCCTGTTTTTTCTGTTTAACGCCCGAAAGTTCTTCTGAAATATCCTCAAGTTGATTCACCAATTGTTGCACTGATTCAGGACGATGCGTTGGATCCGATTCGATACAATCACACAATAAATCACGCAATGCCGTTACTTTGGGTAAATCCCGTTCTCTGAAAGGGCGCGGCGTTTTACCTGTCCATAAACGATACATCGTTGCCGCAAAAGCAAAGATATCGCTTCTGGCTGTGGGTTTACCATAATGGACAAAGCCTTGTTGTTCCGGTGACGCATAATCCAATGTGCCAAATATCGCTTGCCCAAACGTACTTAAGCCAGAACGGCTTTTTTGTACGGTGGCTTCTTGGCGTAACGAAGTCGCTACTTGAGATAAGCCGAAGTCAATGATTTTTACCGAGACTGAGATATCCGATGTTTTCAGCAATAAGATATTCGCTGGTTTTAAATCCAAATGATAAATACCCGCATCATGGGCAATCTGTAAACCTTTGGCAATTTGTAACCCAACTTGTAAGCCGGTTTCTAAATCCAAAGGCGCGTACTTTTCTAACCACGCTTCGCCATCTATCGCGCCATCAATATACGCTGTGATAAAGTAGGCTCGTTCTTGTCTAAACACATCGACATAGCCAAAATCCAACGGTTCAGGAATATAATCCCCTGCAATGTCGCGCATGGCAAAGGGTTCTTTAAAAACCTCATCAAGACTGCCTTTGAGATTTTCCCAAAAACACTTCACCACCACATAGTGTTGTCTTATCAACCGATTACGATTTTGACACAAAAACACGCAGCCCATGCCACCGACTCCCAATAACCGTTCAATGGGATATTTATTGACATCGTGTAAAGCATAGCGTTGTGGATTAATGGCAATCGCGGCTTGTAGATTTTTTAAAGCCTTGGTATACGCTTTGCTCCGTATTTGCACTTGAAATAAATCAAAATGCGCCAGTGCTTTATCGTCAACATTATCCGTTTTTTCAAGAACTTGCTGAAATAATCGCTCAGCTTGTGCCAACTCCCCCGCCGAAGATAAGGCACTGCCCACCCGGATAACCACACGACTGTAATCGGGATTTTGCGCCGGTAATTGTTTCAACAACTTAACCGCCTCCCGAATGGATTGCAGACTGGCGTTATTGTGTTGGGTAAATTCATCACGCGGTTTCACTTGTGCAGAAATGCCTTGACGCTCAATGATTAAAAGCAGTTGCAAGATTTTTTTAAGCAATGCCTGATTTTGTTGGACATCCGCTTTAACCTCGGTAACACCTTCTTTAATCTCACCGATATCCGCTTTCATCTCATCCAATGCGGTAGAAATAGTAACAGCCCAACTTAGCATCTCCCCCAACTGGTTTTCAAAATGACGGGTAAAACGTATTAACTGTTCATGGCGCGTTTGCCAAGCCGTTTCGGTTTGTTGCAAGTTTTGCAATTGCAGCGCGATTTGTTCAGCCATGAACGGGAATTTTTCTTGCGTACTTTTTAAATCATCAAGCGTTGTCTGAATATTCTTAACATCAATACATAATCCCTCCCGTTGCAAAGCCGCTTGCGTTTTTTCAAGCCTGTCATCTTTGCGAATCAGTTCACGAAAGAAAAACAGGACAGCATCTCCCAATAATCCCTCATAACGGAGAAAAGCCGCCAAGGACTCATCCACAGGCTCGATTTGTTGCATTTGTGCCAACACAATATCGGTAATGGCGAAACTATCCCGATAATTAATAAGCGCGGACAAATCTTCCTCGGTGATTTCTTTGATTTCAAAGAGTTTGTCTTTGTGTTTGGCAAAGTGTTTTAGGGATTTGACGGTTTGTTTACGAAAATCTGCGGGGACAAAGCTGAAGCTTTGTACTCCAGATACCGATTCAGTAAATGGTTGAAAGTAGTGGCTTTCTATTTTTTCGGCAAATTCACGGGTGATTTTGGCATTAAAGATTTTTTGAGTGAGTGCCAATTTTTCACGGGCTATTCCAACACTTATCGCACTAAGGGCATACCCATAGCCCTCTTGATAAGCGTTGGTGATTTGATAAGCAGAATAGGTGAAATGTTCCTTAATAATGGTATAGGCTTTTTCTCCCGCTTTGGAAGCGAGTTCAACAATGGCGGGGCTATCTAATAATGAGCCAAATAAAATTCTAGTGAGTGTGGGTGATGACATGGTGTGTTTTTGTTTGCTTGAATGGAAATTATCCGATTTTCTTTGGCATTTGTGGTACAAATATTTTTGATATGTAGAGACACACGGACGTGTGTCTCTACTATTTCGGGGCCAACATTTTTAATTATTGGTTTTTGAGAGATAAATTGGATCCCGTTGTTTTATGAGGAGTCGCCCAATTTTTTGATGCCGAGCTTCTACCATTGGCTTTATCACAATGCCTTCTCTGGTGGTTTTACGTAATTGGGAAACATCGTGCGAGGCTTCTACCATACTTTTTCCGTCAAGCCATTGTTCTAAAATGACATTCGTGGCTAAAATCGGCACATGAGCATTTATATGACCAAAATGTTTTTCAACAATAGACTGTCGAACATCTGGAGTAAGCCACTCTTCGTTAACCTTAATGTCGAATAACCGTACCTCGAAGTCCTTTAATTTGTAGATGTTGCATTGAACACTTGGTCCAATAAATTCGCCATAGACGGTAATACTTTTGTTGGGGTAACTGTCTTTTAACGTGGTTTGTATAAATTCGATGATGCCTTGGCTTTCAGCCACTTTCCAAAAATCATGGACAGCACCTTCAATGGGCTGAATGGAATAATTGCGTTGGTTTACATAAATTTTGTCATCTAAGGCAGAGTAAGTCACCGAAAAGTTTTGCCCTTCAATTTTTTCGGTAATTTCCACCGGTTGCGACATCAGTACTTCAGCGACTTCAACATATCTATCCGCGCCTTCAATGTCATAACTGGAAAGTCCAATCGGCAATCCGACAAGATTAGCGGTTGTACAAGGGACAATGGGGGCTTCATATTTCTCAACACCAAGAAACTTTGTTATCAACTCCGTTTCTGCTTCTTTATCTACTTCAGCTTCAGGGGTTGGCATTCCCTCCAATAAACTAAGTTCGGCAACAATGCCTTGAGAAATTTGTCCTCTCAGTCTCACTGTTTTCACGCGGTTTTTCTTTTTGCCACTGAGTCTGCCTACTAAACCAAGCTTTTCAAGTACCCATTCAGGGAGAAGTGAGTCAATAGGGAAATATAAGACAGTCTCTCCTTTTTGACATTGTCCTTTTTTAATGACAAATTCAAAGGTAGAACCTTCTAAAGTCGCGCCTTCAATAACATCTGCATCTTTGATAGGAAAAGTTGATGCGATAATTTCTTTTGTAACACCGAAAAAAGCCATTTTGTAACTCCTATTATAAATTGAACGTTTTGAATAAAATTAAACTTCTTTCACAGATTGACAGGATTTCTTCATTAAGAAGTGCTTAGGAATGAGGATTTTATAATTTCCAAAACTTGAAGTTGTCAAACCTGACAGGTTTTTAAAACCTGTCAGGTTTAGTTTAGGTTTTTATTAAATCCTGAATCCGTAATTGTCTCAGATTTTCTTAAAAAAATAGGCGCAATCCTCTTTTCTGGATCGATATAACTACAAGGATTACTTATAATAAAGGATTGGATTATGATGACTTTCGATTTATGGGATTTCTATTTCAATCAAAAAAGTATGTTGAGAGTGAAATTTATGCTTAAGTTTTTTGAGTCATTCTCATTGATTAGCATCCTGTTAATCTATTAATCCGTTAATCTTGTTAAAAATATTTTAGTAGATTAATTTTTTGTAACAATTTTAGTCAAAAAACTGAAATATTTTTAAAATTTTCTTTAAATAACAATAAGTAAAAATTTAAGCAAATATTATTCCGATATTAAAAAAAGGGTAAATAAACTTGTATTTTGTTAATTTGATTTAGTTTAGGAATGGTCACGAAATAACGTCCTGTTTTGGCTTAGTTACCACCGCTGGAATTATACTGATTATAACGAATTTTGGGGACACCCCCCTAACCCCCCGTACACAACCCCCGTACACAGGGGGAAGTCCCAAAATAGAAAAATTAAAGCAAAGTGTCGAATGATGTTTGGTTCCACCCGTGTACGGGGGGTTAGGGGAGTGTCCCCAAAATCTGTTACAATCAGGAATTATAATAGTGGAACCGGTAAAATGAGAGATATAGGGAAATTATTTCATGACCATTCCTTACATAATGTTAATTAAATCAGGTATAATAATAAATGGAATTTGATAAAGCGTCAAAGGTGAAGATATGGCTTTTATTGAGGAGCAACAGCAACAAGCAGAGCAACATAAACAGCTTTTTTTGCAAAGACTCAATCAATTATTTGATGATATAAAAATGTGGGTGGAAGAGGAAGACTTGCATGTGGAGCAACAAGAGATTGAAATTATAGAAAAAGTATTAGGTACTCATAGAGTCCCTTCATTATCTATCTATACAGAGGAACAACAAAAGTTAGTCGATATTATTCCGGTTTATGCATTTTCAATTGTTGCTGAAGGATTGATTGATATAAAAGGGGAAGAAGGCAAAGAATATATAGTCTATTTGCGTCCAGGTGAACAAACCTTTTACGACATTTATGCGGAAAATTGGTATTGGATAAAGAGTATGACTCATAACACAGTTTATAAAATAAATAAGGATATTTTATTTTTATTGATTGCGTCAGTCAGTGATTATCAATTTTAATCAGGTTCGTTTCCAAAATAAATTTTTGACTCCGAAAACCGCTTGTTTGGAGTCCAAAATTTATTTTGGATTTTTGGATAAAAAAATTGTTTTATTTCGTTAATCCATTGTACTATCAGTATAAAATGAAATTTTTGCTTGCCTTAATACTCTTTATTTTGTCACAGTTTGTTTTTGCTGTGGATATTAACACTGCTGATGCTGAAGAATTAGCGCAAGAATTATCAGGGGTGGGTAAAGTTAAAGCGCAACGCATTATAGAATATCGTGAAAAGATAGGGGGCTTCATCTCCCCCGAACAATTAACGGAGGTTTATGGGATTGGGCCAAAAACGCTAGAGCGCAATAAAAATAAAATTTCAATTGTACCTAAGACAACATTACTCAAAAATAAGCCTGACAAAAATATTGACACGGCATTACCTCAAAATACCACTCATAAAACTGAAATATCAACTACTTATAGTACATCGCAACCCAAAACAGATATTGACTTAAATCTTTCTCCCAAAGATAAAAAACCACCTCGCCCAACACATAATTTACTTTGGGAGACTTCAGTCCTCACTCCCTTATTCATAATTTGTCTATTCATTTTTATTTCTGCATGGTTAAAACGTGCGATAAAAAATGAACCTGTATCAAGAAAACATTTGGTAAATACAACTTTCGTTTGTTCAGAATGTGGAAAAATGAGCCGTTTTCAAAATATCCGCTATGAAGGACACTTTAGCCATCAATACATTGATGGCGATTTACCGCCTGGTTGGGCATGTATTCCAAACGGGTTAGGTGAACCGTGTGACTATTGTTTTGAATGTTCTCAAAAAGTACACGAGTATTGAAGAATTTACTCTGAAGATTTTATCCAAACTCTTTTACCATCAAATACCACCCCAAATTTTACGATGTTGGTATAACCTCTTTGCTCAATTTTAGCAGCATACTGTCTGTCTTCTATTTGAGTGATGGCACTTTCTAAAGCACTGTCCTTGGTTTCTTCTTCAAATTCATCTATGGTTTTTAATTCCATGATTATTGCTGGGCGCGTTTTATTTTCCTTATGCAAAATCATAATGTCGGAACGACCATAACCACACTCTTGATTAGAAATTATTTCATAATCATATAAATTTACCAATAAACCTAATAAGAAAGCATGATAAACGCTTTCTACTTTCTTGGCGGTATCGAAATAAGATAGAGTGTCTCTGACAAATTCACTGAATATTTTTTCAAATAATTTTAAATCAACTTCTATCAATGCTTTCAGCATCAACTTTAATTTGACATTAGTGAAACCAGCGTCTAGCCACCCTACTATGCTATCTTCAAAAATGTACTGGCATTCCATGTTGACAATTGATAGCTGGCATAAATATTTACCACGCACAAATCTTTTGCCATTGCATTTGAGATAACCACTAAAAAACAAAAAAGAATACAGCATCTTGTCATCAAAATTAAAATCTTTGTTCTTGAAAGTGATATTTGGATCAACAACTTTCTCTACACTACCCTTGTTTAATAAAACTTGTAAATCATTTCTAAAAGTCGCTGAATTTTCTACTAAAGTTCTGATAATATCATTAGAAGAGGTATTCGCCCAATAAACACCCAAACGTTTTCTATTCGTGTAATTTAATATTGACCAAGGGTTAAAAATAACAGTATCACCAATTTTATAGCCGTCATACCAATCATCAACCTCGGCAAAATTTTCAATTAAATGATAAGCCGTTAAAAGTCGTTTAACTTCTGGTATGGTGAAGCCAAATTTGTCACTAAATTCATTATCTAGCAAGGTAAATACTGCAATATTATTCAAATCACTAAATGTAGATTCCTTGGAAATTCTTAAGATGCCCGTAATAACCGCTTTATAAAGACATTGCTCGTTGTCTTTTAACACGGCTCCCAAGAACGTTTTGAAAAATTCAATGATATCTTCATAATAGCCTTTGATAAATCCAGTTTGAATCGGCGTATCATATTCATCTATCAACACAATACATTTCTTTTGGTAAGCCATTGTTAAGAGTTTGGAAAGCAATTTCAGGGAGTTTCCATAATTATCTGGGGTAGCTTTTCCAGTAATAATATTTTGATAAGTGCGCTTATCTTCATGCTCTATCTTATCAAGAATCTGATTGATAACTGCTTCATGCCGACTGAACTCACTTCTAATCAAAGCATAAATTTTGGGTAAGGCTGCCTCAATATTCGCTTCTTTTATATCTTTGAAAGTGAGGTAAATAACAGGGTATTGGCCACAATGTTCGGTAAATTCTTTGGTTTGATAAATCGCTAAATTTTTGAACAGGTGTTTGTTATCTTCGTTATTAGCAAAGAAATATTTTAGCGTCGTCAAGGCGAGCGTTTTACCAAAACGTCTGGGACGTGGTAGTAAAATAACATCAGCATTACTTTGGATAACCTCTTTAATTATCAAAGTTTTATCGACATAGTAACATTTATCTTCGATAAGGGCTTGGAAGTCACTTCTTCCGATGGGTATTTTTTGCATGGTTATATTTCTATAAAATTATAGGGAGTTTGTTATTTAGGCACTGGGGTCGTTGAATGGGATTGATTAAAATCAATGAGTTGCATGACTGACTAAAATAAATTTATTGTAACATCACAATAATTTATTGATGGCAAAAATAAAAGCGTACCATCGCGCCAACATAACAAATCATCTCCCAATTTATTATCGGGATGGCCTGAAATGTAAGCAATCCCATTGAACGATCCCTATACCCAATTAAAATTAAGTCATTAATTTATTCCTTTGATTTTTAAAATCGCATTCTCGCTTTAAATTCGGCATCTGAACAAGTTTCTGGTGGAATAAAGCCAAGTCCAATATGCTCTTTAGGAATTCCCATCTGAACAAGTTCTGAGGCAACCCTATCTTCTGTATTGTTGCATTGAATTATAATGGTCTCGTCAACAATATCCATATGAAGTAGACAAAGATACATACGCTTCTGGCTCACCCATCCCACTCGAAGAACCATATAGTGCATCCGTTCATCATCATAGATCAATTCAATATTTGTCTCTTCTGTCCGTAATGATTCATAGTGTGCGAGGATAGTTTTAATACATTGCTGATAAAATGTTATTGTGGATTCCATATTAATGGTTCGTTTTTTAATAAAGAATAGACAAACAATAGAAGATGGAATTCTTCAATCGCTTCCCGTCCGACTTGCCGACTAAATATGTCCTCAAAGGCATGTCGAGGAACAGCTAAATAGAGGACTCGCTCAGACGCTTGTTTCGCTAAAAATCTTCGATATAAACCATATTGTCCTATCGCTTTTTCTAGTTCAACTACTTGAGATTCTTTCAAAAAACTTTTGACTTCAACAACGATTTTTTGAGTAGCATTTTCAGCTGCGATTAAACGTTCTGCCCCAATATCTGTTGAAAGTTGGGGATCGGTATTAACAAAATAATATGGATCATGTGTAATTGTCCATCCTTCTCGGATAAGAGCATTTTTTACAATATCATGATATTTATCTCTTCGAGACATATCACTCCCTTTCTTTTTCTGAAATAAGCCTTACAAAAAAACCGCTATTTAATTTTGGTATGACTTTTTTTAATTAAAGTTTTGTTATTGACTAGAGTAAGTACCGAAACATAAATTTTCAGATTAAATTCAGAAATCCTCTCCAGAGGGAGAGTTGTACGCAGGTATAATTCATGCTGAACACTTGTTTCAACAGATATTTTTGGACAGGGAGGGAACATAAATATATACTTATTAATCAATGTATTACGATTAACGCAAATTACCAGGGAGCCGGTTTTGTTTAGGCACTATATATAGACATTCAGATAAATAATTTCACAAAAAAAACCTCTGAGGTTTCCAAAACGCTCTGAGGTTTCTCCAATTTCTGAAAGTCTATAGGTAACGACAGTCACATTCTCAAATCCTCTGGGGATGGTGGCAATACATCGCGGATTGTTATAATAAATGTACTGATCGTTTCTCTCAGTGATGAACTAGCGCAACGATTTGTTAATAGACTTTCTACATTTAAAGAGGTTTTTGGTAAAATGAATAAGCCACTGCTGATGTCTACATCTGGTGAGTCAATTTCTATTTCACCATCTACACCACGTTTCGATAACGCATCAGCAGTTATAATTTCTTCTAAATCCCCACCACCAAAATTATATATTCCAGCGGTTTTAATTTTTATTTCGCCTCCTATACCACTAAAAACATCAGCATGTATTTTGCCTTCCTTCAGAATAATAAATCCCGGGTGAATTGCAATATTTCCACCATTTCCATCTTCAGCTTGTACGCTAGTACTTATTATTCCATCTCTTAAATCTATGTAATTAGGTGACGTGATTCTTATATCGCCTCCATCAGCACTTGTTGTTTTGGTTTCAATGGAACCTTTGTTTATCTTTATCCAGTCTCTTACATTTAAAGTTATATTGCCAGCATCACCTGCTTTAATTCCTATAATCGGTATATCTTGACTTTCTGCCGTAATTTTACCACTATCTAATATTTCTAAATTTGAAGCAGAAATTTTAATTTCTCCACCTTTACCTTTTCCAGTTGTTTTACTTAATATTCCATTGCTTATTTTCCCATCTAAAAAAGCACCATACATACTTATAGATTCAGCTTTAATATCAATTTTGCCAGCATCTCCTTTTCTAGTTGCAGTTGCTGAAATTTCACTACCATCAAGAATAATGTCTTTTTTAGCACTTATATCAATACCGCCACTTTTAGCTATACCAAAAGATTCAGTAGTGATTCTAGATTTTCTTATGGTCAATTCATCAGCTTGAATGGTTATATCTTTTCCATTTACGTTGTCTTCAGTATCTGAAAATATATACACATTCTCCATAATTATTTTACCGCCTTTAATATAGATACTTCCACCACCGTTATAGCTAGTGTTTATATTCGCTTCTTTAGCATCAATATCTTTTATTTCTATAGTACCAAATCTGTTAGTATCTGGATATTCTTTAGCAAACATTTTTCCTTCTTTGATAGGTATTTCTACTTTTTCCCCCGAAGAAGCTATACTAATCAAGTTGATTGCCCCTCCTTTTGCTGTTAGCATTGAATTATCATTGCTACCATGTTTATCATTCAGTGTTATATCACCACCTATAAAGGATAGAGTTTTTTCATTTGGTACTTCAAGCAAGCTATTATTTTTCGTAATACTTGCCGGCATTTTATTTGGTAAAAATCCAAAAGCACTAGGTTCAGCTATTCTTAATGAACTATTATTTGGATTAGTAGCATTAAATTTTCCCTTTTCACCTAAAAGTAAATAGTCAGCAGTGCTAGCATGAAAGGAACCTTGAATATTTAAACGAGCATTTTCTCCAAATATAATTCCGAACGGATTCAAAAGGTACATGTTGGCATTAGATATTTCGGATTCTAATATGCCATCTATGAAAGAAGAATTGCCTCCAGTAACACGACTGATAATATTATCTATTGGCACTGTTGGATTCTCGTTTGTAAACTTGGCTATTTCACCTTTGTTTAAATTAAATTCTTGAAAACTATGAAATAAATTACCGCCATGTTGTTTACCTAACTTGGAATCTATTGTAAATTCGGAACCAGATAAAGACAAATTTCTTTGCACGCCTAAAGTACCATCAGTTATGATTTCAGCATGAACATTGCTCATACTAAAAAACGTAACCATAAAAAATATTTTTAGTAATGACATTTTGATTTCCAATTAATTTTTGATTTACGCAGGTTTACCAAAAATACACAATAATTCTCTGAATCAGAATTTACAGAATAATATCTTTCAAGTTAAACAGTTTATTCTAAAAATTCTTTGATTTTTCAAATTTTGATTTTTCAAATTCTGATTCAGATAATTAACATTATTGTACCCAAATATTACTTTTTCGGAAGAGTACATTTAAATTTATACGGAGGCTCACTAGGCATTAACTCCATATAGATATAATCATGCTCATTTCTATCACCACGTATTATTTTTAATAAATTGGGATAATAAATTGCATCTACTTCATTCTGAGTTGGTGTAATTAACCTAACATTTTCTCCATTATAAAGGTGTTTTGTAGAACTTCTTATTAAAGTCCCTTCATACCAAACAGTTCCTACCTTAACTTTATTGATTCTATAACGATCACTAGGACAACAGTACTGTTTAGGACATCCTTCACATAGTGTTTCTATAGAATTATAATCCTCTATAAGACATTCTTTTGCACCATGTTCATTAACAAAAAATTCCAAATCATTTTGTGCTACTTTTCCGTAAAAATCAATAGCATCTATTTGTAATTTATAACCTGTAAAATCATTAAGAAAATTTATTTGAGCAAAATTCAAGTCCCCTAAATTTCCTAATCCTTCTTGTGTATAAACTACTTCTTCACATTCGTTCTTGTTTTCACATTCAAAAACTGTCAACGTGTAGTTAATAGGCTTGTCCACATCTTTTGAATGTTTCCAAACAAAAGTTGGAATAGTTGCAATAGATTTACTGTCTGGTGGTAGTAATATTTCAGGTTTAGTCGGCGGTGTTGTATTGTCTTCTTTTTCTCTGTAAATGAAAGAACGTTTTGTATAAAAAGGGGTATCATTATACTTTATCGTATAAAAAACTTCATATGTTCCAGAATCATCTATATCATTTGCAGTATCAACAAATGTGTAACATATACCTTCTTTTTTATTACAAGAAAGAGGTTTTCCGTCTTTTGGATAAAATCCCGGCGAAACTCGGTCTTGTTGTTCTACTATACCAGCAGTATTATCTGTGCTTATCTCAGGTTTAACTTGATGAAAAAACACAGAGATAAACTCAGGAATCTTTCCACTTTTAAAATTAATAGATAGTTTTTTTCTTTCTCTATCATTTGGAGATAAAAACATAGGTTCAGTTATAAAATCTGCATAGAAGATTTCTCGTTTGTTTTCATTAAGAAATCTTTTTGGATTTACACCAAATTTTAATATTGGCTTTTGTTGTCCATAATCACCATTTTTAGTGTATAACATAGTATGTTGTCTAGCACTATTGAATGATTCTTGAAGTGAATAGCCAGCCCCAAAATATCTAAATAATTCTGTCACAAAAAATGAGCCATATCTAACATTATCATCTTGTTGGCCATATTTTATACTTCTATAAGCAACACTATCCGCATCAGTGCTGGTAATAACAACTCTACTTCCTGTTTCAAGTCCTGTCTTATTTTCAGATATGTCAATAAATTTACCAGAATAGCAACTACCCACAATGATAATTTGTGGTTGAGTAGATTTTAGCTTTGATAACCAATTTTTTACAGTTGTAGGCGTAATAATTTCCTCATCTATTTCTTGATTGAGAAGAAATTGTCGTTTTTTGCTATTACCAACCATCACAAGATAAAGAGGAACCTCCGTTTTATGCGCTAATTCATCAAAAATACCTTCAATATTACTTATCGTTGGAATTAATTCGCTATCTTTTCCATGATGTAAGTAATAAATATCATCATCGTCAAAACCAGCATCTTTAAATGTTTGTTCAACATAATCAAGGGTTTTTTTATGTGGGTTTGATTCAGATTCTCCATAACCTTGGATTAAAACAGCATAGCCACCTATTGGTTTTTTTACCGTTATTGTATATTCTGAGGTTGCTATTGTTGGAGATTCATTTGTATCTTTTACGGTAAAATTAAATGTGTAATCACAGGATTCCTTAGATTCCTTAAATTCCTTATTTGGTGGGAGTGAACCTACTTGCATTACCCATTTTCCTTGAGTATATTGTATTTTAGGTTCATAACCTTCACATTCTGATTCACTAGTAGTTGGAGGAGAAAATGCGTAAGTTTCAGGTCTAGGAGTAGTACCAAAAGCTGGGTTGCAAATATTGGTTTCTAAATCATAGTCAGTATTGGGGTAAACAACTTGTTTTAGGTTGGTTAGGTTGGCACATAATTCATTTACTACAATTTCTTCACAAATACCATTTAGGCAAATTATATGTCTACCTACTCCCTTCAATTTAGTTGTCACTCTATTGCCTTGTTCAATTTCTTTTCCTTCATAGTCATGCTCTCCTTCATATTCTATCCAACGAAATACTCCCTTACCACAATTACTACCTGTAGCTTCTAAAAATACTGAAAGACTAGAATTTCCAACTATATTACCGAATAATGGTTTAATCTCCAATCTACAATCGTCTTCAGCTATAGTTAGGCTGGAAACTAGCGATAAACAAATAATAAATAATATTCTCAATTTAGACATAAAGTATCTTCCTTAAACCAGTGAAAGTGAAACAAGCGTTTAATCTAATTATAGTCAAAGTATAATCAGTTCAACTATAATTAGAATAAAGTAACTAAGTTAGTGACCTTTAACCAATGGACGTATATCAACACCAAATGACTTAGGCTGTGAACAATAGCGTTCTGCAATATACCGATTTTCTACAAATGGGGTAAACGTAAAACGAAAATCTGGATAAAACGACAAAGGTCGTCCATCAAGCATATCAATTAAATTCAACATTAAGATTCCATCGCTTCTTCCCATAAAACTACTATTGAATGTTTTAAAAGGAGTGTTAATTGGCTGTACATCATTTGTTCCTGCTAATGAGAATGGCTCTAAAAGATTGTTATTCCCATCTGTCATATCTACATTTACTACAAGTTTATCATCTTGAACTGAACAAGCATCATCAGACAATAATTTATCAATATTTATGTAGATATATATTCTTATGGTATCCAAGGTAGAATATTCAATTTGGGAAATAGTATCGGGTTTCCAATCAATACACCCGTCATCTTTGGACATTGTAAAAAAATGAAGATCAACGATTTCATCATGATCATGGCTTATTTCAATAGGAGGAATAATATTACCACTGGTAACTCTAAATTCCAGTTTTGCATACCTATTTAGCAGCCTAATTGGTATTCTAAAACTAGTGATAGTATCATTGTGATAAGTATCTTCTTTAACCACTAGTAATTCTGAACCATTTCCAAGACAACCGTCTCTTTCAGAAAATAGCGGTTCTATAAGATATACCGTTGCAGTAATATAGCCTGATAAACCCTCAATAATAAACTCACCATTATCTTTCTGGTCAAACTCAATACCATTTTGTAAAGTACCATTAACATTTGAGTTTATAATACTTACTATTGATTTTTCAGTGGGAACATATATGGGTTTTTCAGTGGTACCTCTTGAATTTTCTGGATATAACTTGACGTCAGTTTCTGAACTAACACTAGAACCATTTTCATCTTCAATAGTTGTTGTTAACTTATATGTACACGCTATTGGTGGTAATCCATTTGTGAGTTTTACGGTCAAATGGGTTTTATTATTAGATTCAGGTTCAGAAGGGATGTAGCCTTGACAGTCAGGGTCTTTAGGACTATCAAAATAACCCTTTATATTGTTGACTTCTATTGAATCAATACAGGAAGATAATATATTTAATTGGGTACCTTCTTTATTATCTTGTAAAATTTTAAAAAAATTATCTTCCCGTATAGTTGCACAAAAGTCAGTTAATGAAACTTGTTTTCCAAATGAAGATTCTAACGGTTTTCCTACATTATCCACTATTTTTACTACTGTTGCATAATAGTCTCCAGTATCAATCTCACATTTTTTACCATGTATGCACTCATAAAGTGGTGTATCTAGGTTATCGTCATTATACAACCAAATTTCATGATTATCAGAGTCACAATTAGTTTTAAATGTTATTGGTAATGAGTCCTCTTTTTCTTTGTTGAATTTTATATGCTCGTCCTTTTTAAAGGATTTAGTACCAACGGTAGCAGTTATGTAACAACTTTCATCCTGCCCAACAGGTTTATAACCGGTAGTTTTATCAACAACAACCGTACCACTATTATTACCACCTATAGGAACAGTGTTTGTGGCATGACTAAGGCCGGCCTTATTAGTAACCTCAAGTGAAATTCCAACGGAAGTATTACTACATTCTTCTGAGAATGTAAAAGTCCCTTTAAATTTATTTATGCTTTGTTTATCAACATCACAACCGTCTGGAATGTCTAGTAGATACCATTCATATTCGAGACTACCGCCATCAATACCAACAATAGACCCACTCGCATCAACCTCGATAGTCATTGAGTTAATATATGAAACAACGCCATGTGCAACAGGGTTTCGCGGTATAACATCTGTATCTCCCGCAACAGCAAAACTAGAAATAAACCAAACGACTAAAACATGAAACAAAAATTTAAAATATTTCATTGTTATCTGTTAAGTTACTCCAATGGTCAAAAAATTCATATAGATATCCTAAATGATTTGTAAAAAAATCCCCCCCTAACCTTCATTTTTCAAAGGGAGGAATTCCACAACTCATTTAGGAGTACTATATAACTCCTACTATAATTATTCCAATTTATAACTAGTATTATAAATAGGAATCCTACCAAAAGCTGCTAATTCAAGCTAAATAGCCCAAATTAGCAACTATCCAACAATCAATCCTCAAAAACTTTAACTTTAACTTTAACCACAAATGGGCCAATTAGCAACATATCTCCTGTATTTGGATTAACGCAAAATGCCTCCTCAAAAGGCTTAGTTTCAAGGGGGTCTTTACCCGTCTTCACCAATCCAGCATAAAATATATACTCGCCTTTTGGTATTTCTGGCATCGTTATATTCAACAACTCAAGAGTCCTACTTTCAGGATTAATCAACGTCATATATTTCTGTGGTTTAATAGATTCTACCTCATCTGACCTAAAAGTAAAGATTGGATTATTGTTACCATCCTTATGGAAAAATAAATATGGTGAACTAGGACTAATCTTCATATCTGTTACCAGCTTAGCTGGAGGAAAAATAGCAACCCAAAGATCAGCTTCTGTACACTCAACTCCATCATGTAAATTAACATTCAACTGTAACTCAAGTATATTTCCCGGATAATACTCACCGCCGGTTTTACCATCATTTAGTAGTTCAAAAACCAAAATATCCAATGGTGGTGGTTCTTTTACAACAACATCTACACGAGTAGAATCACATTTATTTTCCTGATTACAAACAGTTAAAGATATTTCGTATTCACCTATTAAATTAAAGGTTTTAGTATATATGACTTTGTCCTCAGAAGCAACCTCCCCAGATACTGCCCATTCATAAGACACAACCTCACCTTCAGAACCAGAACCATCAAGAGTCAAATCAAACGGAATTATGTCCTCAATTTTAGAACTAACTCTCTGTCCATTATGAGTAATAACCGCCTGTACATTTTTAGGATTTACAATAACTGTTACACGAGCCAAATGACTTGTATTTGCATCTTCCCAAACTGTTAGAGAAATTTCATATATTCCCGAAGAGTCAAAAGTTCTAGTATACTCAGGCCCTGTTGTAGCATTTGTATCGTCAGTCTTCCATACATAATCCTTATCCTTGATTTTACCAATAGAACCAGAACCATCAAGAATTAACTTAAACGGAACAGTGCCATAAATCTCCGATTTCTGTTGTCTATCATGCTTAATAATAGCAGCAAGATTTTCTAATGGTGGATTTATAACTATTTCTCCCTGCGGTATAACTACAATCTCACCTTTCTCACTGTCAAAGATCAAATTTATTCTCTCAACAGTAGTAGCACCATTCCTTTTATCCCTAATAGTTAAATCAACAAAAGGTTCATCCCCTTCTGCAAGTAAAAATTCAACATCTTTACCAGATAGCACTTTACCATCAGAAGTTTTCCATTCATACTCAACATTTGGATTATCCTCGGCAACCTTTAAGGTCATTTTTTTATTACCGTCAGCATTTAACCCATTATAAATAGCCTGAACATCAGGAACAGAAGGTTGAGCAGGAGGCCCTGAAATCTCCATTACTTTTTTAGGCCCACCAACAAGATCATTTTTATCCTTAACCGTTAAATTTACATTAAACTTTCCGGGTTCATCTAAGAAAAAAGTAGGTTTATTATTATATTCCTCACCAACAACATTTCCATCTTTATCAGTAACAGTCCACTTATACTCAATAATCTCAGGATTTTCACCTGCATCAAGAGTCACTTTCTTTATCGCCTTACCATTACCATCAGGCAAAAATTCTACTTTATCAATTCCAACAACTGGAAATGTGGGACTAACAACAACAACTGGTGGAATTGGCACAGTAACTTTTTTCACTTGCTTGGGCTTACTTAACTTACCATTTTTACCTTTCACCGTTAAATCTACAGTAAAATCTCCGGAATTATCAAAGGAAAAAGTTGGTTTACTCTCATCACTCTTACTAACAACTTGCCCATTCGCATCACGAACAGTCCACTTATACTCGGCAATATCAGGATTATTACCAGCATCAAGAGTCAATGTAGGTTTACTACCATCGCTAGGAGCCAAATTTTCACTAGTAGTTTCAACATCTGGAAATTCAGGTGGTATCTGAACTGGCACATTAACATTTTTTACTACCACAGGCTCACTGTCAATACCATTTTTACCTTTAACTACGAGTTCTATAGTGAAATCACCAGGCTCATCAAAAAAGAAAGTGGGTTTATTACTATATTTTTCACTAACAATTTTATTATCCTTATCACGAATAATCCACTTATACTGAGCAATATCAGGATTATTACCCGCATTAAGAGTCAACGTAGGCTTGCTACCATCATCAGGATTCAAATTTTTATCAGCAATACCAACAGTTGGAACTGGAGGAGGTGTTTCAATAGTCGATTGAATAACATTAACTGACACTGTCGCACTACTCGGAGTTTCACCATCACCACTTACTGTAAGCGTAATATTTTTAGTCCCAATACTGGTAAACGTAAATGGACATATCTGTAATGCACATGTTTGACCATCACTCGTTGACCACGCATAACTCACAATAGAACCTGTAGAAGTACTACCATCAATAGACAAACTTTCATTGACCTGTATCTGAGACGGAACCGGAATAATTATAGCTTTTAGAGGAATAGGTTCAGCAACAACCTCAACCGACACTGTTGCACTACTCGTAATTCCACCACCATCACCACTCACTGTAAGCGTAATATTTTTTGTTCCAACACTCGTAAACGTTAAAGGACATAGCTTTGATGCACATGTCTGACCATCACTCGTTGACCAAGCATAATTCACGATAGGCCCAGTCGAAGTGCTACCATTAACAGACAAACTTTGATTTATTTGTATTTGAGATGGAATCGGAATAATGACAGCTTGTACTGGTTTCGTAACAAGAGGTATAACATCAACCGATACTGTTGCACCACTTGGACTTCCTTCATTATCATAAACTTTAAGAGTAACTATCTGAGTTCCAGCAGTAGCAAATGTAAAATCACATATCTCAGTTGTACATTGCTGACCATCAGTCGTCGACCACTCATAACGCACAACAGGTCCAGTCGAAATACTACCATCAACATGTAAATTCTGACCAACCTGTATTTGAGGTGGAACCGGCATAATCACCGCCTGTACAGGGTCTACCGGATCAGTACATTGCTCCGATGATGCTGGCAAAACAGTTATTTGTTTAGGAACATTTACCTGAGTGCCATTAGCATCAGTAATCTGCAAATTCATCATAAACGACTGTTCAGCAGCAACCGTCAATGCAGAAGTTGTATTATTAATATCCGGCAAACTTGCGGAACTCCAAAGATAACTAAACCCTTGCTCTTGAGGTACACTAAGATTCACAGATGTTGATGGACAAACTTCAGTTGCAGAAGCCTTAATTTGAGGTGGCGCAATAACCTCCACAGTTTTTAATGTTGACAAAGTAGTTGCAATACTATCCCCAACTTCTAAAGCAATATTATGCGTACCAACAGTCCTAAAAGTAATTGCAGTTTCAGCAGCAGTTGGCAAGGCTATTGAATGAGCAGTATCCGCTATCCACCTAAATAACAATGGGTCTTTCGTATTATCTGGATCGTAAGAACCTTGATTTTTCACTGTCACCGTAAATGGCGCAAATCCTTTTACTGCCTCAGTAACAAACGCCATGTTAGCTATAGGAACTACATTATCACATACCGTAGAAACAGTTTTTGTAATTACTTTCTCTGTTCCATTATTGTCCGTCACTTTTAAAGTAACTACTGCCGACTCATTTATCGGAAAAGTAATGTTTGTATTTGGCTCATTAGCCGATTCTGGTTGTCCCTTATCAGAACTCCAGTTGTATTGAAAATAATCAATATCAGGATTAGAATCAATCCCAAAATTTACAATTAAAGCTTTACAACCAACCGTTGCATTGGTAGTAATTTTAGGCACTGCCACAACCGTAACTTTTCTCTCTGGCGAAGTCGCAGACAACTCAGCAATAGAATCATCCTTAGCAGTCACTGTCACATCATACTCACCAACACCAGTGAAAGTTATATTTGTCCGCTCTTTTTGAGGTTCTGAAATTGCGCCATTAGGGGAATTCCACAAAAAACTTACCTCATCCATTGGATTAGGATCAATAGCACTAGCAACAGCAGTAACCGTCAAAGACGAAAAACCCTTAAGAGGTATGATATCTACTGTAGGCACTGGCGTTCCCGGTGCATATACGTCCACAATTTTAGAATCTATACCAAATTCATCTTCTACATCAAAAGCTTTTAACTCAACTGCAAATTTACCAACTTCACTAAAAGTATAAGTCTCAATTTCATCACAGTTTTTAATGACCGTATTATTTAAGTCTTTTATTGTCCACACGCATGACTTATAAGGCTGACCATCTGGATCAAGAAAACCGGCGGTTAATCTAACTATATGTGGTTGTTGTCCTTTTGTAGGAGATACTCTAGCATTAACTATTGGTATTCCAGTACTACCTATATAGATATCTCTACTGGTTTCAGAAAACTCTCCCTTAAGATTTGTGACTTTGAGACTTACCCGATAATTACCAATTATGGGAAAAGTAACATTAACATTTGGGTTAGTTAATTCTGAATTAAGATTAATAGGTAAACCATTTGGATCTGTAACAGTAAACTCATAACTTGTAATTGTTGCATTAGTTTCAGCACTTAAAGTAATAGCCGCTGGAGCCTCCATTCTATCGGCTGTAAAATTAAAATCAGCCAATGGTATATCTGAATCCCCAACTATAACCTGAGAAGTGGCAGTACTAATAGCTCCTTTACTATCCTTCACAAAAGCTGTAAAAGTATGGAAACCAACTCCTATACCTAAGTCATAAATACCAACGTTTAACCAAGAACCATCATTAGGTATCATAACCCCATTATGAGAAAATTGATAACCATTAATACCACTACCACTTTGTTCATTTCTCGAATCCGTGGAATGACTCGCATTTAAATTAACACTACCCGGTGCTGCAAGAGATTGTGGAGTCACTTCAAGATAAGCGGCTGGTGGAATATTAGGGTCTAAAGTAACCATAATATTATTTATACGCTTAATTTCTCTAGTATCACCTACAATTTCACAATTCGCCCCAATTTCTCCATTATTAACAGAGAGTGAAAGATAAGATACGCCATCTGATTCAAGTTCTATAGTAGTCTCTTCCCCCACAGCCCATTTATCACCGGAGTTCCAACAAAACGTTATATCTTCAACTGCTGAATTAGCTTTTAACATTATCGTATCAGGAGCTACTTCAGTGTCTGGGGACACATCGTAAGTAAATACAACAACATTTTGACTTGAACTACGATTATCGGTGTCATCCGGATCAAGAGCAGCAGATATTACTGTAGCATTATTATTAATACTACCATTTTTGCCTTTTACCTCAATACTCAAAGCACTATTAGCACTATTAGCCAAACTAGCCAAATTACAAGTTACTATTTGCCCTACATTAGAACAATCCCAATCACCAATGGCTGTAACATATTCAGAATTACCTAATAGTTCAATCTCAGTAGATACATTTTGAGCTGTATCAGGCCCTTCATTACTTACAACCAAATTGTATCTAAAATTTCCATCCTCAACAACGGCCTCATCAGAAACGGTTTGCGTCATTGACAAATCTGCTTCAGCCGGAAATATTGTAACGTTTTCATCAGGCTTGGTATCACCAGTGGGTTCATTTGTGCCATTCACTGTTGCAACTATTTTCAATGGTCCAGTTACAGTATCTGGTGTCGTAATAGGAAGCGTCATTGCACTTGCAGTAGTACCTGCACTTAAATTACCGACTAATTCACAAGTCGCTGTTGGTTTATCACACTCCCAACCCGCACCAGTAATTTCACCCATCACCATATTTGGAATATTCGGAAATTCATATTGTATTTTTACACCAGTAGCAGCACCATTACCATCGTTAGTGACTGCTAAGTCATAACTCAATCCTTGTCCAGCTAGTACTTGGTTAGCAGATGGAGTAACCGATGATATTGATAAATCTGGTTTTAATATAGAAACATCTTCATTAGTAACAGTATTATCGCCGTTAGATACTGTGAGTGTTATTTTATCACTTTCCACATCAAGCACTGTATTTGGTACTGTGATAGGAATGGTTATTACTGATGTACTATCAACGGCGAACTCACTTAAACTACAAGTTGTACTCGTACAATCTATAATTTCACCAATTTCCATAGAAGGCGAAAAACTATAATCAATTTGTACATCCGTTTCTGGTCCTTTATTTGTTATGTTTAACATATAACTTAGACCATCCCCAGTAACTACCTCGCTGGAAGGCGGATCAGATATAGATAAATCCACTGTTTGCAGAAGTGGATTTATCTATATCTGATCCGCCTTCC